>JBDZVI010000002.1:0-27725 GCA_040255585.1 Deinococcaceae bacterium
CGGAGTGCCCGTTCGAACGCGACCAGCTCCTCATCGTGGGGGTCGTCGTTCTCATCGGCTTCCAGGTCCTCGTCAACGTCGGCGTGACCCTCGGGGTGGCGCCCGTCACCGGCATCACCTTGCCCCTCGTCTCCTACGGGGGCACCAGCCTCCTTAGCACCCTCATCGCCCTGACCTTCGCTTGGGTCGTATACCGCGACCGCTTCGCCGACTGGTGAACGCCGTGGTCGAAAGGCGAAGGCGAGCGGGCTCCGACCTCCGACCGCGGGGCTACGGCGCGCCGCGTGCCGTTCTGTTAACTTCACATGTATGAGTAGCAGCGACGAGACGACCGCGGCGCCCGTCGGGTCAGGCGAGGCGACCGGACAGGCGCTCCAGACCGCCGGCAGCGAAGAGTTGCGCGCGCAGGTGCTGGAAGCCCTCAAGGTCGTTCACGACCCCGAGATCCCCGTCAACATCGTTGACCTGGGCCTGGTCTACGACTTGGAGATCGACGGGCAGGGCAACGTGGGCATCACGATGACCCTCACGAGCATGGGCTGCCCCGTGCAGGACCTGATCCAGTCGGACGCCGAGCTGGCCGCCATGAAAGTCGACGGCGTCAACTCCGTGAGCGTCGACTTCGTGTGGTCGCCGCCGTGGAGCCCGGCCAAGATGACCGACGACGGCAAGAAGCAGATGCGCATGTTCGGCTTCAACGTCTGAGCCGGGCGTCGATCGGGTCCGAGCCGCGACCCTGCGTCGCGGCGGACGTTGGGCTCTACTACCCGACTTGCCTGGCCCGGCTGACTACGTGCAGCCACGCCAGCCAGACGCCGAAGAGCAGCAGCGCCATGGCCTGGTGCATGGCCGCCAGCCAGACCGGAACGAACGCCAGCAGGGTCGCGATCCCGAGGCCGGCCTGAACGAGGACGGCGGTCAGCAACGCCGCCGCGAACCGTCGGTGACGACCGCTGCGCGCAGGCGGACGCCACGTGGCGGCCAGCAGGCCGATCGCCAGCAGCAGGAGTAGGACCGGCAAGGTTCGGTGCAACCACTGCACGGTGGCGATGTTGTCGAGCAGGTTGCGAAGCGGCGGCTCGAGGCGCCAGGCGGCGGGCGGGAACCAGCCGCCAGCCATCCGCGGCCACGTGTTGAACGCCAGGCCCGCGTCGAGGCCCGCGACGAAGGCGCCGTACGTGACCTGGACCACGAGCACGACCCCGAAGAAGACGAGCCAAGCGCGCACGCTCCTGGTCCAGCGCCACGCCGCCCGGCCGCGGACGAGGCTGCCGGGCCATAGGTCGGCAGCCGTCCAGAGGCAGACCCCGAAGATGGTGAACGCCAGCAGCAAGTGCGCGGCGAGGCGTTCGTGGGCGACGCTGGGGCGGTCGACGAGACCGCTGGCGACCATCAGCCAACCCATCAGTCCCTGCAGCGCGCCGAGGCCGAACAAGAGGAGCAGGCGAACGAGCAGCGGGCCCCGCAGGTAGCCGCGTGCGAGGAACAGCAGGAACGGCACAAGGAACAAGGCGCCGATGACCCTTGCCAGCAGGCGATGGGCGTACTCCCAGTAGAAGATGAAGCGGTACTCCGCGAGCGTCATGTCCGGCCGCAACTGCTGGTACTCGGGGTAGCGCTTGTACGCGTCGAACGCCTCTTGCCACTGCGCTTCGCCGATCGGGGGGAAGACGCCCATCAGCGGCGCCCACTCGACGATCGACAGCCCCGACTGGGTGAGGCGCGTGATGCCGCCCACCACCAGCATGGCGAAAGTGAGCACCGCCCCGCTCACGAGCCACCACGTCAGGTGTCGGCGCCGCCTGACGCTCAACCCGGCCCCCAGCGTGGGCGCCGTGCCCGCCTCGATCGACCTGGCGCTGCCGGCTTCGTTCACGCGGTCCACTGTACTTCGCCCCCGGGTCCGCGCCCACCCTCCCTTCCCCGAGCGCGACGCGGTCCGGGCGAACGGAGTGACGTTTCCGCTAGGGTGCTTCGGCGGCGTCGGGCTAGCGTTTCCGCCGTGGCTTTCAGGCGTGCGCGAGACGGCGACCTACGTGAACGCGAGTGGCGGGCGTTCGCAGGCGCCTTCGAACTGGAACCGGCTCCGGCCCTGGCCGAGGCGCTCCGCGACGACCTGGATCTCGGACCCGGCCTGATCGGCACGGTTTACGAGCGGGTGCGCCCTGACCAGCCCGACATCGCCCTGTTCGAGCAGACCCACGATCGCGACGGCCCTACCGGGTCGGTGGCGGGGTTGCGCATCGGGGTCGTCGTGCGTTCGAACGTCGAGCACTCCCCCGTCTCGCTCAGGGCCAGCGCCAAACGCCACAAGATCCTCGAGGGCCTGGTGGCCGGCCGGTCCGGCGCCGAACGCCTGGACTGCGCCTTCGACCCCGAGTTCGACGCGGTCGTCAGTGTCTACGCCCGCGAGGCCGCCGCCGCGGCGCCGCTCCTGACCGGCCCGGTCAGGACGGTCCTGAGGCGGTTATTGGGAGAGGCTGACGAGGTGGTCGCGTCCGCCACGGCAAGCCGTACCGCCGGGGGCGTGCAGCGCCATGCCAACGGCGCCGCTCCCAGCGTCGCCATCGGACCGCGCAACCTCTATCTGGCCCTGGAGGTCGGGGTGCCGTTCGAGCTCGAGTCACTCGGGGTGCTCATGGCCGATCTCCTGAGCCTCCACATCGCCTTGCTGAGCGCTTCGGGGCGCGGTCGCTGACGAACCGGGCAGCCGGGCCGCCCGGCGCGGCCCCGACACCATGCGATCGACCGTCGCACGCTTGCCGGACCCCGCTGCGGGACCGGTCAACCCCGGTGGTAAGGGTGGCCTGTCCGTAGGGTCTCTATGCGATAGAGCTGTTCGAGGAGGACGAGCCGCGCCAGGTCGTGCGGCAACGTGAGCGGAGAGAGGCTCCAGGTCTCGTCGACCGCCCCGAGCAGGTCGCGCCCGTGCCCTTCCGCCCCGCCGACCAGGATGGTCGCCTGGCTGACGCCGCGATTCTCCAGCGCGCTCACACGGCGGGCCAAGGCCCGGGTGTCGAGCGTCCGGCCGTGCTCGTCCAAGGCGACGGAGAGCCCCTGGACCTTCGCGAGGAGGGCGGCGCCCTCGGCGAGCTTGGTCGCCTCGACGTCAGCCTCGCGCGCCTCGCGCACCTCGATGACCTCGCACGTCGCCAGGGGACCGAGGCGTTTGAGGTAGTGCTCGCAAGCCTCGCGGTAGAACGCGGACTTCAGCTTCCCGACCGCGACGACGCGGTAACGCACCCGCGTCGCCTCAGGCGGGCGCCTCACCGGGCGCCGCGGGCTTGCGCATGAGCGCAAGCTTGCGCATGAGATCGTCCCGGCGCGTGGCGCGCAGGCCGCTGGCGGCCAGGGCGGCCTCGAGCCGCTCGGGGTCGAGCGCCGCGCGCAGGACGTCGAGCTCGGTGCGCGAGAAGGAGCGGCCGTGGAGCTCGTGCTCCTCGAAGGCGGCGTACGCCATGGGAGCGACCGCCTGCGCGATCCGCGCCATGACGTCGCCGTACGCCCTGATCTCGTACTGGGCGTGCCAGTCCAGGCGCAACCTCAGGAAGTGGAACAGGTTGTTGAGGTCGATCTGCCAGTACATCTCGGTGTAGAGGCTCAGCGGCAGGTTCACCCTGGCCAGTTCGCGGGCGATGTCGTCTTCCAGCAACCCTTCGTACTCGGCGTAGGTGCGTTCCTGGCCGGAGCGCAGCACGGAGATCACGCGCTCGCGCAGCTCCGGCGGTACCTCGCGCCCATCGCCGCCTTGGCGGTTGCGCTTGTCCTGGAACCGCACCTCGCGGGCGTTCGGGACGTAGAACTCGTCGCGCATGACGGAGTACCGCCCGGAGATCTCGTTCAGTCGCGCCGTGCGGTGACGGATCCACTGCCTGGCCACGAAGATCGGCAACTTGACGTGGAAGGTGAGGATGACCTGCTCGAACGGGCTCGTGTGCCGGTTCCGGAGAAGGTAGTCGATGAGGGCGCCGTCCTCGCGAACGGTCTTCGTGCCGTCCCCGTACGAGACGCGGGCGGCCTGGACGATGCGCGCGTCGCCGCCAAGGTAGTCGACGAGGCGCACGAACCCGTGGTCCAAGACCCCCAACTCCTGGTCGATCAGCGCTTCCGCTTCAGGCACGATGATGCGAGCCATGGGCGCGACGATACCAGGTGGTGGGCGACCGGCCTCGGGGTGTCGGGACGCCTCCCGCCCGACCGTTCGACGCGCCGTCCTCTCATGAGGCGACCGTGAGTGACGTGCTTCACCTATGGGGGTTTTACCCATGCGCATGGCCCCAAAGGCTTCTCATCGATGCCACATGCGCCTTGACACGCGCGCAGCGCGCGTGGTCTAATCCCGGTGGACCCGTGTCGTCCGTGGCCGCACTGGAAGGAGGTGCTACCTTTTGAACCGGCCAGGGAAGCTCGGGAACCCAGTGAGCGACGCGAGATCGAGTGGCGCAAGACCGGCGAGGAAACTCGGACACTCACGGTGGTTGCGCCCGGCGGCTCGTGAAGCGCACTGAGCAGGAAGACTTCACCAGTTCAAGGGGTAGGAATTCATGAAGAAGCTAATCATCACGCTCCTGGCGGCGATCACGGCCAGCGGCGCCTTCGCTCAGTACTCGTTCCCGGACATCCCGGCGAACCACTGGGCCGGCGACGCCGTCGACCGCATCTCCAGCCTCGGCATCGTCATCGGCTTCCCCGACGGAACCTTCCGCGGTAACGAAGCCTTCACGCGTTACCAAGCCGCTCTCGTTGTCAGCCGCCTGCTTGACGTCATCAATGACAACCTCAACTCGGCGCTCGCGCTTACCCAGGCTGACGTCGACTCGCTGCGCAACGCCGTGCAAGAGCTCGCCTCTGACGTCGCTGCCCAGGGCGTGAGGCTGTCCGCCGCCGAGAGCGCCATCGCCGGCCTCTCCGACGACGTGACCGCCAACTCCGCACGTATCGACGACCTTGAGGCCGCTCTGGCCAACGCCAACGGTGGCGTCGATCCCGCGGTCCTCCGCGATCTGCAGAACCAGATCGCCTCGCAGCGTGTCGCCCTCGACACGGCGCAGGCCCAGGCCGACGCCGCCGCTGCGCGCGCTGACGCCGCTTACAGCCTGGCCAACCAGGCCAACACGCTCGGCCGTCAGAACGCCGACGACATCGCCGCCCTCAACCGCGCCCTTCAGCTCCTCCAGGCTGACGTGGCCGGCCTCAAGGGTGGTTCGTCGTCCGCCGGCGGCACCGCCGCTCCGGTCGACCTCTCGGCCGTGAACAGCGCCATCGAGCGCAACCGTTCGGACATCGCGAACATCCGCGAGTTCGTCCTCCTCATCCGCAGCAACCAGATCGCCATTCGCGACCGCGTCTCGGCCCTGGAAGCCTCGGATGCCGCTCAGAACGCCGCCATCGCCGACCTGCAAGCCCGCGTCGCCAAGCTCGAAGAGAACCCCCTCGGGATCTCCGGCAGCATCACGGTCACGTACTTCGTCGGCCGCACGATCGGCGACTACTTCGACATCGACCGCGCTTACGGTCTGAACGGCCTGCGTAACATGGGCGCTTCGACCTTCTCGCGCGGCGCCGCCGAACTCGACGGCGACTCCAGCGGCACGAGCGGTTACCGCACGGAAGTCGGCGAAGTCGCTCAGGACCGTCACGACATCGTGCAGTCCGCGGGCGCGGCCACGGCCACGCTCACCCTCAACTTCGCCACGAAGTTCGGCTTCGATGGTCAGGGCAGCCCCAACAAGCTCAACAGCTTCAGCGGCGTGCTCGAGATCGCCATCGATAACCACGACGGCTCGGACAGCGCGCGCATCAGCGGCCCGATCGTCGAGGACAGCGAACCGCGCATCAACTGGTTCGAGGTCCGCAAGTTCATGACCACGTTCGAGCCTATCGGCGCCGTGCCGCTCACCTTCTCGTTCGGCACGAACGTCGAGACGAGCTTCACCCCGTACGTCGTCGCCACCGACGACCCGGGCTTCGTTGCCACGGTCGGCGCGCCTGACTTCCTGGCGTTCCTCAACCCGGGCATCACGCTCGTCTACACCACGCCTGGCTTCCTCAACGGCCCGGCCGATCCGGTCACCGGCGACCCGACCAACCTCGCGAACGACTACCTGCGCGGCGCGCGCGTCACGGTCAGCCCCCTCCAGGGCCTGACCCTCGGCGGCAGCTTCGCTCAGTACGCCACGAACGCGGGCGACAAGGACGACTACCTCGCCGACAACGATCAGATCACGGTGTGGGGCGTTGACGGCAGCCTCGCGCTGTCCATCTTCGACCTCGGCTTCGAATGGGCCAACGGCTCGGGCGGCGCCACGGACGAATCCGTCCTCTACGCCACCCTCGACGTCGATACCTCCGGTATCCCCGTCCTCTCGAGCCTCGGCGCCAACTACCGCAGCATCAGCGACGCCTGGACCGCGAACCTCTACGACCTCGGCGCTGACGCCGATGCCTTCCCCTTCGCGGAAGACCAGAGCGGCTTCGGCGTGAACGCCGGCCTCAGCCTGTTCATCGTCGACCTCACTGGCTACTTCGACTCCTACACGACGGTCGCTGGCGACAGCGCCACCTCGTTCGGTGTCGATGCCACGGCCAACCTGTTCGCCGGCTTCAGCCTCGGCGGCTGGTACCACCAGGCCTCTGTCAACGGCGAGTCCGTCGACAACCTGCGGTACTTCGCCAACGGCAGCGAAGCGGCTGTTGCTCTCGCCGGTGCTGACATCGAGCGCGACAACAACTACAACACGGGCTTCGGCGTCACGCTCAAGCACGACGGCGCTGCTTCCAACGCCCTCATCAAGGGCCTCAACATCAGCGCCAGCTACTCGCAGGTGGAAGCCGACTTCAGCCGCTCGATCCTCGACGTGAACGCCGACTACGCGCTCAACGTCTCGATCCTGTCGCTGACCCCGTACGTGGGCTTCCGCACCGAGAACGACTCCGACACGATCGCCGGCCCTGGCTCCTCCGTTGACCAGGCGCTCACGCGCATCCGCGTCGGCACCGGCCTCTCCACCACCCCGCTCGACATCTTCACCAAGCCGAGCCTGGTGGCGGCCGTCAACTACCGCACGACGGACCACACTCCGTTCGTCGGTGCTGCTTACACCGCTAGCGAGCTGCAGTGGAGCGTTGGCCTCGTCCTGAACGAGTTCATCTTCGACAACAGCAAGCTCACCGCCAAGTACGGCAGCTGGACCGGCACCAACGTCAGCAACGCCACGAACACCCGTGGCGCTGGCGACGGAGCTACGGACATCAGCGCTGCCGACGTCGACGGCACGGGCACCCAGTCCGTGAGCGGCTACGAGCTCATCTGGAACTACTACGACCTCACGTTCGCCTACGGCACGTACGAGAACGACAACAACGGTGTCGCCTCGTCCGCCCAGGCGTTCAGGATCAGCTACACCGTCACCTTCTAAGGAACGGTTGGCAGTACCGGCGTGAGCCGGAGGTAGTAGCAGGAGGCCCCGCGCAAGCGGGGCCTCCCTTTCGTTGGTATTGGCGTTCCCGGCCGAGCGGGTGGTCAGGCGAGCACGGGCAGGGCGCGTGGGTGCAGCGCCACCTCGTATGCGGCGTCCGTGGCGAGGAGCTCGCCATCGGCGTGGGCGGGGCGGGGTTCAGACCACTCCACGCGCACGTTGCGCCCCCGGCGCAGTTGCACGGCGGGATGGGTAAGGTGCTTGGCCTGCATGACCTTGGGCAGCAGCCCGAGGGCGCCGAGGCGGCCGACCTTCCCCGCGATCACGACGTCGAGCATGCCGTCGTCCGGCCGGGCTTCGGGCGCGAACACGAAGCTGCCGCCCGAACGGGGCCCGTTCTGCGAGGTCACGAGTAGGCAGGGCCCGTCGTGGACGAGCGCGCCATCGACGAGCACGCGCGCGTGTGGCTCGCGCAAGTGCACCAAGGCGCCGAGTACCGAGTACAGGTAGCCGGAGACACCCTTGAGGAAACGTGGGGAGGCTCCGACGCGCTCGGCGACCTCGGCGTCCAAGCCGGTCCCGACGGCGTTGAAGAACGGCTCACCGTTGACGGTTCCGAAATCGACCAGCCGCGGCTCCGCGGTCAGCAGCCGTTCGAGTGCGCTCCGAAGGTCGTCGCGCGCCAAGCCGAGGCTGAAGGCGAAGTCATCACCTGATCCCAAGGGCAGTATGCCTAGCGACCGACCGGCCGTTCGACCGTCCGCGGTGCCGGTTTGCAACAGTCCCTTGGCCACCTCGTGCACGGTTCCGTCGCCGCCGATGGCGACGACGTTCGAACCGGGAGGCGTGGCCGACGCGATCCTCGTCGCGTCCCCTGCGCCCTCGGTCGTGTGCAGCGCGTACGGAACCTGCCGCTCGTCGAAGAAGGCCAGGGCGGTCGCGAGGGCGGCCTTGGCGCGGCCTTTGCCCGCGGCGGGGTTGAAGACGAGTTGCAGCACGTACGCGCACGATTGTACACGTCGTGTAGGGCTCGAACGGCGGTAGACTCGCCGCATGTTCGACCCCGCCGAGCTCTTCGATACGACGCGCCTACCATCCGAGCTGGCCGAACTACTGATCGGCGGGATGGTCTGGGAGACCCTCGCGCGCCTTGACGTCTTCGGAGCGGCCATCCGGAACGAGCTCCGCGGTAGCGTCCACCCGACGGCCATCGTGGAGGGCCGGCTGACGGTCATGGAGGGGGCCGAGGTCGGCCCGCACGCCTACCTGACGGGGCCGGTCTACCTGTTCCCTGGGGCGAAGGTGGGCCACGGCGCCTACCTCCGAGGACCCGTGGTGCTGGGTCCGGGTGCGCACGTCGGGCATGCTACGGAAGTGAAACGGTCGGTCCTCCTCGGCGGGGCCAAGGCTCCGCACTTCAACTACGTCGGCGACAGCGTGGTCGGTCACGATGTGAACCTTGGCGCGGGTGTCAAGCTGGCGAACTTCAAGACGTTCGGCAGCGAGATCACCGTCGGTGGCGAGGGGACCGGCCTGCGCAAGCTCGGAGCCGTGCTGGGTGACGGCGTCAGCATCGGCTGCAACGCCGTCCTGGCGCCCGGCACGGTGGTCGGCCCACGCACGATCATCTACCACGGCGCTACGGTGCGCGGGGTGGTGCCAGCCGATAGCGTGGTCAAGTACCGCTCCGAGCTCGAGGTGACCGCGAGACGCGGTTGATGGGGGCGCCGATCTGATCCCTCTGCGAGACAGGAACCCGCGGAGTAGGTTGCCTTACGTCACCTGGGCGCTGGTGGTGGCGAACATCGCCGTGTTCCTGTACCAGGCGTCCCTTGGCAGCGGTCTGGCTGGTCTGGCCTTCGTGTTCGAGTACGGCTTCGTACCGGCGCGGCTGCTCGCCGAGCCGGTCGCCGCCTTGCCGACACTGATCACCCACGCGTTCCTGCACGGGGGACTCATGCATCTGCTCGGGAACATGCTGTTCCTTTTCGTGTTCGGCGACAACGTCGAGGACCGGCTCGGGCATCTCCGGTACGCGCTCTTCTACGCCGTTGGCGCTCTGGTCGCTGCGCTCGCCCAGGCGATCCTTGGCGGCGAGCCGCGCACGCCCCTCATCGGCGCCTCGGGCGCCATAAGCGCCGTCCTGGGCGCCTACATAGTCATCTACCCTCAACAACGGGTGCAGACCCTCATCCCCGGGCTGATCGCGCCGTGGCTCTTCGTCAGGCTGTTCTCGCGCCAGACCCCTTGGTACGCGCCGTGGCTGCCGGCCTGGGCGTACCTCGGCTTCTGGGCCATCATGCAGGGGCTGTCGGCGATCTCCGATGGTGGCGGGGCGGGGGAGGGCGTCGCGTGGTGGGCCCACCTCGGTGGTTTCGCTTTCGGGATGACCGTCGCCAACGTGATCGCCCGCCGCGAACGGCGGGCGGATGTGCCTGAAGTATGAGTTCCCGCGGTCAGCTGGCCGGCTCTATCAGCCCGTAGTTCCCGTCATCTCGCAAGTAGATGACGCTGACGAGGTCGGTCTCGACGTTGCGGAACAGGAAGAAGCCGTGGCCGAGGGCCTCCATCTGGATGGCGGCGTCTTCCGGCGCCATGGGGCGCAGCACGTGGCGCTTGACGCGCGTGACGCGCGGGGCCTGTTCCTCGGCCTCGGTCTCGGTCGGAACGGGGATACTCTCGCTGCGCTGGGCGATGAGGCGACCCTTGAAGCGCTTGAGCTGGCGCTCTAGTTTAGCCATGACGAGGTCGACGGCGGCGTAGGTATCCAGCGCGCGCTCTTCTGCCCGGATGATGCCACCCGGGACGTTGAGCTGCACCTCGACCTTGGCGGGGTTGGCGGCGTTCTCGGCCGTGTCGTAGCCCATGACCACGCTGGCATCGATGATCTGGTCGAAGTAGCGGTCGAGCCGAGCCAGCTTGTCCTCCGCGTACTGACGCATGGCATCGGTGACCTCGATGTTGCGACCCATCAGCTTGTAGATGTTCATGTAGCTCCCTTCGGGCGAACCTACCGCTCCTGGCAGTAGCCTTCAGGCCGCCATACCCCCTGGACGCTGGTGGTGGCTGCCGCAGCCGCGCTAGCGCCCGGGAAGTCATTTTACCATCAGGCCGCCGGTCGTCCGAGTGTGGCCGGTCCCTTGCCTATGTCGTGTAGGCCGTGGTAAACCCCGCGCGGCGCGGCGGTGGTATCGTCTTGGACGTGGAGAGTCAGAGCGTCGGCGTCGAGGAGCGTGGTGCCGGCACGAACGGTGCCAGGAGCGCCTCCATCAGGCGCTGTGCCGCCGGTTCCGCCATCGAGATCCTGCAGGAGAAGTGGGTGCTGCACATAGTGCACGCGCTGCTGAACGGCTCGCGCTGCTTCAACGAGCTGGGCAGGGACGTCGGCGGTTGCAACCCCACCACGCTGGCCCATCGCCTCGCCCGGCTGGAGAGCGTCGGGGTGATCCGCAAGGAAGTGCTCCACGACGACGGACATGCGGCGGGCCTGCCGCGGTGCAGTTACGAACTCACGGAGGCCGGCAGGCAGTTGCAAGACGTCATAGACGCGATCCGGGTGTGGGCCGTCGCCCACCTCGTCGTGGCGGGGGAGCTCGAGGCAGGGGGAACGGGCGGCAACGACCGGTTCTTGGAGGCCGGCGCCGGTCGACCGTAGGAGGGTGTCCGCTGCCGAGCCGCCCACCGGTCGGCCGGCCGCGCTCAGCGCCGCCCGGGCCTGCCTACTTGCCTGGCCTCGTTCAACTCGCGCCTCAAACGCTCGATGTTGGCGCGCAGTTCCCGGTTCTCGTTGCGCAGCGCCGCGTTCTCGCGCAGGAGGGACTCGCGTTCCGCCCGGGCCAAGTGGGCCTGCGCCAGCGGCTGCGGCGTGGTCTCGGTCGCCTCGCTTCCTGCCGCTGCAGCTCCGATCGCGCCGCCACTCGCCGTCCCCGTCCCGGTGACCTCGGTTCCCGCCGCCCCCTCTCCTGTCTGGGATGAGCGCGTGGCCGGCGCTGCCCCGGACCGGGTGGCGTTCGTCGGATCCGCGACGGGGCGGGGCAACCCCTCCAGCGTCTCGTCCAGTACGAGCGTCGTGCCGAGCCGCGCCTCCGGCGCCGGCGCGTCGGCCTTCCGTTGCCCGCCACCGGGCTGCAGGAGCCGTAAGGCGCGCTCCTTGAGGTTCTTGTCGCCGAGCGGCCGCGGTAGGAGGAGGTCTACTTGCGCCTCCTCGGCTCGCCGCCGGGTGCGTTGCGAGAGGCCGAGGCCGGCGTCGGCCTCCGTGGTGAGGATGACGGGGATCCGCGCGAGCCGGGCGACCCGCTTGACGCGCGAGACGAGGGAATAGCCGTCCAAGTCCGGCAGATCGGCAGCCGCCAGGATCAGGTCCGGGGTGTTGGCCTTCAGGTACTCGAGGGCGGCCCTGGCGGTGGCCGCGCGCGCCAAGTGGAAGCGCGGGTCCGACAGGAGCACGTCGACGAGCTGCAGCTGCAGGTCGTCCGCCTCCGCCACTAGGACCTCGAACGCCGTAACCTTCTTGCCACCGGTCATGGCCTCCCCAAGCTCACTCAGCCGCGCTGCACCGGCAAGTTGGCGACCAGCACCACGCGCTCGCCCTGCTGCTCGACCTTCACGTCGAGATCGCTGCCGTCGGAGGGGAAGTACTTCTTGATGACCGTCATGAGCTCGCGCTTCAGAGCGTCCATGTTGCCTGGCGAGAGCTTGGCGCGGTCGTACGACAGGACGAGCTTCAGGCGGTCCTTGAGCTGGTCCTTGCTCTTGCGCCTACCGAACAGGCTCTGGAACATCAGTTGCCTCCGAAGAAGCGCCTGAGGGCGGCCATGAAGCCGGTCGGTTGATCGAACGACGGGTAGGGGACCTCCTCGCCGCGGATGCGCTGCGCGATGTCGCGGAAGGCGGCGCCGGCTGCCAGCTTCGGGCTCTCCTCGAGAGAGGCCGGGTTGCCGATGTTGGTGCTTATCAAGATGCGCTCGTCCTCGGGGACGATGCCGATGAGCTTCACGCCGAGGATCTCGAGTACGTCGTTGACCTCGAGCATGTCGCCGCGCTTGACCATCTCGGGGCGGAGACGGTTGACGATCAGGCGGACCTCGGTGATCTCGCGGGCTTCGAGCAGGCCGATGATGCGGTCCGCGTCGCGGACGCTCGAGACCTCCGGGTTGACCACCACGAGGGCCCCTTGCGCCGCGCTGGCGGCCGTCTGGAAGCCCGACTCGATGCCAGCGGGGCTATCGATGAGGACGCGGTCGAACCCCTCCTCGAGGAGCGCCTGCACGGCGTCCTTCATGCGCGCCTCGGACAGCGCCGACTTGTCGCGCGTCTGCGAGGCGGCGAGGAGATGCAGGGTGTCAACGCGCTTGTCGCGGATGATGGCTTGCCTGAGCTTGCAGCGGCCCTCGAACACGTCGATGAGGTCGTATACGACCCGGCCCTCCAAGCCCATGACGACGTCGAGGTTGCGCAGGCCGACGTCGGTGTCGATGACGCAGACCTTCTCGCCCAAACGCGCCAACGCCGCGCCGACGTTTGCGGTAGTAGTGGTCTTGCCTACGCCGCCCTTTCCGGACGTCACCACGATGGCTTTGGCGTTCACAGTTTTCCATCCTCCAAGGGGGTCGTTACCTCGTCGGAGCATACCACCAGGCTATGAGAGGCCAACGGGCGTAGGCCGTGGGGCGCGCTCGCGAGCGACGCTTCCGCCTGCGCGCCGCGGCGCGCGTTCACGCCGGCGTCAACCCCGAGAACTTGAGCAGGAGGCGCTTGGCGCCGGCCTGCTCGAAGACGACGGTCACCTCGGCCTTGGCGCCCTGGCCGCTCACGCCGACGACCGTGCCGACACCGAACTTGGGGTGCCGCACGCGCTCTCCGCCGCGAACGCTCAAACCGCCGGCAGTCGTGGGCACGTCGGCGCCCGGCGCGGCGGGTCTCGACTGCGCCCCCGCCTGCGTGCCGAGCGTAGGTGGCCTCCAGACGGTGCGGGAGAACTTGCTGGCGTCCTGGAGACCTTTGAGCTCCTGTCCGAACACGTCGGTCTCCATGAGAAGGTCGGGCGGCAGGTCCTCGAGGAAGCGGCTCGGGCGCGCGGGCTCGGTACGGCCGAAGATGAGGCGCGCCTCGCAGTGCACGAGGTAGAGCTCGTCCTGCGCGCGCGTCACGCCGACGTACAGCAGCCTGCGCTCCTCCTCGATCTCGGGCAGCGAGCTTACCGAACTCCGGTGCGGGATGAGGTTCTCCTCCATGCCGACGAGGAACACGATGGGGAACTCCAGACCCTTGGCGTTGTGCAGCGTCATCAGCGTGACGGCGTCGTCGACCGTCTCGCCGTTGACGGCCTGGACGGCGCGGTCGTCGTTGCTGCCGAGCAGGGCCGCCTCGTCGAGGAACTCCGCGATGCTGCCCCCATGCTCCTCCTGCCACTCCGTGACCGCCGACAGGAGCTCCTCGAGGTTCTCGATGCGCCCTTCGGCCTCGTGCGTGCCCTCGTGCTTCAGTGCATCGACGTAGCCTGTGGCGTCGTAGACGAACTTGAGGAAGCTGGCCGCGGGCAGCTCGTCCGCGGCGGCGGCGAGGTCGTCCATCAGCTGGACGAACTCCATGACGCGCTTGGCGCCAGGGGTGCCGGCCAGCACCTCCTCCGCCGCGCGGCAGGCGGCGGAGAACGGGCGACCGGCGCGGCCCGCCCATGCGACGAGACGCTCCTCGCTCGTGCCGCCGATGCCTCGCTTCGGCCGGTTGATCACGCGGCGCCACGCGACGTCGTCGGCGGGGTTGAGCGCGGCGCGAGCGTAGGCGAGCGCGTCCTTCACCTCACGGCGCTCGTAGAAGCCGACGCCGCCGACGATGCGGGCGGGGATCGAGGCGCGCCTGAGCGCCTCCTCGAGCACGCGCGATTGCGAGTTCGTGCGGTAGAGGACGGCGAAGTCCTCGTAGTCGAGCGTGCGCTCGGCTCGGATCCGCTCGATCGTGCGGGCCACGAAGTCGGCCTCGGCATGATGGTCGGCGGCGCGGTAGAGCCTGACCTTCTCGCCCTCCGCCTTGACGGGCTTGAGGTTCTTCTCGATGCGGCTCTGGTTCTGCCCGATGATGGCGTTGGCGAGCTTGAGCACGCTCCCCACGGAGCGGTAGTTGAGTTCCAGCCGGTAGACGGCTGCGTCGGGGTAGTCCTGGCGGAAGTCGAGGATGTTCCGGACGTCGGCGCCGCGGAACGCGTAGATACTCTGGTCCGGGTCGCCGACGACCATGAGGTTGCCGTACGTGTCCGCCAGCAGGTTCGTGAGGCGGTACTGGGACGCGTTCGTGTCCTGGTACTCGTCGACGTGGATGAAGACGGCGCGCTGCTGCACGCGCTCGAGCACGTCGCGGTGCGCCTCGAACAGCTCCACCGTGCGCCCAAGGATGTCGTTGAAATCGACGGCGTTGGCGCCGGCCAGCCGCGCCTGGTAGCGCCTGAAGACCTCCTCGACCAACTCCACGCGCAACCCCGACACGAGCGGACCCCAGACGCGCTGGGCCTGAGCGCCGAACGTCTCGGCCGTCCAGAGGTTCGACTTGGCGCGGTCGATGATCGCCCGCAGGGCGCGCGGGTTGGCCTCGTTCAGACCCTGGACGGTCCCGAGGATCTCCTTGAGGAGGTCGAGCTGATCGCCGTCGTCGTAGATGGCGAAGCCGCTGCGCAGGCCGATCCGGTCGCCGTACATGCGCAGGACGCGCAGGCACGCTGAGTGGAACGTGCTCACCCACAGGTCGCGCCCCGGCGGCCCTATCAACTGCTCCACGCGTTCGCGCAGCTCGCCCGCCGCCTTGTTGGTGAAGGTGACGGCCAGGACCTGTTGGGGCAGCACGCCGTGCTCGCCGAGCAGGTAGGCGATGCGGTGGACCACCGTGCGGGTCTTGCCCGAGCCGGCGCCGGCCAGCACGAGCGCGGGACCGTCGTAATGGACGACGGCGCGCCGCTGTTCCTCGTTCAGGGTGGCCAGGAGCTCCTCGTGCGGCACGGTTGCCGAGCATAACCCGGTCGGTCTCCCCAGCCGGGAGGAGGGGAGACGTGGCGACCTGGACGGCGATCTCGCCCGTGTCCGACTATCAACCGGTCTAGAGCCGCGTGGTTCGCGACCGCGGGTCGGTAAGGCCGGGTCGGGTGTAGGCTGCGACCACCATGGAGGTGGAGGCTGTCTGTTTCGCGCTGGACGGCACGCTGGGGCGCTACGCCGCCGACTTCGGCGACTACGCCGACTGGTTGCGCAACGAGCTCGCGCTCCATCAGTGCGATATGAACGCGTTCGCGCGGGTCCTCGGAGAGGAGACACGGCGCGACGGCCCGCTGACGCTTGCCCTGGCCCTCGGCCGGGTGCTCGACCGGTTGCAGCAACGCCGCCCACCCGACCTGGAGGGCGTTGCCGAGGCGGCGGCGAGGGCGTACGCCGCCGACTATCGCGCCGCGCCCGGCGCCGAGACGGTGCTGCGCGAGTGCGAGGTTCACGGTGTGAGGATGGCGCTCGCCACGAACGGCCCCGACGACCTGCAGCGCGCTGCGCTTGCTGCGACCGGCCTTGCCAGGTACTTCAGAGCGATCATCGTGTCGGGCGACCGCGACGTCGCCTCGCGCATGCCGGCGCCCCGCCAGTACGATCTCGTCTGCGCCGGGCTAGAGCTCCCGCCCGCCGACGTGCTCATGGTCGGGTCCGACCCGGACGTGGAGGTCGGCGGCGCGGTCGCTTTCGGGATGCGCGCGCTGGTCGTGGACCCGGTGGGGCGATCGGCGCCTCCGGGCGTGCCCGTCGTCGCGGAGCTGGCTGACGTGGTGCGCTTCGTAGCGGGGCGGGCGCGGGTACAATGAGCGCATGACAGAGAAGGACAAGGCGTTCTACCAGGCCTGGGCCGACCTGCTCGAGTGGATGCGCGAGTACGCGGCCAAGCACGAGGGCGTCCGGTTCGTCAAGCAGGCCGACTTCACCGACTACGTCTATCGCATGGCGCGCCCATACGACCTCCCCACCACCATCCTCTCGGCGAGCCTCTCCAACGACCATGACGAGCCGATCCTGCTCGCGTCAGCCAGCCAGCGGGCCTCGGTCTTCAAGGAAGTCGTGCTGCACCCGTTCGAGTCGCACGTCTACCGGAAGCTGGCGCTGGCGAAGGAGGGCTCCGGTCTGAGCGAGGGACCGCGGCGCTTCACCAAGGAGCTGCTCTTCCGTCTCGCCGACGAGCTGTTCGAGGTGGCCGTAGCCTGAGCGACCTGCGGGACGCGCTTGGCGCCTACCTGCCGGAAGACCGCTTGGCGGAACTGAGCGGCGGCCCCGCCGTGCCCGAGAAGGCGGACGGGGCCGTCTTGTTCGCGGACGTCGCCGGCTTCACCGCCCTCACTACCAGCCTGGCAGAGCTGTTCGGCCCGCGTCGTGGCGCCGAGGAGGTGCCCGTCTACCTCAACCGCCTGTACGAGGCGCTGATCGGCGAGGTGCGCGCGCGTGCCGGCAGGGTTATCGGGTTCGCCGGCGACGCCATCACCTGCTGGTTCCCGGCGGACGACGGCCGCTCCGCCGTGGCGTGTGCCGTGGCCATGCAGGCCGACATGGCGCGGTTCGCCTCCTTGCGCGTCGGGGGCGGGGCGGATGGGCCGACGGTCGCCCTGGACGTGAAGGTCGCGGTCAGCCGCGGAACCGTGCGGCGCTTCGCGGTCGGCGACGAGACTGTGCAGTTGCTTGACGTCATCGCCGGTGACCCCGTGGCGGAGCTCGAGGCGCTCAACAACGCCTCGCGCAAGGGGCAGATCGTGCTCAGCGCCGCGGTGGCGGCGGCTGTGGACGGCGGTTACCGGCTCCGTCCGCTCGAGGACGCGGCGGCGCCGGCCGGGGCGATGGTCGTGAGCCTCACCGACGGGTCTCCTGCGGAACGGCGAGAGCGCGGCCCCGTGGAGGCCCATGCCGGTGCGGGCGGCGCGGGTAGCCTCGGCGGACGCGGACATGAGCCGCATAGGCACGAGCCGGCGCCGCCCGATCTTCCGGAGCGCTGGTTCGCCGCGCCTGACGCGGCCGAACTCGCACCTGCCCAGCAGCTGCTCGGGCGCTGGCTGCTGCCGACCGTGAAGATGCGGCTGAGCGCGGGCGGGGGCGACTTCCTGACGGAACTCCGGCCGGTGGCGGCGCTGTTCCTCGCCTTCGACGGCCTCGACCTGACTGGCGACGAGGGCGCCGGCACGAAGCTCGACCGGCTCGTGCGCCTGGTGCAGCAGGTCGTGGTGGAGTATGGCGGCAACGTCCTGCAACTGACGACCGCCGACAAGGGGACGTACCTCTACGCGGCTTTCGGCGCCCCCGTTTCGCATGAGGACGACGTGTCGCGCTGCGCTGCGGCGGCCCTCGACCTGCGCGAGGCGGTGCTCGGTCTGCCGTTCGTCGCAGAACTCAAGATCGGCCTCGGCCATGGCACGGCTCGCACCGGCGCTTACGGTTCGATCACCCGTCGAACGTACGGAGCGCTCGGTCGCGGCACCAACATGGCCGCCCGCATGATGAGCGCGGCTCCGCATGCCGCCATCTACGTGAGCGGCGCGTTCGAGAAGGCGCTGGGCGGCGGTTTCGACCTGCGGCGGCTCGAAGACGTGGTCGTCAAGGGCAGCGCCGCGCCCGTGGAGGCGTTCGAGTTGGTGGGGCGGGCGTCCGGCACCCCGCGCGAGCGGACCGGCGCGGGCGGTCGACCGCTCGTGGGTCGGGAACCCGAGCTCGAGGCCGTATCGGCCGGCATGGCCGAGGCGGCCGCCGGGCGCGGCGCTGTGATCCAAGTGGTGGCGGAGGCCGGCATGGGCAAGTCCGAGTTGCTCGGCCGGGCGCTGCAGGACGCGACCGGCGTGCGCGTCGTCGGTGGCGCCTGCCAGGCCTTCGGACGCACGGCGCCGTACCAGGTCTGGAAGGGCGTGTTCAGGCAGCTTCTGGGTATCGAGGAGGCCGACTCGCCGGAGGGGCGACTGCGCGCGGCCGAAGCTGCCCTTGGCGAGGTCGACCCCGCGCTGGCCGAGCAGGCCCACCTGCTGACCCAGCTGCTCGACCTTGCCGTCGCCCCTGCATGGCAGTACACGGTTGCCGACGCCGAGGAGCGCAACGCACGGCGCCTCGCGCTGCTGCTCACCGTCTTCCGCCATGCGGCGAGGGCCACGGCGCTGAGTGGTCGGACGCTCGTGCTCCTCCTCGAGGACCTCCACTGGCTCGATCCCGCCTCGGCGGAGCTGCTGGCGGCGGTCGCCAAGGTCGTGCCGGCCCTGCCCGTCCTGGTGCTCACGTCGGCCAGGCCCCAGGCGGTCGAGCCGGACGGTGCCGTAGGCGACGTGCCCGGCGCGCGGCTCCTGCGCCTCGGGCCGCTTGACGAGGTGGCCGCGCGGCAGGTCGTGGCGGCGCGGTTGGCCGGGGCGGAGGGGGCCGCCGTCGTTGACGAGGCGCTCGTCGCCAGGATCGTCGAGCGGTCAGGCGGTAACCCCTTCTACCTGGGTGAGCTCTTGGTGGACCTGGTCCAGCGTGCCCGCGAGGGCGGACATGCCGACCTGGCGGAGCTGCCGACCAGCCTGCACAGCCTCATCCTCGGTCGCCTCGACCGTCTCGAGCACGAGGCCCTGGTGAACCTCAAAGTGGCCAGCGTCGTCGGACGTCGGTTCAGGACGTCCTGGGTGAGCGGCTGCCAGGGGGTGGAGGACGCGGCCACCGCCGCGGCCACCGCGGCTGCAGCGTTCGCCGCCACCGACCAGGCCGGCCTCACGGTGCCGGTAGCGCCCGAACCTCCGACTCACGCCTTCAACCACGCCATCACGCGCGACGTCACCTACGACAGCCTGTCCAACGCCACCAGGGTCCGGTTGCATACGCGGTTGGCCCGGTTCATCGAGGAACGGGTGGCCGGCCCCGCGGAGCCTAACCTCGACCTGCTCGCCTATCACTTCGCGCTCGGAGACGACCCGAGCAAGGCGCGTCACTACCTGGGAGCCGCGGGGGCGGCCGCCAAGGCCGCCTACGCCAACGAAACCGCGATCGACTACTTCGAGCGCCTGCTCGCCCTCCTGGATGGCGTCGAGCGGTTGCCGACGCTGCTAGAGGTCGGCGAGGTGATGATGTTCGCCGGCTCATACGGCCCCGCGGCGGAGCGGCTCGATGAAGCCGCGGCGCTGGCGACCGCCGCGAACGACCGGCTGGGGGAGGCCACGGCGCTCCGCCTGCTCGGCGAGCTCCACGAGCGGCAGGGCGACCACGGCCGCGCGCGCACCCGTCTCGAGGCCGCCGCCAGGCTGTGCCGCGAGCTCGGGCAAGGCGCCGAGTTGACTCGCGTCCTCCTGGCGCTGGGCGGCAACGTACTCTGGCACCTCGGTGTGTACGACGAGGCGGCCGCCCTGCTCGCCGAGGCCGTGACATTGGCGCGCGCTGCGGGCGACCCACGCGCCGCGGCCAGGGCGCTCCACGGCACCGCCAACATCCACCTCTACCGCGGCGAGTCCGCGGCCGCGGAGTCCGCGTTCCTCGCCAGCCTCGAGCTGCGCAGGGAGGCCCGCGATGAGTACGGCGTCGCCAACGCGCTCAACAACCTCGCGATCGTAGCCGCCAACGCCGGCGACGGCGCGCGGGCCGAGGAGCTGTTCGGCGAGAGCCTGAGCATCAGGCAGCGCCTCGGCGATGTGGCCGGCGTGGCGGTGGCCCTCAACAACCTCGGCTACATGGTGGCCGAGCGCGGCGACCTGGCCGGCGCCCGCGACCTCTACCAGCAGAGCCTGGCGTCCAGGCGCGAACTCGGAGACCGGCTCGGCCTGGCTATCTCGCTCAACAACCTCGCCGGTCTGATGGTGCGTTCGGGCGCCGCCGAGGAGGCCAGACGCCTCTACCTGGAGAGCGTTGAGCTTGCCAGCGCCATCGACAACCGACGCGAGACCGCCGCTGCGCTCGCGGGGCTCGCCGGCGCGGTGGAGACCGATGCCGACGCCGCCCGCATGGCGCTCGTCGCCGAACGGCTCCTGGCGGGCATAGGAGCGGCCGTGGACGACGAAGTGCGCGCAGCGATCGAGCTGGGCAAGGCGCGAGCCGAGCCCGCCGCCGTTCCGGCGAGCCTCATGGACGAGGCGCTCTCCGAGGTGGTCGCTTGGGCCTTGCGCGGCTAGACCGCCGCGGGCGTGGCGGTTGCGGCGCGCGGCCTCTAATGAAGCTGTAATCTTTGAGGCGCTAGACAAACTGGCGGACGACCGGGGTAGGTGAAGCCTTAAGACGCGCGAGCCCCCGGCGCCCTGTCGGCTGGAGGGCTCTTGATGGCTGGTGCGGATCTCGTGGAGCGACGTGGTGTCCGGGCGTGGCGTCTTGGCGGACGCCTGCTCGGCGTGGTGTTGGTGCTAGTCCTTGCCTCGTGCCAAACCGCTCCACCTCCTCCCGCC
This sequence comes from Deinococcaceae bacterium, assembly GCA_040255585.1. Classification (GTDB taxonomy): domain Bacteria; phylum Deinococcota; class Deinococci; order Deinococcales; family Trueperaceae; genus JAAYYF01. The sequence continues at coordinate 20,806 of JBDZVI010000002.1, forward strand.
CCGGCTGCCGACCCGGACTTCGACCAGGCCGCCGAACTAGAGGCCCTGAACCTTCCCGTGAACGAGTCCTTGCGCGTGCGCTTCCTTCCCCCGATCGCCAAGAAGAACCCGACGGGCAGCTTCGTCAGCGGTCTCGACCTGGAGATCAAGTTCTTCAACGTCAACCCGGTCACCGGCGTCGCAAGCGGCTCGGCCCTCAGCGGCACGTTGTCCACCGCCAAGCGCACGATCGTCTCCCAACGTGACACCTACGCCACCATCTGGCTCGCCCTCGGGACCACGCTCGATCGCAAGGCGACCCAGTACCTGCGCGCCGAGATCCGGACGGCCGGCGCCGGTAACGCGCCCGTGTGTAACGGGACGTCGCAGGACTGCCTCGGTTACCTCGACATCTTCGCGTTCAAGGGCCTTTTCCTCGGCCGGCAGAACGTGCCGGACGGCTTCGTGCCCGTTCCGTCGCTACTCGGGGTGCTGCCTATCGGGTTCAAGGTGCTCGCGGCGCCGGTAGTGCCGGAGGAGCCCGTTGGCGGGCCGCCGCCGGCGACGCTCGGCGAGCTGACCGGCTTATCGGGCGGCACGCTCGACGAGCAGGCCGGTAACTGCGCTTCCTCGTTCCTCACGCGGCCGGGGCAGGGCCTGCAGGCCGTTGGAGCTGGGCTCCAGGCCGTCGGCGCCGTCGGAGGGCTGTTCCAGGGACAGACGAGCAGCTTCAACGGCACGCTCGTCACGCCGGCGCAGATAGGCGATGAGCTGTACGGGCAGTTCCTCAACACGGGGAACAGCAAGCGGTCCGTCATCTTCGTCGTGGACGATTTCAGCAACGGCTTCGAGCTGCCGGCTGCCGCGCTGCAACCCGGGACGGACCTCGCCACCCTGACGGGGCAGATCTCGCACGGTACCCTCGTTCTCCATCACGTTCTCGAGATCCTGGCGTCCATGGATCACGGCACTGGCAACGACGTGTACCAGATATCCCAAGGTGCCTTCGACGGCCAGCCTTATTACGAGTACAGCTACCTGGGAACGGAGTTCTTCGTCCAGGCCGTTAACGTTGGTCAGTTCGACACCGACACGATCGCCGACAGGCTCCGGGAGGCCATGCTTCACTACGGCGAAGTGGAGGGCGCGAGCATCATGGTCGTGAACATGAGCTTCGCCATCGTGCCCTGCAGCGTTCTGAGCGATTACTCCTCGACGTCCGGGCTCGCGACCTTCGAGGCGTACCTCGGGGCGCTGGCGGCGCACAATCACGTCGGGTCCGAGTACCTTGACCAGCTGGACGAGCTCGTCTCCACTCCCGTCGGACTCGGGAGCGACCCGCTCCTCGCCTTCACTGGCTGTCCCCTGCCCAGTACCGACGGCCTGGCCTGCGATGGTACGGGCCTGGACGGCGCCAACCCCACCCTGGCCATCACCAGAAGCCTCTACCTGGTCGCGTCGTCCGGCAACTACGGCAACAGCTACTCGCTGTACCCGGCGGCCGCCACGAACGTGGTCAGCGTCGGGTCCCTCGCCGCGGCCGCCGGCGGCTACTCCGCGGCAGGCTACTCGAACCTGGCGGGGATCGCAGCTCCTGGGGGGCTCTTCGAGCTCGCGTCCGGCGGCGGCAACACAGTGGCCTACGCCGGCACGTCGTTCGCCGCGCCGATAGTGAGCCTGTTCCTTGGCATAGACGGCATGAGCAACTCCCCCGTCTGTGGCGAGACCCCCCCTGGCGCGGCCCCTGAGCTGGCCCCCGGCGGTACGGGCATGGTCCCGTTCTACGGGTCTGGCGGGGCGCTGGCGCAAGGCTGCCACCCCTAAGCCAGGGCGTAGGTCCGTGCAGCGCAAGGATCCCGTAGGGGTCGCGGGCGGGAGAACGGTCGAGCGTCCGGCGCAGGTGTCGCGCGCCGCTTCCCGGGGCGCCCTGTCGGCAGCCTGGCTCATACAGAACACGAGCGTCGGCCTGGTCCTCGGCGCGCTCGCGATCACCATGGACATCTCGCTGGCCGCCCTCCTGTACGGCGGCCAGCCGGAGCACCTCGGGCGCGGCATCGGCCTCGTGCTGCTCGGTGGCGCGATGATGCCGCTGGTGGTGACGCTCCTCACGTCGCTGCCGGGGATCTTCGCCAACGCGCAGGATGCGCCCGCGGCCGTGCTCGGCGCGTTGGCCGCGGCGCTCGGCAGCCAGCTCGTGGCGGGCGGCGCCCCGCTCGCTGGCGAGGAACGGTTCTTCACCATGGTGGCGATAGCGGCCAGCACGGCGCTGGCCACCGGGATAGTGTTCATGCTCTTCGGCTTCTTCCGCCTCGGCAACCTGGTGCGGTACCTGCCTTATCCGGTGCTCGGCGGCTTCATGGCCGGCACGGGCTGGCTGCTGCTCACCGGCGGGGTGGGCGTCATGTCTGGCATCCGGCCGAGCCTCCACTACCTCGCCGACCTCTTCGCCCCTCACATGCTCGTGCTCTGGGTACCGGGGGTTACGCTCGCGGTCACCCTGCTCGTGCTCACGCGGCTCTACCGGCATTTCCTCGTGTGGCCGGTCGCGATGCTCATCGTCACCATCGGCTTCTACGTCGTCATGGCGCTCACCGGGGGCGACGTCGACGGTTGGCGCGCGCGCGGCCTCCTCCTCGGGCCGTTCCCCGCCGGCTCGCTGCTGGCGCCGTTCCGGGCATCCGAACTGCAGCTCGTGCGCTGGGACGTCGTGCTCGACCACCTGCCGACCATGGCGTCGGCCATCCTCATCTCGCTCATCGCCCTGCTCCTCAACGCCATCGGCGTCGAGCGCATCACCGGCCGCAAGGGCGACCTCAACCGCGAGCTTCGTACCGCCGGGCTCGGCAACCTGTTGGCCGGCGCCCTGGGCGGCTCCCCCGGCTATCAGAGCCTGAGCTTCTCCAGCTTCAACTTCTCGGCCGGCACCGGTTCGCGCTACGCGCCGCTGGTCGCCGTGGCCGGCATGGCCGCGTGCCTACTGTTCGGGGCCGGCGTGGTGGCCCTCGTGCCCAAGGCCGTCGTCGGCGGCCTCCTGGCGTACTTCGGCTTGAGGTTCCTCTACCAGTGGCTCTACGAGGCGCTCTTCGAGCTGCCGCTCGGCGACTACCTCATCGTGGGGGCGATCCTCGCGGTCATCGTCGTGGCGGGAGTGCTGCCGGGCGTCGGCGTCGGGCTCGTCCTCACGGTCGCCCTGTTCGTTATCAGCTCGAGCCGGACCGACGCCGTCAGGTACGCGGTCGGCGGCGCCGACCTGCGTTCGCGCGTGACGCGCGGTGCGGCGGAGCTGGCGCGTCTCGCCGAGCACGGCGGCGAGATCATGGTCGTGCAGCTCCAAGGCTTCCTGTTCTTCGGCACGGCCACGGCGCTCCTGGAGCGGTTGGAGCGCCGCGTGAGCGCCGGGCCCCCCGTGCGTTCCGTGATCCTCGACTTCTCGCGCGTGTCCGGCGTGGACGCCACGGGCCTTGCTACGATCGCGGACGCCTTCAGGTTGGGCGAAGCGTCCGGGTTCGAGCTCCTACTGAGCGGCGTACCCGACCGCATCTACCGGCGCCTCGGCCGGTCGCGTAAAGGGGGCAGGGACGCGGTCGTCGAGGAGCGTTTCGCTAAGCTCGACGCCGCGCTCGAACACGCCGAGGAACGCCTGCTCGAGCGTTGGGACGCGAGGCGCGACGTCCGCGGCACCGAGGTGGACGCCGTCGCCTACTACTCCGGCACCGGCTTCGACTTCGCCGACCTGCTCCCGTACCTGACGCGGCGGGAGCTGCGGGCGGGCGAGGTGCTCATCCGCAAAGGCGACAAGGCGGACGAACTCTACTTCCTGGTCGACGGACAGATGACGGCAGTGGCCGAGGGTAGCGACGGCGCCGCGACGCGCCTCGAGACGCTGCGTTCCGGCGGTCTGCTGGGCGAGCTCGGCTTCTACCGCGGCGGCGTGCGGAGCGCCACCGTGCGCGCCGATCACGACTCGAAGCTGCTCGTACTCGACGAGCGGGGGCTGACAAGGCTCACGGCGGAGGCGCCGCAGCTCGCGGCCGACCTGCACCGGCAAGTCGCGCGGCTCATGGCCGGCCGCGTGCTGCACCTCATGGCGGCCGTCGACGCCCTGGAACGTTAGGCGGCCAGCTCCTCGACCAGACGGGCGCCGAGCGCCTCGGCGAGCGTGGCGGCGCGCAGGAACCCGCGGCCCCCCAACGCCCCGAAGATGTGGACGTTGCGCGTGAGGCGCCTGGCGACGGGCTCGCCGGAAGGACGTTTGGCGCGTGCGCCCTCCCAGCGCAGCGTGACGCGTGCCTGCGCCGCGCCTGGCACCTGCCACGCCAGCGCAGCGAGGAGCGGGTGCCGCTCCAGGCTCGCGTCCGGCGAAGCGAGCGGCGGGCGAGATGGATAGGCGGCCGCGCGCGCCTGGCCAGACCCCGATGGGGCCGGCGTCGGGGCCGCGAAATGGCCGCCCGTCACGTACACCTCTGTCATGCCGGCGTCGTCGGGCGCGCCGAACGCCGCGACCACGGCGCCGGCGAGCGGGTAGGGGGCCGTCACCGGCGCGTTCAGCACCAGGGCCTCGCCCCATACGGCCTCGAACGCCGGCTGCCTGAGGCCCGGTCGCGTCGCGGCGCCGGTGCAGAGCACCGCCTTGCGGGCCGAGATGGCGCCGCCACCGGTCTGGGCGACGATCCCGGCTGTCTGCTCGCTCAGCCCTATCACGTCCACGCCCCGCACCGCCCGCCCGCCCATGGCGGCCGCGGCCGCTTCCAGCGCGCCTAGCAGCCGGGCGGGCCGCACCCAGCCGCCGCGCTCGACGAGCATGGCGCCGAAGGGGGCGTTATAAGCGGGGTCGACCTCCGCCGGCTCCTGCCAGAGCGTGTCGGGCAGGCGTCGCCACCCGCGCGCCTGCCTGGCGTTGTCGGCGATCCGCAGCACGCCGGTGCGGTTCGCGCCGGGGTAGAGGCCTCGCCCCTCCAACTCGGTGACGAGGCCCCAGAAGGCGGCCAACCCTTCCTGATCGGCCAGTGAGGCTCGGCCGCTACGCCCGCGGTTCGGGTTGAGGAGGGCGGCCGGCACGCTCGAGGCGCCCGTGGGGCCGTCGACGCCCGCGTCGACCAGGAGGGAGCGCACGCCAGAGCGGGCCAGGTAGTAGTGCAGGGTGGAGCCAGCTATCCCGCCGCCGACGATGAGCACGTCCGCGGCGGCCGGGACCTCAGCGGCAAGGGCCTCCGCGGCGCCGACCGCGGTGCATCCCTCGTTCCCGGAAGCGCCTGCGAACTCGCTCATGTTGCCCGCTTGCGCGCGACCATGACCTCGCGCTTGCCGCCCGGTGGCCCGGGAACCTTCTCTACGCCCAGACCCTCGGCGGCGAGCGCTCGGCGCACCGCCCCGGCCACGCAGAAGCTGACGAGCGCGCCTCCGGGAGCGAGGCGCCGCGTCAGGCGGCCGAGGAACGCCGGGGACCAGAGCTCCGGCGCGTTGGTCGGACCGAAGGAGTCGTGGTAGATGGCGTGTACCTGCCAGTCGCCGGCCTCCCAGGCCCCCGAGAGCGCGTCCCCGACGAACAGTTCCAGCCTCGTGCCAGCGTGCTCGAACACATGCCACCCAGCCGCCACGCTCGTGCCGAGTCCGGCGCGCCACGCGAGCAAGGCATCGGGCAGGGGCGACGGGGCCAGCAAAGCGCCGTAGCGCAGGTCACGCAGAGTCTCGGCGTTCGGCAACGCCAACTCCAGCGCGCGGTAGCGCAGCCGAGAGCCGCTCGCGCACGCGGCGTGGGCGCTCACGAGGAAGTTGAGGCCGGTACCGAACCCTACCTCGAGCACGTCCGTCGCCACGCCCATCGCCAAGCGCGCTGCGACGCCGCTACCCTCGAGGTAGACACGCCTGGCCTCGCCGAGGGCGCCGTGGAGGGACTTGTACGACTCACCGGTTGCGGAGGTCAGGGTGCGCGAGCCGTCGGTCGTCACGACCACCGTTGGTGCGTTCCCGTTCGCCGCTGCGCCGCTCACGTCGCGGATGGTACCGCCTCTTCACGGTGCAGTGTTCTCACCATGTAGGGCGCTAGACTCTCTGCGTCCGCGGTTGCCGGGCAGAATACGAGAAGATGCTGCGTTTCTTGGAGCTAGCTGGCGAAGCCGTCGCGAACACGTTCCGGGCCGTCGTCGGCTGGGTCGGAGACTTGTTCGGCGGGTCGTCCGACCCTACGGTATGGACCTCCACCGCCTGGTCGGTCGCCGGTCTGGGTCTATTGCTCCTTGCCCTCGTGCTGCTGCTCACGGTGGCGAGCGGGCGGCGCAGGCGGCGGAGCCTCGGGCCCGAGATGATGATGTCGCACGGCGAGATCGTGCTGGTCGGCGAACACGACGGAGGGCTCGTTGAGAGCAGGGTCGACGGCAGCCTCGATTCTCGCCTCGAAGCTCCGGCGACGGGCAGGTACTTGCTGAAGCTCGCCCTCAGCAACCTGAACCCCTACCCTGTGCAACTCCTCGAGCTGTCGGTGCGCACGGCTCGCGGCACGCCGGTAATAGCGGAGGCGGGCGCGGTCGTGCCGCCCAACGGCGCCGTCGACGTGATGGCCGACCTCTTCGACCTGCCTGTCGGCGACGGCGTCATCGAGCTGTACCTCTACACCAACAAGCTGCAGGAGAAGACCTTCAAGTTCGTCGCCCCCCTCGAGTGGGAGCCCTGGGCCCACCGCTACCGCGTGAAGACCCTCGACGGCCACATCGAGCCGGCGCCGCGGCTCGCCTCCGAGGACCGCAGGCGGCTCGAACGGCAAGAGTACACGCGGGAGCGGCGGCGCGAGCAGCGCCGGGCGCTCGCCGGCTCGGCCAAGGAGAAGGTCGCTGGCCTGAGGCGCCAGATGGACGACTACCGCGCAGCCCGCGCCGAGCGTCAGCCGACTGGCCGCGCCGTCACCGACCAGGTGGGCCGCGTGTCGGCAGACCATGCGAGCCGCG
>JBDZVI010000002.1:27825-94362 GCA_040255585.1 Deinococcaceae bacterium
GCCGAGCCGGCCCCGAGCGCTACGCCGCCGCCGCAGGAAGCCCCGCCCAAGCGCGGGCTGCAGTTCCCGGACGAGTTCTAAAGAGGTCGACCGCGGTAGACCTGGGACCGTCGCCCTCGGCATATGCTGGGCGGCCGGAGGCTCCTCATGAAGATCGAACGCGTGGAACTGCGCGCCTTGGCGGTAGACATCAAGTTCCGTTTCGAGACCAGCTTCGGCGTCGAACGCGACCTGCACAAGGTCCTGCTCGTCTTGCACTCGGATGGGCTCGAAGGCTACGGCGAGGTCACCGCCAACCGCGTCCCCGGCTATAGCTACGAGACCGCCGCGGTCGCATGGGCGGCCCTCGAGGAGTACATCCTGCCGCGCGTGGTCGGTCGCGACTTCCACACCCCCGCCCAACTGCTGGCCGCACTCGCCGGGATACGGGGTCACAACATGGCCGTGGCGGCGTTGGAGACGGCGTTCTGGGACCTTCAGGCCAAGGCTGCCGACCTGCCGCTGTGGCGCCTGCTCGGCGGCACGCGCGAGACGATCGAGGTCGGCGCCTCGCTCGGTATCCAGTCGACGTTGGGGGCCACGGTCGCGGAGGCGCAGCGCCATGTGGCGGAGGGGTACAAGCGCCTCAAGTTCAAGATCAAGCCCGGCTGGGACGTCGCCCCCCTCACGGCCGTGCGCGCCGCCCTGCCGGACACGCGCCTGACGGTCGACGCGAACAGCGCCTACCGGCTGACCGACGCGCGGGTCTTCCGCGAACTCGACGAGCTGGGCCTCGACTACATCGAGCAGCCGCTGGCCTTCGACGACCTCGTGGACCACGCCAAGCTCCAGTCGCTGCTCCTAACGCCCATCTGCCTCGACGAGTCCGTGCACTCGGCGGCGGATGCCCGCAAGGGCCTCGCGCTCGACGCGGGCCGCGTCATCAACGTCAAGCTCGGGCGCGTGCGCGGCCATCTGGAGGCGCGGCGCGTGCACGACGTCGCCTTGGCGTTCGGGGCGCCGGTATGGTGCGGCGGCATGCTCGAACTGGGCGTAGGCCGCGCGCACAACCTGCACATGAGCACGCTGGAGAACTACACGTTGCCTGGCGATACCGCCAGCGCCAGCCGCTACTGGGGCGACGACGACATCGTCGAGCAGCGGCTCGACGCCGTGGACGGCGTGCAGCGCCTGCCCAGCGAGGGCCCGGGACTCGGCGTCACGCTACGTAAGGACCTGGTCGACCGGTTCACTGTCCGGAGCCACGTCGCGCGAGGCTGACGGGGCCGTCGGCTGCGGTTCGGCCCACGTGTCCGGTCGCGGCGTGAGGATCAGGCGCGCGTGGCGGTCGTAGGTCAGGTATTCGTAGGCCCAGCTGAAGAGCGCGGAGAAGCGGTTGCGGAAACCTGGCAAGTAGACGAGGTGCAAGAAGAGCCAACCCAGCCATCCCACGAAGCCCCTCAGCTTCAACCCTAGGAGGGCCGGCGAGAGTTCGGCCACGCCGGCGTTGCGCCCGATGATGGCCATGCTGCCGAGGTCGTGGTACTTGAACGGTGCGGCGGGCAGCTCCTGGAGTCGTCGGACGATGGCGCGAGCCACGTGCTTGCCGCCCTGGATGGCGACCTGCGCGACCTGTGGTAGGAGCTTGCCGTCCGGACCCTGGGCTCCCGCCACGTCGCCGATCGCGAAGATCTCCGGATGGCCGGGCAGGCTGAGGTCGGGCTCGACGGCGAGCCGCCAGCCGCGCTCCAAGCCCGCGCCCAGGCTCTCCGCCAGCGCCTCGCCGACCGGGTGGGCGCGCACTCCAGCGGCCCAGACGACCGTCTCGGCGGGGATGAGCTCGCCGGACCTGAGCACCACCGCGTCGGAGCGCACCTCGGCGACGGTCGACCCGAGACGCACGTCCACACCGCGGCGGCGCAACACGCGTTCCGCGTAGCGTTGCGAGCCCGCGCTGAACGTCGGCAGCACGCCCGTGCCGGCCTCGACCACGACGACGCGCGCCATGCGCAGGTCGAGCTCGGGGTAGTCCGCTTCCAGGACGCGGTCGAAGAGCTCGACGAGGGCACCGGCCATCTCCACCCCGGTCGGGCCCCCGCCCACCACGACGAACGTCAGGGCGCCGCGCTCGACGGCGCGCGGATCGGCCGCCGCCGCCTCGAAGCGCTTGAGGATGTGTGAGCGCAGCACCCCGGCCCGCTCCAGGCTCTTGAGCACGAAGGCGTTCTCGCGCACGCCCGGCGTGCCGAAGTCGTGGTAGACGGCGCCGGCCGCCACCACGAGGTAGTCGTAGCCGATACGCTCGCCGCCCTTGAGGATCACTTCCTTGGCGGCCGGGTCGAAGCCGTTGACGTCGGCCTGGCGGAAGCGGAAGTTGCGCTGGCGCCTGAAGATGCCGCGGATCTGGTAGGCGATGTCTGTGCTGTCGAGCGCGGCCGTGGCCACCTGGTAGAGGAGGGGTTGGAAGGTGTGGAAGTTGTTACGGTCGATCAGCAGCACGTCGACCGGGGCGTTGGCGAGCCGCTTGGCTGCGTGCAGTCCACCGAAGCCGGCACCGATGATCACAACGCGCGGACGGTTGGGCATGACCGCCACCTTTCACAGGGGCTCGCAGGCGCGCCGCCTAGGGCGCGAGGCCGCCGCTCCGGAGGTGCATGCGCGTCGGGCGCGTGCCTACCGAGGCGGGACGAATGCCCCTTGTGAAAGATTGTACAAGCATTGGCGGGATCGCGCAGCCGCTGGCGTACATACCACCTTGTCGACCGCGCGGCCGGGCTAGCGCGCCATCTTCAGCGCGATGCGGCGCCCGGTGGGCGTGTCGGCCAACCCGCCCTCGCCCGTCTCCCGCAGTTCCGGTGGCAACATCCGGCCGACGGCCGCCATGGCGTACACGACCTCGTCTGGCGGGATCACCGACTCGACGCCGGCCAGAGCCAGCTGCGCCGCCGATACCGCGTGCACGGCATAGAAGGCGTTGCGGGAGACGCACGGCACCTCGACGTAACCGCCCACTGGGTCGCACACCAAGCCGATGGTGTTCATCAGGGCCTGGGCGGCGGCGTGCACGCACGCGCGGGCCGTGCCGCCGAGCAACTCGGTGACGGCCGCGGCCGCCATGGCGGCGCTCGAGCCGATCTCGGCCTGGCAGCCGCCGGTGGAGCCCGCGATGAACATGCTCTTGCTGATGACCTGGCCGATGCCGGCGGCCAGGACGAGGGGCATCACGAGGTCGGAGTCGTCGAGCCCCAGGTGGTCGGCGACGCCGATGAGCGCGCCGGGCACGGTGCCGGCGCTGCCAGCGGTCGGCGCCGCGACGATGCGACCCATGCGCGCGTTCTCCTCGTTGACGGCCATGGCGTAGGCCTGCACGCGCTTGAGGAGGGGCGCGCCTAGGGCGTCTGGAGCGTCGTTCAGGGTCTTGGCGTTCCAGCCCACCATGCCGGTACGGCTGGGCGCCGTGCTGGCGAGGCCGCGGCGGATGGAGTCGCGCATCTCCCCGATCCGCCCGAGCATGGTGGTGAGGAGGTGGCTCCTGGCGGCCCCGTCGTCGCCGAGATCGTCTTGCAGGACGAACTCGGACGCCTTGCCCTCGTACAGCATGATGTCAGCTAGCGTCATCGCGCGTCTCCATCTGCGTCCGCGCTCGCAAGCGCGGACGCCTCCGTCTCGGCGGGTGCGCCTGCCGTTACAGGCGCGTCGCCTGCCATGACCGCCGGCAGTTGCCGTAGCCAATGGATGTACGGCAGGCTGCTCAGGTAGGTGACCGCGTAATCGGCGAGCGGTCGGTCGATCTCCATGGACAGCATGGCGTGCCCACCGCGCCGCTGACGGGCCGAGAACGCCGTGGCGATGTTGCCCTGATCGTCGGCGACGACGCTCGCGACGCGGGCGATGACGCCCGGCCTGTCCGTGTGCAGCGCCAGCAGCGCATGGTAGGCGCCGCTCACCTGGACGTCGAAGCCGTTGACCTGGCTGATGCGCACGAACCCCGCCCCGAGGCTCGAGCCGAGTACGGAAACGTTGGCACCGTCGCCGCCGGCGCTCAACTCCATGAGCACGCTGTTCGGGTGGATGTCGCCCAGGTCGGCGGTCGTGAACTCGTACTCAAGGCCGGCCGTCGCCGCGTGCTCGAAGGCGTCGCGGATGCGCTCGTCGTCGGGGAAGTAGCCGAGCGTGCCTGCTACCAGCGCCAGGTCGGTGCCGTGGCCCTTCGCGGTCTTGGCGAACGAGCCGTGCAGTACGAAAGTGGCGCGCCGCGGTTCGGCGCCCAGCACGTTCCGTGCGAGGAGCGCCAAGCGGCAGGCGCCCGCCGTATGCGAGCTGGAAGGCCCGACCATGACGGGGCCGATCTGGTCGAGGAGCGACATGCGACCTCAAGTGTACTCGCGTCGCCGCGCCGCGCCGGTGCGGCGCGAGCGCTGTGAGAAACACGACGAACGCGCCGGGGCGCCTGCGTTACTCGGCTCGAGCCTGTCCGGCTACCGGGGGGTCTTGCCCGCGGCGCTCACGCCGTCCCGCTCGCCCTGCGCGGGCAGCAGCGCGGCGATCTCCAGCATCACGGCCCGCGTGAGCTCGGAGGCGTCGTCCCTCGTGCGGCCCGCGGCCGCGAGCGGCGGTCCGAACGCGACCCGGAACTTGCCGTTCTCGCGCCAGATGGCGGCGGGCAGGAGCTGGGTGCCGGCGCGCTGAGCGAGGTAGGCGGCCCCGTCCAACGCGGCGGCGTCGCCGGCGTTGCGTGTGCCCTGTACGAAGACGCCGATGGCCCTACCCTCCTTTAGGCGCCTCAGCGCCTCCTTGATGGCCCCGATGTCCTGCCCCTCCCGGTCGACCGGGAACGCGCGCAGGCCTCGCATGATCGCGCGGCTGAACGGCTTGGCGAACAGCTCCTTCTTCGCCATGAACTCGAGCTTCCGGTTGATCGAGACGCCGACGATGGGCGGATCCCAGCTGCTCTCGTGGTTGCAGGCGACGACGAGCCCGACGCCCTGGGGAACGTTCTCAAGCCCCGTGATCCGCAGGCCGCGGAAGAGCCGGGCGTACGTGCGTACGACCCAGATAGCGGTCGGCATGAACCACTGTGGCGAGAGGAGCCACTCGAGGAAGCCGCGGCGTTGTTTGGGGCGTTCCGCCATGCGGAGGCTCAGCGGACGCGCTCGGCCGGCTGGCGCCGACCGCCCTGAGGGTCGCGGCGGGGGTCGGCGATACGCGACGCGTCGCCGTCCAGGGCGGCGCGGGCCTCCCGCCGCCTATCCAGGAAGAGCGCGACGAGCACGCCGAGCGCTGCCACGAGCAGGTGCAGCGCCACCCAGGCGGCTTCGCTGACGTGCCAGGGCAGCGACACCTCGAAGAGTGGCTTCTTGGAGAGCTGCCACGACACGAGCGCCGGCGCGACGAGGAGGACGGGGGAGAGGACGAGCGCGCCGTAGCGCCAGCCGAACTCGAGCCCGAGCATGGCGAGCAGGTTGCCGCTCAGCACGATGGGGAGCATGACGAGCCAGTCCGGGTCGCCGCCGATGAGCCCGAACGGCGGAGCGAGCAGGGCGCATAGGTAGGCGACGGGCATGCCGGCGGCGGAGAAGCCGAGGTAGGCCGACAGCATGATGCCGAGGCTCCTGAACACGGCCGGCATCGGCGCCACGGCGCACACGATGGCGGCGAGAACGAAGAACACCCCGGCGAAGAGGCGTTGCGGCATGGGCGCCTTGCGGATCATGCTCATGCGGCGCTCTTCCGGACCGCCGCCCGCACCTCTGGCACGTGCAGGAGGAACTGGCCGGTCGAGCTAGCCTCGTTGGCGGCCACCTCCTCGGGCGTGCCGGCCGCCACGATGGTGCCGCCGCGCGCCCCCCCGTCGGGGCCGAGGTCGATGATCCAGTCGGCCGTCTTGATGACGTCCAGGTTGTGCTCGATCACGACGAGCGTGTTGCCGGCGTCGACGAGGCGGTGGAGGACCTCCAGGAGCTTGCGCGTGTCGTCGAAGTGGAGACCGGTCGTGGGCTCGTCCAAGATGTAGAGCGTCTGGCCCGTGCCGCGCCGCCCGAGCTCGCTCGCGAGCTTGACGCGCTGCGCCTCGCCGCCCGAGAGCGTGGGCGACGGCTGGCCGATCTTGAGGTAGCCAAGGCCGACGTCTTGCATCAGCTGTAGCTTACGGGCTATGGCCGGGATGTTCTCGAAGAACTCGAGCCCCTCGTCGGTGGTCATGTTGAGCACTTCCGCTATGGACTTGCCGCGGATCTTCACCTCGAGCGTCTCGCGGTTGTAGCGCGCACCCTTGCACACTTCGCACGGCACGTACACGTCAGGCAGGAAGTACATCTCGACCTTGACGGTACCGTCGCCCTTGCAGGCCTCGCAGCGTCCACCCTTGACGTTGAAGGAGAAACGCCCTGGCTTGTAGCCGCGCTTGCGCGCCTCGGGCGCGCGCGTGAAGAGGTCGCGGATGTCGGTGAAGATGCCGGTGTAGGTGGCGGGGTTCGAGCGGGGCGTCCGGCCGATGGGCGATTGGTCGATCTCGATCACCTTGTCGACGTGCTCGGTGCCCTTGATGCGCTTGTGCGCGCCCGGCTGGGCCTTGGCGCGGTAGAGCTGCTTGGCGAGGGCGGCGTGGAGGATGCCGTGGACGAGGGTCGACTTGCCCGAGCCGGAGGCGCCGGTCACGCACGTGAGGGTACCGAGGGGGATCTCGACGTCGATGTCACGGAGGTTATGCTCCCGCGCGCCTTGGATGACGAGCTTCTTGCCGTTCCCTTCGCGGCGTCGGTCAGGTACCGGGATCTTCAGCTCGCCCCGCAGGTACTTGGCCGTGAGCGACTGCCTGTCCTGCGCGAGCAGCTCTGGCGTGCCGGCGGCGACCACCTTGCCGCCGTGGACCCCGGCGCCGGGTCCGAGGTCGACGATGTAGTCGGCCGCGCGCATGGTCTCCTCGTCGTGCTCGACGACTATCAGGGTGTTGCCGAGGTCGCGCAGGTTGAGAAGCGTGCGCAGGAGGCGCGCGTTGTCGCGCGGGTGCAGGCCGATGGACGGCTCGTCGAGCACGTAGAGCACCCCTGTGAGGCCGCTGCCGACCTGGGTGGCGAGGCGGATGCGTTGCGCCTCGCCGCCCGACAGGGTGTTGGCGCTGCGATCCAGGCTCAGGTAATCGAGCCCGACGTCCTCGAGGAAACCGAGGCGCGCGTTCACCTCGCGCAGGATAGGCCGCGCGATGTCGTCGCCGGCGCCATGCAGGACGAGGTTGGAGAAGAACTCGCGGCCGTCGCGGACGGTCATGCCGCTGACCTCGGCGATGTTGCGATCGACCACGGTCACGGCGAGCACCTCGGGCTTGTAGCGCGTGCCGCCGCACTCCTTGCACGGCACCAGTGACATGTACTCCTCGAGCCTTTCGCGCATGGCGTCGGTGGCGGCCTCGCTCAAGCGCCGCCGCAGGTTAGGGATGACGCCCTCGAACTCGGCGCGAAAGCGCATGGTCTCACGCCCGCCCCGCTCGTAGACGACGAGGATGGGCTCCTCGGTGCCGTGCAGGATGGTCTCGCGCGCCTTCTCGGGCAGTTTCTCCCAGGGGGCGCCGATGTCGAAGTCGAGGTACTCGGCCAGCGCCTTCAGGCGGTCCCAGTAGTACACCTTGCCGTTATCGCCGCGCGCGCCCGTCCACGGGGCGATGGCGCCCTGGGCGACGGAGAGCGTCGGGTCCGGGATGATCAGCTCGGGGTCGAACTGCTGGAGGTAGCCGAGCCCGCTGCAATGGCTGCAGGCGCCGTACGGCGCGTTGAACGAGAACGTGCGTGGCTCCAGCTCCTCCAGGAACGTGCCGTGTTCCGGGCACGCGAACTTCTCACTGAAGAGCTCGTCGACGTTGTCGTCAGGCAAGAAGGCGCGCAGCAGGCCCTCGCCCTTCGTGAGGGCCAGCTCCGCCGACTCTGCGATGCGGGAGCGGTCGTTCTCGTCGATCACCACGCGGTCGATGACCACGTCGATGTCGTGTTTCTCGAAACGCTCCAGGTCCGCCTCGAGCGCCTGCTCGATGGTCTGCACGACGCCGTCGACGCGCACGCGCGCGAAGCCCTCCTTCTTCAGGTCGAGGAAGAGCTTCCGGTACTCGCCCTTGCGGCCTCGCACCACCGGGGCCAGGAGCATGCCGCGCTTGCCGGAGAAGCGCTCGATGAGGCGGTCGACTATCTCGGTGGCCGACTGCCGTTGGATGACGCGCCCGCAGACGGGGCAGTGCGGGGTGCCGACGCGCGCGAAGAGGAGGCGCAGGTAGTCGTGGACCTCGGTGACGGTGCCGACCGTCGAGCGCGGGTTATGGCTGGTGGTCTTCTGGTCGATGCTGATGGCGGGGCTCAAGCCGTCGATCGAGTCGACGTCAGGCTTGTCCATGATGCCGAGGAACTGCCGCGCGTAGGCGGAGAGGCTCTCCACGTAGCGCCGCTGCCCTTCCGCGTAGATGGTGTCGAAGGCCAGGGTGGACTTGCCGGAGCCCGACACACCCGTGAAGACGATGAACTTGTTGCGGGGCAGTACCAGGTCGACGTTCTTGAGGTTGTGAGCGCGTGCCCCACGGATGACGAGGTCCTGCAAGGTGCCTCCCTGACGCGCCAGGGGCGCGAGCGGCCTGAAGCCGACGCTTGGGCGCGGCGCCGCTAAACGTGACAGTGTAACAGAGGTCCGTGCATCGGCTGTATGCCGGGTGTCGCCCCTCGCCGCGCATGCGGTGGGGCCCGGACGGGCGCTTGCTGCTAAGCTTAAGGCCAGCTTTATAGGAGGCTTGAAGTGGCAAGTGCGAGCATCAAACGTTCATCCGACGTGGACAACGAGGCGCTGCTGAGCTTGTTCGGCATCATCCTCGGGTCCATCGGCAGCCTCATGATCGGCGTGTTCTGGGCGATGGGCGCCAACCTGAAAGCGACCGCCAACGGTGGCACCATAGTCCAGCAGCAGCTGACTGGCCTATGGAACACGTTGTTCTGGGCGTACCCGTTCGTAGTGATCGGCGCCATCATCGTCGCCGTCGGCCTGTACGCCATCAAGCGCTACAAGGAGGCCGCCGGAGTCGCCGCACTGCCGATCATCGGTGTCGTCCTCTACTATTTCGCGCTCGTCCAGTTCCACGTGGGTCCGCGCTAGTCACGTAAGGGGAGGTCGGCGGCATGCAGCTGCGTTACCTTGGCCACTCCGCCGTGCAGGCGAAGGGCGACGGCCACGAGGTCGTGTTCGACCCGTTCCTGACCCAGAACCCGCGCGCGGGCGCGAAACTGGACGAACTAGCCCCCGAGGCGATCCTGGTCACGCATGCCCACGGCGACCACTGGGGCGACACGCCGGAACTCGCGAGGCGCTCGGGCGCCACCGTCGTCGGTACGGCCGAGGTGGCCGCCTACGCCGGGAAACTGGGCCTGCGCAGCCACGCCATGAACATCGGGGGCAGCCACGCGTTCCCGTTCGGGCGCGTCACCCTCACGCCGGCTTGGCATTCCAGCTCCTTCCCCGATGGGACTTATGGCGGCATGCCGACCGGGATCGTGCTCGAGCTGGGCGGCAAGCGCGTCTACCATGCCGGCGATACGGCGCTCTTCTCCGACATGCGGCTCATCGGCCGGGAACCCATCGACCTGGCGTTCGTGCCCATCGGCGACAACTTCACCATGGGCCCGCAGGACGCGGTCGAGGCGGTAAAGCTGCTCAACCCTCGGTACGTCGTTCCCGTGCACTACGGTACCTTTCCACTGATCGCCCAGGATGCCGCCGCGTTCAAGCGCGAGGTCGAGCTCTCGTGCTCCACGACCTGCGTCGTTCTCGCGCCCGGCGAGGAAGTAACGCTCTGAGCGAGGGTCGCCAGGCACCGTCCTTCGTCCCGCCCGGTTACGAGGTACTTAACAGACTCGGGTCGGGGCAGACGGCTCATGTCTACTCGGCTCGCCACGCCGTGTTCGGCGACGTCGCTCTCAAGCTGCCGCGACCGGAGCTGGCCCACCGACCCGTCCTGCGCCGCATGTTCGAGAACGAGGTCGCTATCACGACCAAGCTCTCCTCTCCGCAGGTCGTCACGGCGTACGAGGGCTTCCCGACGGGGCCGGGGGCGTTCCTCTCCCTCGAGTATTGCCGCGGCGGTACCCTCGACCAGCTTCTCCTCGAGAAGGGGTTGATGCCCCTCGACCGGTGCTACCGCTTCATCCTCGACGTCGCCGCAGGGCTGGCGCACAGCCACGAGCGACAGGTCCTGCACCGCGACGTCAAGCCGGCCAACGTCTTCCTTACCGAGCAGGGCACCGCCAAGCTCGGCGACTTCGGCACCGGCATGTTCATGAGCGACGATAGCAGCGACCGGGTCGGCACGGCTTTCTACATGGCGCCGGAGGTGTTCGAGGGCAACCAGGCCGGGGTCAGGTCGGACATCTACTCCCTCGGCGTCCTCGCCTACGAGGTCATAGGCGGTGAGCGTCCGTTCACCGGGAACTCGTACGACGCCCTCATGGTTGCCCATCGGACGGGCGTGCCGAAGGACCTCCGAGCCCTGCGGCACGGGCTTGCTCCCGAGGTAGTCCGCATCGTGGCGCTCGCCATGATGCGCGACCCCGCGAAGCGGTTCGGGAGCGCGGTCGAGTTCGGCCAGGCTCTTGCGGCCGCGACTTCGACGCCCATGCCCCGACCCGATTCGGCGTCCCGCTCCGCGACGCCCGTGGCGGAGAAGGCGCGCGTGACGGGGCGCGGCAGTCGCGCGGTCGGTCGCGGCTCGCCGGAGGAGGAGAGCGGTGGGCGGCACGAAAGCGGCAAGGGCGCCGGCGAGCGGAACGACCGGCCGAAACGAGGCTTCTTCGGCTGGTTCAAGCGCGCGCGCGACTGAAGGCGCGTACGGCTGAGGGCGCGTCCAAGATAGATGGCGCTCCCAAGACAAGGGGCGCGCCCAAGACAGATGACGCGTTGGACAGCGCGCCCGCGACCGAGGCGCCCCGTCGGTTACCGACGACCGGCGCACCGTCTGCCGGCTTGGTAGCCTTAAAGGCAAGCGGCGCACTAGGTCTTCCGAGGGCGTCCGCAAGAACCGATCCGAGTTAGAATCGGAACGAGTCCAAGTTGTTGCCGGCGGCCGACGGTCGCGCGAGGACTTTGGCAACGAACAGCTCCGGACCTTCCATGAGAGGTATTCGTATGAGTGACAAGCAACTGGAGATCCGAGGCCTGCGCGCTCGCATCGTCGACGGAGATGAGATCCTCAAAGGGGTGGACCTCGTGGTCCCCCGTGGCGAAGTCCATGCCCTCATGGGCCCCAACGGCTCCGGCAAATCGACGCTCGCCAAGGTCATCGCCGGCGACCCGCAGTACGAGATCACCGAGGGCGACATCATCCTGGAGGGCGAGTCGATCCTCGAGATGGAGCCCGACGAGCGTGCCCGCGCCGGCCTCTACCTCGCCTTCCAGTACCCCGTCGAGGTGCCGGGCGTCTCCATCGCGAACTTCCTGCGCCTCGCCCTCAACGCCCGCCGCGAGGAGGGCGACGAGATCGGCGTCATGGAGTTCTACAAGAAGCTTCAGCGCGCCGTGAAGGAACTCAACTGGGACGACTCGATCATCGAGCGCAACCTGCACGAGGGCTTCTCGGGCGGCGAGAAGAAGCGCTCCGAGATCCTCCAGCTCCTGGTGCTGGAGCCGCGCTACGCCATCCTCGACGAGACCGACTCCGGCCTCGACGTCGACGCCCTCAAGGTCGTGTCGCAGGGCGTGAACGCGGCGCGCGGCCCGAACTTCGGCGCGCTCGTCATCACCCACTACCAGCGCCTCCTCAACCACATCGTCCCCGACAAGGTGCACGTGATGGTCGGCGGCCGGGTCGTGCGCGAGGGCCCGAAGGAGCTCGCCATGGAGCTCGACCAGAAGGGCTACGAGTGGATCCGCGAGGCTGTCGGCGCCTGACGGGCGCCCGACGCGAAGGGCTGAAGGGACACCAGAGTGTCTGACCTGCATACCGATACCACCCAAGCCGTCCACCCCGACGCCGCCAAGCTCGAGGGGATGGAGCACACCAAGCAGTACGAGTTCAAGCTCACGGAAGACTACTTCTTCAAGTCCGACCGCGGCCTGACGAAGCGCGTCGTCGAACAGATCAGCTACATGAAGAACGAGCCGGAGTGGATGCTCAAGTTCCGCCTCCGCGCGTTCGAGATCGCCGAGAAGAAGGGCCGCCCGAAGTGGGGCCCCGACCTCTCCGACCTGAACTTCGACGACATCTTCTTCTACGTGCGGCCGAACGAGAAGCAGGGCACGGCCGGCTCGTGGGACGAGATCCCCGAGGAAGTGCGCAAGACTTACCAGCGCCTGGGCGTACCCGAGGCCGAGCAGCGCGCACTGGCCGGGGTCGGGGCCCAGTACGAGTCCGAGATGGTCTACCACAAGCTCAAGGCGGAGTGGGAGAAGCTCGGCGTCATCTTCCTCGACACGGACACGGGCCTGAAGGAGCACCCCGAGATCTTCAAGGAGCACTTCGCCACTGTCATCCCACCGGAGGACAACTACTTCGCGGCCGTCAACTCGGCCGTGTGGTCGGGCGGCTCGTTCGTCTACGTGCCCGAAGGCGTGCACGTCGAGGTGCCGCTCCAGGCGTACTTCCTGCTGAACGCGGAGAACATCGGCCAGTTCGAGCGCACGCTCATCATCGGCGCGCCGGGCTCCAAGTTCCACTACATCGAGGGCTGCACGGCCCCCGCGTACACGAGCAACTCGTTCCACTCCGGCGTCATCGAGATCATCTGCCAGGAACGCAGCAGCGTGCGCTACTCGACCATCCAGAACTGGTCGCACAACGTCTACAACCTCGTCACGCAGCGCGCCATGGTCCATGAGCGTGCCAGCATGGGGTGGCTCGACGGCAACCTCGGCTCCAAGGTCACGATGAAGTACCCGAGCACCTACCTCGTCGGCGAGGGCGCGCACGGCGAGGTCCTGTCCATCGCGTTCGCCACCGACGGTCAGCACCAGGACGCCGGCGCGAAGGTCATCCACGTCGCCCCGAACACGACGAGCAGCGTGGTCAGCAAGTCCATCTCGAAGGGCACGGGGCGCTCCAGCTACCGCGGCCTCGTCCAGGTGCACGAGGGCGCGACCAACGCGCGCTCGAACGTGGAGTGCGACGCCCTCCTCCTCGACGAGAACGCCCGCACCGACACCTTCCCGTACATCGAGATCAACGAGAAGACGGCGCACGTCGGCCACGAGGCCACCGTGAGCAAGCTCGACGACGAGCAGATCTTCTACCTCATGACGCGCGGCCTCGCCGAGGACGCCGCCATGGCGCTGATCGTGCGCGGCTTCCTCGACCCGGTGGCCAAGGAGCTGCCCCTCGAGTACGCGGTCGAGCTCAACCGGCTCATCGAACTCGAGATGGAAGGGAGCGTCGGCTGACGTGGCGGCCCTGACAGACAACCCGGTCGTCAGCACGGACGCCGTCGAGAGCATCGTCTCCGCCTATCGGGAGCCCGCGTGGCTGGCCGATGAGCGCCGCGCCGCGCTGCGCGCCTACGCCGACCAGCCGTTCCCGACCGAGAAGACGGAGGAGTGGCGTTACACGCAGCTCAGGCGCTTCTCGTTCGCCGGGCTCGAGCTCGCCAAGGCGCCCAAGGACGAGAGCGTGCCGGAGCGCATCCGCATGCGCATCGCCGACTCCGACGCCGAGGGCGTGATCGTCCACAAAGGCAACAAGGTCGTCCTGCACCAGGCCGCCATCAAGGAGGCCGGCGTCGTCTTCACCGACCTGCGCACGGCGCTCCGCGACCACGAGGCCCTCGTGCGCGAGCATCTCTACGACGTAGTCAACGCGCGCCAGACGAAGTTCACGGCCCTCAATTCCGCCTTGTGGGAGAACGGCACCTTCGTGTACGTGCCAAGGGACGTCGAGGTCGAGCTGCCGCTCGGCGCCTTCACGACCGCCGACGCCGGCGGCATCGGGCTGGGGCGCACGCTCATCGTCGTCGACGTCAACGCCCGCCTCACCTTCATCGACGAGTACACGAGCGAGCCGTTCGACGAGCGCCTCTTCTTCGACGCGGCCACCGAGATCGTGCTGAAGGACGGCGCCAAGCTCCGGTACGTCAGCCTCCAGAACTGGAGCCGCAACGTCGCCCACATCAACAAGCTGCGGGCGCACCTCGGCAGGGACGCGCGCCTCGAGTCGGTCACCGTCAGCCTCGGAGCAGACGCCGCGCGCGCCGAGGTCGAGAGCCGGCTCGAGGGTCCCGGCTCCGAGAGCGAGATGCTCGGCCTCTACTTCGCCGACGAGGGCCAGCACTTCAACCAGTTCACGCTGCAGCACCACGCCACGCCGCGCGGCTTCTCGGACGTGCTCTTCAAGGGCGCCGTGCGCGACGCGAGCCAGGCCGTCTACTCGGGCATGATCATCGTCGACCCGCACGCCCAGAAGACGGACGCCTACCAGACGAACCGCAACCTCCTCCTCGACGAGGCGGCCGAGGTCGTGTCCATCCCGCAGCTCGAGATCGCCGCGAACGACGTCAAGTGCTCGCACGGCTCGACCACCGGACCCGTGCCGGAGGACCAGCGCTTCTACCTCATGAGCCGCGGCCTGCGGCCTGAGGTCGCCGAGCACGTGCTCGTAACGGGCTTCCTCTACGAGGTGATGAGCCGCGTGACGCTGCCTAAGGTGGCCGAGTACGTCGAGCGCGTCGTCCAGGCCAAGCTGGGCGTGCCAGGGGTGAAGGAGAAGCTGTGAGCGTGACCGCGGAGGCCTTCGACGTCGGGGCCTCCGAGGAGTTCCCCGAAGGCTCCATAACGGCGCGGGTCGTCGGGGACGTCGAGATCGTGGTCATCAGGCAGGGCGGCGAGCTGTTCGCCCTGCCTGATCGCTGCACCCACCAGCGCTACCCGCTGAGCGACGGCGAACTGGAGGACGGCAAGATCCGCTGCCTCCACCACGGCGCCACGTTCGACCTCCACACGGGCAAGGCGACGCTGCCGGCCGTGAAGAGGATCCAGCTCTTCCAGGCGTTCGAGGCGGACGGGCGCGTGGTCGTGTCGTTGCAGGAGCTGTGAGGGGCGCTAGGGCGCCGGTCGCGTCGGGTTGCCGAGGTGCCCACGACCGTTCTCCGGCGCCTGACGATGCCGCCCGCGACCATCCTTGCAAATTGAAAGCCTGACTTTTAATATGCAAGGATGAATGTCAGCCGGCGTCTCCAGGCGGAGGTGGAAAGGGCGCTCACGCGCTTCCCCGTCGTGGCGCTGCTGGGCCCCCGTCAGGTAGGCAAGACCACGCTGGCGGCCGACGTCGCGGAGCGCTCCAAGCTCGACGTTCTCCGCCTGGACCTCGAACTGCCTTCGCACGTGGCCAGGCTGGCCGACCCCGAGCTGTACCTGGGCCGCTACAGCGGAGCCCTCGTCGTGCTGGACGAGATCCAGCGAGTTCCAGAACTTTTCCCCGTACTGCGCGCGCTCGTCGATGCCGACCGGCGTCCAGGGCGGTTCCTGCTCCTCGGCTCTGCTTCCCCTGACCTGCTCAGGCAGTCGGTCGAGACCTTGGCGGGCAGGATCCGCTACCTGGAACTGGCGCCTTTCACGCTCGACGAGGTCGGACGGACCCAGGAGAACATGCTGCGCCTATGGCTGCGCGGGGGTTTCCCGGGCAGTTACTTGGCCGACTCGGACGAGGAGTCGCTCGAGTGGCGCGCCGAGTTCATCCGCACCTACCTGGAGCGCGACGTTCCGGCGCTGGGGATCGGGCTCGGCCCTGAACCTCTGCGGAGGTTCTGGCGGATGCTGGCCCACCGCCATGGGCAGCTGTGGAACGCGAGCGAGATGGGGCGCAACCTCGGGGTGAGCCCGCCGACGGCAGCTTCCTACCTGGACATCCTGGTGGGGACGCTCCTGGCGCGCCGTCTGGAGCCCTATCAGACCAACCTCGGCAAGCGGCTGGTCAAGTCGCCTAAGGTGTACCTGCGCGATCCCGGACTGCTACACGCGTTGCTAGGCGTCGCGGACCTGGACGACCTGCAGGGGCACCCGATCGTCGGGGCGTCCTGGGAAGGGTTCTTGATCGAGCAGCTCCTGACCATCCGGCAGCCACGGGACGCCGCGTTCTACCGAACGGCGGCGGGCGCCGAGCTGGACCTCGTGGTGTCGGGTGAGCGGCGCCGGAAGGTCGGGTACGAGATGAAGTACTCGTCCGCGCCCGCGGTCGCCAAGGGGTTCTGGCAGTCGCTGGAAGACCTGGAGATAGATACGGCCTCCGTGCTGTATCCGGGGGATGAGCGCTGGCCGCTACGGCCGGGGGTCGAGGTGGTGCCGGCGACCTCGGTCGGGGAGTGACGGGCCCGGCTTGGGCCATGAGCGTTTCGTACCCACCTCACTCTGCCGGGTAGGTCGACGGTGCCGACTCAGTCGACGAGCACTCCAAGCACCACGCTGGCCTGCACGTGGTCCGGTGCGAGCCCCTCGCTCGTCTTGAACGTGATGCCGACCCGCTCCGGCGGCAAGCCGAGCAGGTCGGCGACGGACGCCGCGATCTGCTCGCGCAGCGCTCCCAGCTTCGGCGCGTCGAGGGTGACCACGGCCGCCACGTTGGTGATCGCGATCGGTCCGGCGTGGCTCTCCAGGTCGGCCAGCACGCGCCGCACGATGGCGCGGCTGTCGAGGCCTTTGAAGGTTGGGTCGGACGGCGGGAAGAGCTTGCCGATGTCGCCGAGCGCACGGGTGGAGAGGAGCGCGTCCGCCAGCGCGTGCAGGAGCACGTCGCCGTCCGAATGAGCGTCGGCGCCGCGCTCGGACGGGACCGCCACCCCGCCGACCACCAACGGCCTGCCCGGCGCGAGGCGGTGGGCATCCTGACCGTGACCGATGCGGAGGGCTGGGGGCATGGGCGCATCCTAGCAGCGGGCGCGAGGCGACCCCTGCCGGGCGGGCGCGTCAACAGAAGATCGACAATGACGCGGTGTCAACCTATCATTGACGCATGAAGAGCCCGCTGCGGGATCGTAGCCTCACAGCATCGTTGCTGGCCGGTTTCGCCGTGTCATCCGTGGCCCTGTCGCTGCTCGGCGTCGTACTGGCGCCTGGCCCAGCGCGCGGTCTCGCGACCGTGTCCGCGGTGATCTCGGTCGGTATCGCAGGCGGCACGCTGGCGCGCCTGGCACATGCCGGTTGGTTCGATGGGGACACTGTTCCGAGGCGGGGCGGGCGGTCCCGGGAGGAGGTCCGCGATGAATGACAAGCGTGCCCGTGCCAACGTCGACGGTTCCGCGGCGCTCCGCCTCGAGGAGCTGTTGGCGGTCGCGATCGGTGAAGCCGACCCAACGCTGCCGGAGCGCCTGGAACACGACCCCGAGGCCTACCTCGACCTCATCCGGCTCGGCGCGCGCGCGGCGGCTTACTCGGATGAGCTCCTCGCGCGCGCCGTGAGTTCCGCCCGTGCCGCCGGCCTCAGTTGGGAGGCCATCGGAGCGGAGCTGGGGGTGAGCAAGCAGGCGGTTCACAAGCGCTTCGGCGCGTCTTCGGTCGGTCCGGCCGACGACCGCGGAGCCGTAGCGGCCGAACGCGGGAACGCGGTCGCCCCGGCTAGGCCTGGAGACGCGGGAGGCTCGGACGAGCCGACGGGGACCACGCAGCTGGTCCTCTCACCCCTTACGGCCTTCAACGAGATGGAAGCGCTCGAACGCGTGGGCATGTACGGGTGGCACTCCGTGGGTTACGGCCCGCTTTACCACCTGGTCGTCAAGTCGCCGAGGCGGTGGCAACACGCCCGCGTCGCCACGTTCGGGGGCGGTTCCACGTCGTTCGAGGAGCACGGCTGGCAGCGCGTCGGCAAGAGTTGGTTCCCTTGGAGCTACTACAAGCGCGAGCTGATGGAAGAGGCGTTGCCAGAGCCGCCGGGTTGGAGTCCGCTCGCGGGCGTGCGCTGAACGCTACGTGCGCGACCGGGTCGCTCTGGCCACCATGGCAGCCCGTCCCGCCGCCGACCGCTGCCCCTGGCATGAGCGGCCGCAGCACGGTGGTGGGTTAGCCTCGTGCCATGCGACACCTGCTGCGCCTGAGCGACCTCACATTGCCCGACCTGCGCGAGCTGTTCGCGCTGGCCGAGGCGTACCGCGCAGGCGCCGGCCCGCGCTTCGATGGCTGCGCGGTGCTGTTCTTCCCACCCACGAGCCTGCGCACGCGCGTGGCGTTCGAGTTGGGCGCCGCCAGGATGGGGTTGCGACCCATGACGTTCCCGCCCGAGACGCTCGACAAGCCCGAGGCGCTGGCCGACGTGGCGGGCTACCTGGCGCAGTGGGCCGACGCGCTCGTCGTGCGCTACAAAGACATCCGGGTGCTGGAAGGTTTGGCGGCCGCCCAGGCGCTGCCGGTCGTCAACGCCATGACCGACGTCAACCACCCGTGCGAGGTCCTATCGGACCTGTTCGCCCTCTCCGCCACGTCCGAGCCGTTGGCGCTACGCTACCTGTTCGTCGGCGCTGACGGGAACATCGCGCGGGCATGGTCCGAGGCGGCGTCGGCGTTCGGACTGGACCTCGTGCAGTGCTGCCCGGAAGGACTCACCGCGCCGGGCGTCAGGTGGGTGGGCGATCTCGTGGAGGCCGTCTCCGGGGCCGACGTCATCGTCACGGACGCGCCAGGCGCACACGCGGCCGCGCTGGCGCCTTACCGGATCACCGCCGACATGCTGCGCCACGCCCCGCCGGGCGTGCGCTTTGCCCCGTGCCCGCCGTTCGTGCGAGGACGCGAGCTGTCGGCCGACGCCCTGCTCCACCCAGCCTTCGTCGGGCACGGGTTCAAGGCAGCCCTGCTGCCCGTGCAACAGGCGGTCATGGCGTTGCTGATCGGCGCGAGCTGACCCGGACAAGGGCAACCGCCGCTCTCGCGCCTCCAGCGTCGACCTCCCAGGCTTTGGCGCGCCCATGCCGGCACTCCGCTTGTCACCCAAGGCGCGCCGGCACCCGCGCCTTGCCTGCGACAGAACCGTCCCTGGCGGGGCCATGCGATGATTGGACGCGTGTCTCCGCTGGTGGGCGTTCTGTCTCTCGTGCTCGTGACGCTCATCTGGGGCAGCACCTTCGTCGTCGTCAAAGAGGCTCTCGACACGATCCCCGTGCCGCTCCTCCTCGCCGTGCGCTTCACCTTGGCAGCCTTGATGCTCGCTTGGGCGAGGTGGGATAGACGAGCCGTGGTGCCTGCGCTCGTGCTCGGGCTGCTGTCGTTCGCCGGCTTCGCCACACAGACGGCCGGCCTCACGGTCACGAGCGCCTCGAACGCCGCCTTCATCACCGGTCTGTCGGTCATCCTCACGCCGATCGTGGCGCGCGTCTGGCTCAAGCGAGCGCTCTCCGGCCGCATATACCTGGCCGCCGTCGTGGCGCTGGCGGGACTCGCGCTGATGACCTTGCGCGAGGGCGTCGAGTCCATCAACGGCGGCGACATCCTCGTACTATCCACCGCCCTGTGCTACGCCCTCTACATCGTGTACCTGGGTGAAGTGGCCGGCAAGGTGCGCGGCACCTCGCTCGCCATGATGCAGCACCTGCCCATGGCGGGGCTCGCATGGCTGTGGGCCGCTCCGCAGGTAGGCAAGCTCGCCACCGTGCCCGTCGAGACGTACCTGGCGATCGCCTACCTGGCCGTCGTGGCCACGGCGCTCGTGGCGATCCTGCAGACTTACGCCCAAAGGGTCGTGCCCGCCCACCTCACCGCCCTGATCTTCGTGCTGGAGCCGGTCTTCGCGGCCGCTTTCGCGGCCGTGCTCATCGGCGAGCGGCTGGGCGCGCTTGGCTGGATCGGGGCTGGGCTGATCCTGGTGGCCATGCTCGTGGCCGAGCTGAGGCTGCCTGTTCCGGCCCGTGACCGGCTGACCACTCCCGACAGGTGATCCCTTCGCCCACCCCGATCGCGCCTACGCTCCGGCCGGCCCGCGGTTGACCCGGAGGGCTCCCGGTCTCTATCGTTCCTCCATGCCCACCGAGAGCGCCTCCGTTCGCTGGCTCCTGCGCGGCGACCCGGCCATCCGCTGGCAGACCATGCGCGACCTGGTTGGCGCCCCCGCCGCCGAGTACGAGCGGGAGCGCGCGACCGTCGCCACGAACGGCTGGGCCGCAGAGTCGCTGGCGCGCCAGGACGAGGACGGCCAGTGGCGCGTCGAGAGGGCGGAGTGGCCGCTGGCGCCAACGCTCTACTCGCTGCAGCTCCTGCGGCACTGCGGGCTCGATCCGCTAAGCGAACAGGCCAGGCGCGCCATCGCGAGGGTGCGGGAGGGCGTGCGCTGGGAGTTCTGGGGCAACGCCCCCTTCTTCGACGGCGAGGTGGAGCCGTGCATAAACGGCGGCGTGCTGGCGGTCGGCGCATACTTCGGGGTGGCCTCCTCCAAGCTGCTCGACCGCCTGCTGGGAGAGCAGCTCGCCGACGGCGGCTGGAACTGCGAGGCGGAGCAAGGTTCGGTCCGCTCGTCGTTCCACACGACGATCTGCGTCTTGGAGGGCCTGCTCGAGTACGAGAGGTCGATGGGCCCCGCGCCCGTCGTGACCGAGGCGAGGTTGCGCGCCGAGGAGTACCTGCTGAAGCGGCGGTTGCTGAGGCGTGCCAGCACGGGCAAGGTCATCGATACGTACTGGACGCGCTTCCCGTTCCCCACCTACTGGCGTTACGACGTACTGCGCGCCCTGGAGCACCTGCGGGCCGCTGGGCGCGAGCGCGATCCGCGCCTGAGCGAACCGCTCGACATCGTCAGGCGCCGGCGCAGGCAGGACGGCCGGTGGTCGCTGGGTGAGCCGTACGGCTTCGACCACCACGGCGTGACGCTCGACCCCGGTCGCGGGAAGCCGAGCCGGTGGGTGACGCTCCGCGCTGCGCGGGTGCTGAAGCATTTCGGGTAGGGCCGAGTGAGGCGCCGGACTCTGGCAGGTTGCGCACGTGCGCGAGTGCCCGTCGCTAGTGCCGGGCAATGCCACTTTCACTGCAACTCGAAGCGCACCCGTGATGCCCGCCCCGCGGCGTCCACCACCGAGAGCGTCACGAACCCGGGGCCGTCCAGTGCCAGGCGGGTCTCGCGCTCGTAGCTTCCGACGACCACCGGCGCTCCGTCTGCGAACCAGGTGAAGGGAGCCTTGCCACGCTCGACCCGCGCCAGGATGCCGCCCGCCAGCGGAGCGATGGCGGCACCGTCGGGAGGGAAGACCACCTTTGGTGCGTCGTCCACCGTCACCAACCGTGCCCCGAACTGCCTGAGCGGCGGCGGCAGCTCGGCGTTCGACGCCACGATCAGCGTCCCGGGCGGCGCCGGCGGCAGCGGAGTCGTTTTGGCCGAGAGGCGCGCGAAGACCTCGAACAGCACTGGCGTGGCCACGTCGGCCCCGGTGATGGCCGGAACGGGCGTGCCGTCCGCGCGCCCTACCCACACGCCGACCACGCGCGCGCCGTCGAAGCCGAGCGCCAGGGCGTCGCGGTGGCCGCTCGACGTGCCCGTCTTGACGGCGAGCTGCCAGTCGGGCAGCGCCGCGGCGCGGCGTATGCCCGCGAGGATGTCCGCGACCTCCCAGGCCGCCTGCGGCGTCAACAGACGCACCGCTTGTGCCTGCGGCGCGTCGGGCGTGGCGTGGAGCTTCACCGCCTCACCGCCCCGCGCTATCGCGGCGTAGAGCTGCACCAGGCCCTGGAGGCTCACGCCGATGCCGCCCAGCGTGATGGCCAGACCAGGCGTTCCGCCCGGCACGACGGCCTCCACGCCCGCCTGCCGCAGCGCCGCCAGCACGCGCGCGGGGCCCAAGGCCTCCGTGAGGGCCACCACCGGCAGGTTCAAGGAGGCGCGGAGCGCCTCGCGGGCGCTGACGGGCCCCCTGAACGTGCCGTCGAAGTTCTGAGGCGCGTAGCCGCCGAAGTCCTCGGGGCGGTCGTTCAGGAGCGTCTCCGGGTGGGCGATGCCGTCTGAGAACGCCAGAGCGTACACGAGCGGCTTGAGGGTGGAGCCGGGCGACCTCAGTGCCTGCGTCATGTCAACGAAGCCCTGGCGCGTGTCGCTGGTGTAGTCGGCCGAGCCGACGCTGGCGAGGATGGCCCCGCTGTCCTGATCGGCCACCAGCAGGGCCAGCGTCGCCCGCGCGGGTAGGTCGATGAGCGCCGAGGCGGCCACCTCCTCGAGCGATGCTTGTAGGTCGGCGTCGAGCGTCGTGAGATGGACCTGCCGGTCGGGTTCGGCCGCGCGGAGCCGATCGGTCAGGTGAGGGGCCAGACCGGGGAACTGCCGGCGCTCCGCCGGGAGCGCCTCCCGCTCCGCCGCCGCGGCGGCCTCCCGCGAGACGACGCCGAGCGCGGCGGTGCGCTCCAGCACGCGGTCGCGCGCCTCCCGGGCGCCGTCAGGATGGTCGTCGGGCGCGCGGAGACCCGGCGCCTGCGGCAGGGCTATCAGCAGGGCGGCCTGCGCCTCGGTCAGCCGCGCTGGCTCCTTCCCGAACCACGCCAGGCTGCCGGCGCGCACGCCCTCCAGGTTGCCGCCCATCGGGGCGAGCTGCAAGTACAACGCGAGGATCTCGTCCTTCGACATGACCCTCTCCAAGGCAAGGGCTACGCGTACCTGCCTCAGTTTTCCCGCCCAGGAGCCCGTCGCTCCGTCCTCCAGCAGGCGCGCGACCTGCATCGTGAGCGTCGAACTGCCGGAGACCACCCGCCCATTCAGGACGAACTGGATGGCGGCGCGCGCGGCCGAGCGCAGGTCCACCCCGTGGTGGGAGTAGAAGCGCCGGTCCTCGTAGGCGAGCAGCATGGCCAGGTAGGTTCGGTCCACCTGACTTGGCGCCACCCCGAGCCGCCAGCGCCCGTCCGCGACCGTGAAGGAGCGCAGCAGACGCCCGTCGCGCGCCAGCACCTCCACCGAGGTCGAGATCGCCAGCGGCGGCAGGTCCGTCGTCGCCACCCACCGGTCGAAGGCGAGCCAGCCGGCAAGCGCGAGCGCCAGCGCGGCCAGCGCCCCGACGGAGAGGCGGCGCCTGCGCTCGGGCGTGCTCACGGCCGGATCGTCACGTCCTCGGTGGCGCTCAGTGCGTAGTTGCCGGGACGGTACATGTCAACGACCTTGGCGGCCGGGTAGTGGAAGGTGCCTGGCGACACGGCGCGCATGACGTATGCGAGCCGCAGCGGTTCGCCCGACGTCCAGGTGCCCGCCGCCAGGAAGCGTTCGGAACGCGCCTCCGTCATGTCGGCCGCGAACGGCACCGTCAGCCAGTCCAGCGCGCGGATGTCGCCTTCGCGCAGGAGGTTGGCGTTGTCGATCTCGAAGCCGGCCGCTAGGGCGTCGTCGATCATCAGCCGCCCGCCTGTCACGCCGCGGTCCGGGCGTACCTCGAGGACGACGACCAGGCGGTCGCCCACCCGCACGGAGCCGAGGTCGGCCGGCGCGCCTTCCGGGGTGTAGTGGCTGCGAGTGATGGTGTAACCGACGCCGCCGGCCTCGGGTGCCACCTCCGGCACCCCGAAGGTCGTGACCGTGACGAGCACCTCCTCGTCGCCGTCGTTGCGCAGCGTGGCGGGCGTGCCGTCGTAAAGCCGCACGACGTTGCCGACGACGGGCTGATCGTTCACGACGAGCCCCTGGCTGCGGGTGCCGAGCGCAACGGCGGCCCTCAGCGCCCACGCCGCCTCCTGCGTGGAGAGCCAGGTGACGGTGGTGTCGTGGGCGACCAGGTTGGCTAGCTGCACGCGGTCGACTACCCGGCTGCCGGCCTCGACCGCCAGCGCAAGGAGCCCGGCGCGGTCGCGCAGCGTCGTGCCGTAGTCGTCTCGCCATCCTCGGTCGTCGCCGGCGTTCAGTGCCAGGCCTTGCGCCTGGGCGAACAGCGCCTCGGAGCGCGCGGTCTCGCCGTAAGCCGCCAGCGCCGCGCCGAGATGAGCCGCCGCCAGGGGCGTGTCGAAGCGCTCGGCCAGGGTGTCCGCGTAGTACCTCAGGTCGCCGATGGCGGCCTCGCCCGCGCGGGCCAGCACGTAGAAGGCATAGGCGTAGCCGGCCGCGCCGTCCTGCACCGTTCCGGCCTGCGCCACGCGGTTGCGCAGGTTGTCGAGCGCCATGCGTGTGGCCGTCGCCGGCACGCTCAGCCCTTGCGCCTCGGCGCGCAGCAGCACGTCCGTCACGTAGGCGTCGAGCCATAGATCGTAGTCGTAACCGCCCGCGCCCCACAGGCCGAAGCTCCCGGTGCGCCCCTGGCGCGTGAGGATGCGGTCGAGCGTTTCCTGCGCCCGGTTCCGCGCTTCGGCGTCACTCAAGAGGGAGAGCTGGCGCACCTGGTCGGGCGCCCAGAGGAGCGGGACGAGCATCGAGGCGAGCTGCTCGGTGCAGCCGTACGGGTAGGCGAGCAGACGCTGGACAAGGCCCGGTTGGTCGAGCGCGGCGCCCGCGCCGGCGAAGAGGGTCGCGCGTCCCGTACCGGGCAGGAAGCCGGCCAACGCGGCCTCGTCGAAGAGGAAGGTCTCGCCGGGCGCCAGCGTGATCCGCGAGGTGCGCGCCGTCTCCGGGTCGGTGTTCCGGACGCTCAGGCGCATTTCGCGCTCCAGCACGCGACCCTCGGGGGTGGTGAGCACGATGCGGTAGGCGTACTCGCCCGCTAGCGCCGGTTGCAGCGGCACGTCGACCACGGCGCGCCCGCCGGCGGTCAGGGTCACTGCGCCCGGCGCCTCGCCGAGGCCGTACCCCTCGACGCTGAGTCCCATCTCGCCCGCGGGTCCGCTGACGTGCGTGAGTTCGATGCGCAGACGGCTCGCGTCGCCCGGCGCGAGGAAGCGCGGCAGGCTCGGCTGCACCACGACGGGGTCGCGCACGAGCACGTCCGCCTGCGCCTGCCCGACGGCGGCGTCGCTCCACACCACGGCCATCAGGCGCACGGTGCCGTTGAAGGCGGGCAGCTCGAACCCGAGCTCCGCGCGCCCGTCCACCAGCGTGATCGGGCCCGAGAACAGCGCCAACAACTCCTCGGCCGGCGCCGGGCCGGCGTTCACCGCCTCCGTCTCCGCGCCGCCGCCCGAACGGACCTGGCCGAGCACGCCTTGGGTCGCGTCGATCAGGCGCCCGTAGAGGTCGCGCACGGCCACGCCGAGGCGATGCTGTCCGAAGAAGTAGCCCTGCGGGTCCGGGGCCGTGAAACCCGTGAGGTTGAGCACCCCGACGTCCACCGCGGCGACGGTGGCGAACGCCTCGCCGTCGGGCAGGTCGGGTACGGTCAGAACCACGTCGAGCCGGCCCCGCGGGTCGGCGGCGGCGGGCGCCGTCAGGCTCACCTCGAGCTCGCGTTCCCCGGGCGCCACCGCCGCGTACGCGACGCCGAGGCTCCTGGCGGGAGCATGGCCGGTGGCGTCGCTCGGGCGCACGAGGCTCGCCGTGACGTAGGCGCCCGTGCCCCACTCGTCCGTCACGTTCAGGTCGACCGTCGTCTCACCAGTCACCTCGACGAGGCGCAGGTCGATCACGCGGTCCGAGAGCACCGCCACCACGGCGGTGCCGACACTCTCAGGCACCGCTTCGGGGCCCCCTTCGGGAGCCGCGGAAGCGGCGGCGTCTGGCACGATGCGTAGGTGCGCCACGTCGCCGGGGGAGTAGCTGGCCTTGTCTAGCGACACCTGGAGCAGGTCGGGTGTGTCGCGCGTGGCGTCCACGCCGTACCAACCGGCCGAGAAGGCGACGGAGGAGCTCGCGAAGCTCGCGGCCTGACGGTCGGACGTCGCCGGTTGACCGGCGGAGGCGCCGCTGTCGTACGTGACGCGCAGCTCGTACTGACCCCACGTGACGGGCACCGAGACGTGGGTCGGCCCGCCCGCCACGCTCGCCACCCCCTCGCCGACGCGTTGGCGCTCGGTGACGGGCTCCCAGAACCACCGGCCGTCGACGGCGTACCACTGGTAGCGGGTCAGCACCCTATCGGCCTGCCAGCGCAGCTCGCCGGTCAGCGCGGCACCGTCGGGCGCCACGAGCACCAGGTCGAAGCCGGCCTCACCGTTCTCCGCCAACGCCCCGTCGAAGCTCGGGCGGATGCCGACGACCGGGCCGGCGGGGCGCAGGGGGACCGTGAGGTCGCGTTCGACGGGCCGGGAAGCACCGTCGATGAGCAGGGCCTGGACGTTGAGGGTGTAGGGGCGGGCGTCAAGCTGCAAACCATCGAGGGGCAGCGGCGCCTCCAGGCGCCCAGCGGCGTCGGTCGTGAGGCCCGCGGGGAACATGCGCCGTTGGGTGTCGAGGCGCTGGTCGTGGCGCCCGAAGGAGAAGCCCGGCCAGCCGGCGAGCTCAGAAGTCGTGGTCACGCTGACGCTGCCAGACAACGTCAGGCCGGCCGCCGGCGCCCCGAACATGTAGCGCGCCTCGAGGCTCAGGTCGGGGGGAGCCGCGGGGTCCACTGGCCCGCCGTCGCCGAGCGCCAGCGTGAAGTCACTGCGCTCCGGCAGGAAGTCCTCGACCAGCACGCTCCTGGCCGCCAGGGCCTGGGCGTCGGGATCGGCGTAGGTCTCGATGCGCCACACGCCGCGCGGCACGTCGGCACCGAGCGCGAACGCGACAACGTGACCACCCGCGACGCCGCCGTCCGTGACGACGCGCGCGTACTCCACGCCGTCCGGCCTGAGGAGCAGCACCGTCAGCGGCAGGCCTGTGACGGCGCGCGCTCCGGCGTCGCGCACGAGGGCTGTCAGGTTGACCGTCTCGCCGGGGCGGTAGGCGCCGCGGTCCGTGGTCATGAACACGTCGAGCGGGCCGGGTGAGAGGCGGCCGGCGACACCGCGGTCCGAGAGGTCGAACTCCGGCTCCTCGAGCGACAGCACCGCCAGGTCGTCATCCCCTTCGACGAGCACGAGGGCCGGGGCGGCGTTGCCCGTGCCCCGCGCCAGGCCGGCCGGGAACACCACGTGCCCGTCGGCGTCGGTCGACGCTTCGCCCAACACGCGGTTCGAGCGCGCCACCAACTCGACGCGCAGGCCGGCGACCGGCCGGCCGTCCGACAGGCGCTGCACGACCACGTGCAGCCCGTCGGTGCCGCCCAGGGTGGTGACGCCAAGGTCGGAGACGAGGAACCACTGCGTGGCGGGCGGGGTGTCGTAAGGGTCGGCGTCTGGCACGCTCGCGCGCAGCACGTAGACGCCGGGTGCGAGCGTCCCGACCTCGTCGAGCGGCAGCAGCGACGTGGTCGTGTCGTTGAGGTCACCGATCAGCTGCGCCTGGCCTTCCCAGACGGTCTCGGCCAGGAGGTCCTCGAAGCGAGCGCCGTCCCACGCGCCCAGGGCTTGGAGGAAGCTGCCCTGGCGGATGGCGGTGACGACGTTCCGGTCCGACACGTGGAGGAGGCGCAGGTCGAGATGATCAGCGTTGACGGTCTCCACCGGCAGCGCGCGCGGGCCAGTGGCGGGCAGGACATAGGTCCGGCCAGGGAAGCGCACCGTCGGCGCGCGGTCGCGCACGTAGACGGTCAGCGGCACGTCGCGCGCCAGTGAGTCGCTGCCAGCGCTCGGCAGGCCGGCGCGCAGCGTGAGGTCGTAAGTCTTGCCATAGACGGCGCCCGTGACGCAGAGCTGTTGGCCCTCCACCTCCAGCGCCAGGGAGGCGGTGCGTCGCACGAAGGGCGCGTAGTCGCGGGCCGGCGAGAGGTCGTCTGAGAAGGTGACGCAGATGCGCGGCGTGGCCGTGCTGGCGTCCACGTCGTGCGAGAGCACGCGGAAGCCGAACGCCTCGCGCAGGCGCGCGAGTTCATCGGAGGCGATGCCTGGGGTTAGGCGGTCGGCGAGCCGCATGGCCTCCAGCGCCGCCGGGCCACGGTAGGTGGTTTCCAAGGCTTGTGAGAGGACGACGAGCGCGGCGGCGCGGTCGGCTTCCGGCAGGCGCAGCGTGGCGTTGACCGCAGCCAGGAGGGCGCGGCCGTTGAGCGTGTAGCGCCGGTCGGGGTCCTTCGCTGCCTGAGCCGCGAGGGCGCGGGCGTGTGCGAGCCACGCCGGGCCGCTGTCGGCCACGGTCACGGCGGCGCCGGTGAAAGCGACGGCACCCGCGGGCTCCTGCCCCTGAGCCGCGGCCAGCCAATCCGCTTCCGTCCGGCCGCCGGCCTGGTACGACTGGGCCAGCGTTTCGGCCTGCCTTCGGGCGGCTTCGAGTTCGCTTGCGTCTAAGAACGTGAGCTCGGCTGCGGCGGAGGCGGCGTTCTCGAGCACCTCCGCCGGCTGAGCGGTGATCACCCCGGAGAGCGCGCCTGCGAAGGGCATCGGCTCGCCGAGGCTCTCCTTGAGGAAACAGGCGCCTTGGCGCACGTTGAACGTGAAGGCCACGCACCCGCCCTCGCGCAGGCAGTTGGCCTGGCACTGCTCCAACGTGACGTCGAAGAGCGAGGCCATGTCGTTGCCGGGGTAGTCGGTGTCCGACACGGTGGTGGCGTAGCGCTCGGGGATGGGGGCGGCTTGCGCCGAGGCGCGCGGCGCCAGCCACGGCAGCGCTTGGAACAGCGCGAGGGCGAGGGCCAGGGCGCACGCGGAGGATACGAGTCGGGCGCGCTGGTTGCCTGGTCGCGCATGGTGGTGGCCGGCAGTGCGGTGACCGTCTCGGGAGTATGCGTTTCGTAGTGAAAAGCGGGTCGGCCGATGCATGGCTCGCCTCCTACGCCTTAGGTGGGATCACGCTAGCACGGGGCATCGGGACGTTCGGCGGCGTTGTCCACAGCTTTAGTGCTGTCATGCTATCGTGCAGCATGAACACAAAGACTGTAGGCGCCAGCGGTCAGATCTCGCTCGGCAAGCAGTACGCCGGGCGGACGGTGGTCGTCGAGAGCCCAGAGGAGGGTGTCTGGGTAATCCGGACGGCCCAGGTCATACCTGACAACGAGATGTGGCTGCACAGGGAACCCGCGCTGAGCAAGATGGCGAAAGGCCTTGCATGGGCGGACGCCGCACCCGCCTCTGTCACGGACCTTGACCAGTTCGAGGCCGACATCCTTCGCCGTTGGGAGGCTAGCCGCGAGGACGACTCGAGCCAGTGATCGAGTTCGACCTCAACCAGCTTGCATTCCAGGAAGACCTGCTTGCGCTCGAGAAGGCCGAACTCGTGGCTTTCGTCAAGACCCTTCGCAAGCTGAGGGCGTTGAGCTGGTCGGAGGTCCATCGCGACAAGGGGTTGCGCATGGAGAGCATCAAGTCCCTTGGGGTCGACGCCTACACGCTTCGGGTCACCCAGCGGTGTCGCGCCGTCGTGAAGCGCGAGGGCGAGATCCTGCGGTTCTTGTCTCTGCATCCTGATCACGACTCTGCTTACCGTCGATAGCGTTCATGACCCTCCATGCCGACGAACTCCCGATCGACGACGCGCTGGTGCGGTCCCTGGTCGACCGCGACCTGCCCGAGTACGCGGGCAGGACGTTGACGCCGTTGGGCACGTCCGGCTCGACCAACGCGTTGTTCCGGCTGGGCGACGACCTGCTGGTCCGGCTGCCCAGGCAGCCCGGCGCCGGCGCGAGTGTCCTCAAGGAGGCCCACCTAGCGCCGCTGCTGGCGCGGGCCCTCCCCGTGGCGGTGCCCGAAGTGGTGGCTGTCGGCAACCCTGGCTTCGGTTATACGGAGCACTGGTCGGTGACCCGGTGGCTGGGTGGCGAGCATCCGCGCCGAGCCGAGCCGGGCAAGCCGGCCAGGAGCGAGCGCTTGGGCCTCGCGGAAGACCTCGCGACCGTGGTCCTCGCCTTACGCGCCATCGACGCCCCCGACGTGGTGGGAGACGATCTGCGCTGGTATCGGGGCGGTGCGCTGGGCGACTTCGACGCTGCCGTGCGCCAGTACCTGGAACTGTGCCGGGGCATCCCAGGCCTAGACCTGGACCTGGCTAGGGCCGAGACCATATGGGACGAGGCTCTGATGCTACCCGGCGCCGCCGAGCCCGGCCCGGATCGCTGGTACCACGGCGACCTCGTCGCGGAGAACCTGCTGGTGGCCGACGGCCGCATAGCGGCTGTGTTGGACCTCGGCTCGGTCTCTATCGGCGACCCGACCGTCGACCTTCATGGCGCTTGGGAGGTCCTTGACGGGCCGGCGCGCGCGGCGTTCGCCGCGCGGCTGGGCGTCAGCGAGGCCGAGTGGTTGCGCGGGCGGGCGTGGGCGCTGGGGATCGCGCTCGGTGCGCTGTCTTACTACTGGGACAGCATGCCCGGTCGTCGAGACGATCGGTTGGCGATGGCGCGGAACGTGCTTGGCGACTGACGCCTGGCAGCGTGATCTCGTCACCGAGCTATGACCGAGCTTCCTTGCTGACGGTTGGCGCCTGGTTGGCTTAAGCGCTGCTCGGACGCTCCACGGAGCCCGGTAGTGCGACGCTGCCAAATTGCCACTACCAAGCCTCTTCAGTGAGTCCGTCTGAAAGCGTGACCTCCCAGCTCGGGTCGATCTCGCCGGCCGTTTCCGTGTAGATTCTCTCGAGTTCTTGCTCCCTGAGCAAAGTCAAGGCGCGCTGCACGACCTCGGACTTGGTCTTCAAGGCGTGCTCGCGTTTGTATGACTCGACGAAGCTGGCGACGGATTCAGGAACCGATACCGAGAGCTTCCGTGGATTCATTCCCTAGATCATGCGACGGCACGGAGCTACCTGGCGGCGGAAGACGCCGCCAAGGCTTCCCGACGCTGCCGGTGATCAGCCCTCCCGGCGGGAGAGTCGCCCCTGCGTACAAAAGGGCGCACGTGCGTTGGTGGGCGATCCGCGTGCGGCTAGCCGGCCCTATTCGCTGCCCTGAACGCCTTGCCGTTCATCGGCCGACCGACGAGCGGGCCAAGCAGACAGACGTCCAGCGCTCCGGCCAGCACGAACACGACACCGACGCCGGCGAGGACCAACGCCCACCCGCCGGTGAGGGCGCCTAACAAGATCAGTGCCGCGCCGAGGATCATGCGTGCCCAGCGGCCTGCCGGTGAACCGAGGAAGTCTAGGATGCCCATGTCGCTCTCCTAATCCCAAGCTGATCTCGCGTGCTGGCGGCGCCGAGGGCTTGGCCCCTCGGTGCCGCGCACGCTACGGCAATATACCCCACCGGGTATATTGAGAACCAACGAGCGTACTAGGTGATGGAGCCCACGGTTCGAAGGTTTCTAGAAGAACCGGAACGCCGCGGCGGCAACCAGCGTAGGTAGCAACGCCGCCGATACCAGGCCGAGCGGGTTGACGGTGCCGCCATCGAGGTACTTACGTAGGATGGCGCCGCCGGCCGGGTTGGGAGCGTTGGCGATGAGGGTGAGCCCGCCGCCGGTCACCGCCCCAGCCACGAGCGCGTACTTGAACTCCTCCGACAGACCCTGCACGAGCGAGCCAAGGTAGGTGAGGGCAGCGTTATCTGTGAAGGCGGTGAGCGCGGTGGCGCCGAAGAACACTTGGTCTGCCGTCATGCGGGTGAGCAGTGGCTGGAGCCACCAGGACTGCATGCCGCCGAGCACGACGAGGCCGGCCAGGAAGAACGCGACCAGCAGGCCCTCGCGCAGGATGAGGCGGTCGTGATGCCGTTCGTAGGCGCTGGCCACGCCTAGGAACAGGAGAAAGATGCCCATGAACATGGCTGGATGATGGGCGAAGACGACGACCCCGGCCAGGAAGGCGATGTGGGTGATCACGAGAGGGAGCGGCACGGGGTTCGCGTGGGAGCCGGAGGTTGGTGCCAGCCGCCTGAGTTCCTTGCGGAACAACAGCGTGGCACCGGCCGCGTTCACAAGGACGGCTATGGCGGCCTTCCAGCCGAAGTGGCCGAGCATGAAGTTCAGATCCCAGCCCCACGTGCCGGACACCATGAGCACTGGCGGAGCGGCGAAGTTGGTCAGCGTGCCACCGATCGAGACGTTGACGAACAGCACGCCGAGGGTGGCGTACTTGAGGCGGTTCGAGATCTGCCGGGCGAACAGGCTGTTGGCCAGGACCAGCGCCGCCAAGGTCATGGCGGCTGGCTCCGTGATGAAGGAGCCCAGCAGCGGTACCACGGAGAGAACGACGAAGTAGAGGCCGGCGCTGCCGGGTAGCGGGAGCGCTCGTGACAGAAGCCGTACGAGACGCATGGCCGTTTGGATGATAGGTCGCGTTCCGGCGATGACCATGATCGCGAAGACGAACATCGGCTCTGTGAAGTTGCGTGAGTCTATGTACTCCGTCGCGGCCTTGGTTCCTTCGGTCGCGACGAACGCCACGACGAGCACCATCGCCCAGAAGCCGAAGACCACCTCGACCTCGCCGAGCAGGTGCCACACCCCGGCGTGACGAGGGTTGGAGCGCTCCAGGCGCGAGAACACCTGAGCGGAGAACGTGTGCAGTATCGCGACACCGAACAGAGCGGCGGCGATCAGCTCGATCGTGGCGGGAGTCATGGCTGAGGGTCCGTCACGGCGGTCGACCTTACCATCCGAGGCATGGGTCCAAGGTCCTCGCGCAACGCGGCTGCCGAAGCCGGGGAGACTCTAGAGATCGCCTCTCAGGCTCCGGGACCCTCCTGCTCCGGGGGCGCTTATGCCCCCTCCTGCCGCAACTGGTCCACCACGCCCCTGTCCTCCAACGTGCTCGTGTCCCCGATCAGTTCCTGGCCCGTCGCCACGCTGCGCAGGAAGCGCCGCATGATCTTGCCGGAGCGGGTCTTTGGCAGGGCGTCGGCGAAGCGCACCTCGTCGGGGCGGGCGATGGCGCCGATCTCGGCGGCCACGTGCTTGCGGAGCTCCTCGCGGAGCTTGTCGGTCGCCTCGAAGCCCTTCTCGAGGGTGACGAACGCCACGATGCCCTGGCCCTTCAGCTCGTCCGGACGGCCGACCACGGCCGCTTCGGCCACGGCGGGGTGCGAGACGAGCGCCGACTCGACCTCCATGGTGCCGAGCCGGTGGCCGGACACGTTCACGACGTCGTCCACGCGGCCCATGACCCAGAAGTAGCCGTCGGCGTCGCGGCGCGCGCCGTCGCCCGAGAAGTACACGTGCGGGACCTCGCCCCAGTACTGGTTGCGGTAGCGGTCGTCGTCGCCGTACACGGTGCGCAGCATGCCCGGCCAGGGGCGGCGCATGACGAGGTAGCCACCCTGGTCGACGCCCGTCTCGTTGCCGTCGGCGTCGACCACCGCCGCGTCGACCCCGAAGAGTGGCAGCCCAGCCGAGCCCGGCTTCGTGGCGTGCACGCCCGGGATGGTCGAGATCATGATGGCGCCCGTCTCCGTCTGCCACCAGGTATCGACGATCGGGCAACGGTCGCCGCCGATCACGCGGCGGTACCACATCCACGCTTCCGGGTTGATGGGCTCCCCGACGGTGCCGATGAGGCGCAGGCTCGAGAGGTCGTGCTTCTCGGGGTACTCGCGGCCCAGCTTGATGAACGCGCGGATGGCCGTGGGGGCCGTGTAGAACACGCTCACGCGGTAGCGCTCGATCATCTCCCAGAACCGGTCGGGCGCCGGGTAGGTGGGGTTGCCCTCGTACATGACCTGCGTGGCCCCGTTGGACATGAGGCCGTAGACGACGTACGAGTGGCCCGTCACCCAGCCGATGTCGGCGGTGCACCAGAAGATGTCGTTGTCGCGCAGGTCGAAGACGTACCGCGACGTGAGGGACGTGTGGACTAGGTAGCCGCCCGTCGAGTGCAGGACGCCCTTCGGCTTGCCGGTGGAGCCCGACGTGTAGAGGATGTACGCGGGGTGCTCGGCGTCGACGGGCACGGCCTCGCACTCGTCGGAGGCGCCCTGCATCAGCTCGTGGTACCACTC
Organism: Deinococcaceae bacterium; assembly: GCA_040255585.1. Classification (GTDB taxonomy): domain Bacteria; phylum Deinococcota; class Deinococci; order Deinococcales; family Trueperaceae; genus JAAYYF01. The sequence continues at coordinate 61,482 of JBDZVI010000002.1, forward strand.
GTCGCGCCCGGCCTCCATGTCGATCGGGTTCTCCGCGCGCCGTACGACGATCACGTGCTTCACGCTCGGGGCGGAGGCGAGCGCCTCGTCGACCGCCGGCTTGAGCGGCAGCACGGCGCCACGGCGGAAGCCGCCGTCGGCCGTGATGACGACGCTGGCCTGGGCGTCGTTGATGCGGTCCGACAGGGCGTGCGAGGAGAAGCCGCCGAACACGACGGAGTGCGGGGCGCCGATGCGCGCGCACGCGAGCATGGCGACGACCGCCTCGGGGATCATCGGCATGTAGATGGCCACACGGTCGCCCGTCCTCACGCCCTTGCCCTTGAGGACGTTGGCGAAGCGCTTCACCTCGGTGAGCATCTGGCCGTAAGTGATGGTGCGCTTGTCGCCCGGCTCGCCCTCCCAGAAGAACGCGACCTTGTTGGCCTTGCCCTCGTTCACCTGGCGGTCGAGGCAGTCGTACGCGAGGTTCGTCTTGCCGTTCACGAACCACTTGACGTGCGGCTCGTTCCACTCGCGCACTTGCGTCCACGGCTCGAACCAGTGGTGGCGCTTGGCGGCCTCGCCCCAGAACGTCTCCGGGTCGTCGAGCGATTGGCGATAGAGGCGCTCGTACTCGGTGGCGTCGTTCAGCAGGGCGGCGCGCTGGAAGGCCTTGGGCGGCTGGAACTCGCGCGCCTCTTGCAGGACGGATTCGATGGTGTCTGCCATGGGTCCTCCCGGATCATGGAGTCTGCGGCGTGGCGTTCTTGTGTGAGCGTAGCGCGCGCCTGACAGTGGTCCTGTTCGTCGTCGTGGAGCATAGCCCAGCGGCGGGTGCGTGGCAAACGCCGTAACGTACCGTGCGCGGGCCACTGGGCAGGCTCCTCGCGCGGCGGCCTGCGCCTGTGCGTGCCGGTCAGTTCCGCCGTCGCCGCGGCAGCTGCCACCACCCCGGGGTGAAGATCACGAACACCGTCACCACCTCGAGGCGCCCCGCGCACATCACGAACATGAGCACGAGTTTGCCGAGGGCGGGCAGGTGCTCCAGTTCGCCGATGGGGGCGAAGCCGTTGAGCCCCGGCCCAGTGTTGCCCAACGAAGCGATGGCCGTGCTGAAGGCGGCAGTGAAGTCGGCCCCTAGGAACACCAGCACTATGGCCGTGAACGCGAACAGCCCCACGTATAGGGTAAGGAACGCCGCGACGGCCCGCAGGGCGTCCTCGGGGATGATGCGGCCGCCGATGCGGATCGGCATGACGGCGCGCGGATGCAGCGCCCGCCGCACTTCGCGGCCCGTGATCTTGGCGATCATCAGCCAGCGCAGCACCTTCACCCCACCGCTGGCGGAGCCGGCGCTGCCTCCTACGAACATGAGCGCGAGGAGCACGGCTTGCGCCGGCGTGCCCCAGGTCCGGTAGTCGAGGGAGGCGAAACCGGCCGTGACGACCATGCTGGTGGCCTGAAAGAGCCCGTGCCGGATCGCGTCGAGAGGCGCGAGGTCCTCCCCGAGCAGCAGCACGGCGAGCAATGCCCCGGAGACGAGCTGGATGGCGAGGTAGACGCGGAACTCGGTGTCGCGCAGCATGTTGCGCTTGCGACCTGTCAGGGTGCCGTAGACGAGGAAGAAGCTCGTGCCGGATAGGAACATGAAGATGACGGCGATCCACTGGGCAGCCGCGCCGTAACCGATGAAACTCTCGGCGTTGGGGCTGAACCCTCCGGCCGCCAACGTCCCGAGCGCGTGGGCGACGGCGTCGAACGTCCCCATGCCAGTCAGGTAGTAGGCGATGGAGCACACGAGCGTGAGGGCCGTGTACAGCCCTACGACCGCCATCGCCGTCTGCCGCAGTTTGGGTGTCAGGCGCTCCTCTTGCGGGCTAGGCACTTCGGCGTTGAAGAGTTGTCGACCCGCGATGGCGAGCTGCGGGAAGACGGCGAGGAAGAGCACGAGGATGCCGACGCCACCGACCCATTGCGTCAAAGCGCGCCACAGCATCAGTGAGGGCGCCACGGCGGAGAAATCCGTGATGGTGGTGGCGCCGGTGGTGGTGAAGCCACTGACGGACTCGAACGCGGCATCGAGCAGCGACATGTGGTGGCCGAGCGCGTACGGTAGTGCGCCGAGCGCCGGCAGCACCACCCATGAGAGCATCACGGCAGCCAGGGCTTCGCGGCGGCTGGGTTCGGCATCGGCGCTGCCGGCGCTGCGCAGCCACCAGCCCAGCGGCACGCCGACCACGACGACGGCCATGAAGCCGAGCGCCGGCTGGCGGTCTATCAACGCGTATACGGAGAAGACGGCGGCGGCCACGCTGAGCGCCTGAACACCCGTTCCAAGCACATACGGCAGGAACCGTCCTCGACTCCCGCCCGGTCGCGTTGTCCGGGCCGGCGACAGCCTGACGGGCGGGATCAACTCGCCGCCTTCCTGACCATGCTCGCCGCCTCATCGTGGCTCCGGTCGCGCCAAGGCGTAGACGCGCGTCTGTGCGGCGGTCTCCACCACCCTGGCGTGAAGATCACGAACACGGTCACCACCTCGAGGCGTCCTGCGTACATCACGAAGGTGAGCACGCCACGGCTGATCGGGTGTAAGTCGGCGAAGCTCGCCATCGGACCGATGCTCTCCAAGCCCGGCCCCACGTTGCCAAGGCAGGAGATCGCGGCCGTGAACGCCACCACGAAGTCGGCCCCTAGCACGACCAGGATCAGGGTCGTAACCGCGAACAGCCCGATATAGAGGGTGAGGAACGCCGCAACGGCGCGCACCACCTCCTCTGACACGGTGCGTGCGCCTACCCTCACAGGGAGCACGGCGCGCGGGTGGAGGGCGCGGATCAACTCGCGTGCCGTGCTCTTGGCGATGACGATCCAGCGAACGACCTTCACGCCACCACTGGCCGAGCCGGCGCAGCCGCCCACGAACATCAGGACCACGAGCACCATCTGGGCAGGCAGAGACCACAGTGCGAAATCGGCGGAGGCGAAGCCCGTGCTGGTCAGGATGCTCGCCACCTGGAACAAGGAGTGTCGGACCGCGTCCAAGGGCGGATAACTGTCCACCAGTAGCAGCGTGAGCACGCCGCTCGCCGCCAGGAGTATGGCCGCGTAGGTCCGGAGCTCGGCATCGCGAAGGAGGTCGCGCGGCCGTCCGGTGGCGGCGCGGTAGAGCAGCGCGAAGTTGGCGCCGGCGAAGAACATGAACAGGATGGCGACCCATTCCATGGCGCTGTTCTCGAACCCGGCGAAGCTGAGCCCGTTTGGGCTGAAGCCTCCCGCGGCCAGCGTGGTGAGTGCGTGGGCGATGGCGTCGTAGGAGCCCATCCCTGCCACTCCGTAACCGACCGCGCAGGCGAGCGTGAGCGCCGAGTAGACGCCAAGGACCGCTACCGCCGTGTTCCTTAGCCGTGGGGTGAGGCGCTCCTCGGTCGGCCCGGGCGCCTCGGTGAAGAAGAGCTGCCGCCCGGCGATGGCCAGTTGCGGGAAAACGGCGATGAACAGCACCAGGATGCCGATGCCGCCCACCCATTGCGACAAGGCGCGCCACATGAAGAGCGCCTTCCCGAACGCGGAGAAGTCCGTCAGGACCGTGGCTCCCGTGGTAGTGAACCCGCTCATGGACTCGAAGATGGCGTTCAGTGCGGACATGCCGCCATCGATGACGTACGGTGCGGCGGCGAGCGCCGGCAGCAGGAGCCAGGACGTCAGTACGGCTACGAGCGCTTCGCGGCGGCTCGGCTCCGCACCGCTACGGCCCCGGCTTCGTAATACCCACCCGGCCACGAGCCCCAGGACGGCGGTGGCCGCGAAGCCTAGACAGCGCTCGTGCAGCAGCAGCGCGTAGCCGGTGAAAGCCGCGGCGCCTAGGGCTAGGGCGAGCAGGCCCGCCCCGAGGACATACGGGACGAACCGCCCCCGGACGCTGCCGTCGGACATCAGGACACCGGCGTCTTGGCCCGCCGCTCGTCCAGCCACTCCTCGACCTCGTCCACCTTGTCTGGAGTGGTCACGAGGTAGAGGTGGTCCCCGGGCTGCACGACGGTGTCGCCACCAGGCACCATCACGCGCCCGTCACGCTCTATCGCGCCTATCAGCATGGCTTCCGGCGTGCCCAGGTCCTTGACGCGCCCACCGAGGGATCCCTCGGGGAACGTGACCTCCATGACCTCCGCCCGGTCCTCGATCGTTGCCAGGTGCTCCACCTCGTCGACCTGGAGCCAGTTGATCACCTCTTGGACGGCGGCGGCGCGCGGCGTCAACGGCGCGTCGATGCCGACGCGAGTGAAGAGCCGGCGGTTCCGGGTGCGGCCTACGCGCGTGATCACCTTGGGGATGCCGAGCTGCTTGCTCATGAGCGACACGAGCAGGTTCTTGGCGTCGTCGTCCGTGACGGCGACCATAACGTCCGCGTCCTCCGCACGCTCCTGCTCCAGGAGTTCCAGGTCCGTGCCGTCGCCCTTGAGCACGAGCGCATGCGGCAGCAGTTGCGCGAGCTTCTCGCAACGCTCCGGGTCTTCCTCGATGATCGTGATGTTGGCCCTGTCCGTCATCAGCTGTTGAGCGACCATGAACCCGACGTTGCCGCCGCCCACGATCACCACCCTCGGCGAGCGCTTGTGCGGAGCGAAGCGCCGCTGCAACTCTCGCATGCGCTCGGTCGTCCCCATGAACACGACCCGGTCGCCGGCCTCGAACACCGTCGCGCCGGTTGGGATGATGAAGTCCTCGCCCTTGATGGCACCTACGGCGAGCACGCCCTGCGGAAGGGCCAGGGAAGAGAGGTTCTCGCCACGGAACGGGTCGTGGGGCTCGAGGAGGAACTCGAGGAGGGTGATCCGCCCGTTGGCGAAACGCGCGCTGTCTACTGCCCGAGGGGCGCGCACGATGTCGGCGATCTGGTGCGCGAGGATCCGCTGGGGCCACAGTACTCGGTCGATCAACAACCCGACCGACTCGAAGGCGCCGTCGCGCTTGAACGCGTCGACGTAACGCTGGCGGGTGACGAAAGCGAGCGTCAGCTTCGCGCCGAGACCCTTGGCCGCCAGGCAGGCCAGGACGTTCACGTCGTCAGACGCCGTGCAGGCGATGAAAGCCCTGGCGCGTTCCACTTGGGCGGTGCGCAGGTCGTCCGGGTCGGTGCCGTTGCCGCGGACGAACTGCACGTCCAGGGAGGCGAACGCTGCCTCGCGCTCGGGATCTTGGTCGATCACGATGACACCGTGGGTACGGTGCAGAGCGGCCGCGAGCAGAGCCCCGATCTCGCCGCCACCGACGATGACTACTTGCATAGGTCGCTCATACTACAGGTCAGCGCTACGGGCGCAACGGAATCGGTCTCGCCCAGGCGAGGTGTGAAGCCTCACGCCTGCCCGGCAGGGTCGACTGGTGAACCGGATCGTCCGGCAGAGATCAGCCCCACCACAGCTACGAGCGCCGCCCACGCGAGCAGCGCGACCGGCGTCCAGGCGCCGTGGCGCGTCCAGAGCGTGAGGTCGTCGCGCGTATCGAACGAGACGGCCAGGGTCGTCGCCACGCCGCGCTCGACCTCGGCCGTCACACGCCCCCACGGGTCGACGGCGGCCGTAACGCCGTCGTTGCCGGCGCGGAGCAGCCAGCGCCGCGTCTCGATGGCGCGCAGGCGGCCCATGTCGAAGTGTTGGCGCGCGCCGGTGCCGACCCCGAACCACGCATCGTTCGTGCCGAGGACCAGCACGCCGGCGCCCCGCTCGACGAGCAGGCGCTGCACTTGCGGGAACACGGACTCGTAGCAGACGAAGGCGCCGAGCGGTCCGAGGGGGGACGCGATGGGCTCGATGACCTCGCCCGGCGTCGTGCCCGCCAGCATCGGCAGCCCGAACGCCCTGAACACGGCCGCATAGAGGCCGCTCAACGTCTCGATGAGCGGCCAGCGCTCGCCGAAGGGCACCAGGTAGTGCTTGTCGTAATGCCCGAGTTCCGCGTCCGCGCGCAGCGCGATGAGCGAGTTGTAGCTGCCGTCCCCGTCGTACACGCGCCCGCCCACCACGAACGTGGCACCTGGTGCCGAGGCTGTTATCGCGCTCCGTAGGGTGCCCGCGTCGCCGGCCGTCAGGTCGTAGCCGATGACGGCACCCTCCGGCCACACTACGAGGTCGAATGGGCCGGAGGCGGTGTCGCCGTCCTCCGTGAGGCGCAGGTGCACGCCCAGCTCCTGCGCCGACGAGGCCGCGCGCGCGAACGGGTCTACGTTGCCCTGGACGAGCAGCGCGCGGTAGGGGGCGGAGGCCGCCTCCGCTGCCAGGGTGGGCGCGCCGCGTTGGACAGCCGAGCCCACCAGGAACGCCGCCCCTACGAGAGCCACGGCCACTACGCAGCATGCGACGGTCGCACCGCGGGCCTGGCCGCTGCCGCCCCGACCCGGGCGCGCGCCCACCGCCAACGGCCACGCCAACAGCGCGGCAGGCGCGGTGACGAGCAGGCTCAGCCCGTAAACGCCCCCGAACTCGGCGAGTTGCGCGACGGGCGTCTCCAGCCATGCGTAGCCGAGCGTGCCCCAAGGGAAGGCGAAGTAGCCCTGCGTGCGTGCCCACTCAACGAGCACCCAGGCGACGGGGAGGAGCAGGAGGACGCGCTTGGCCCGGCCGCGCGGGGAAGAGCCCCCTCCGGCGAGGCCGGCGACGCGCCACGTCCCCCACGCCGTGAGGCCCCAGAAGACCGCCAGGATGGCGAGGAGGAACGGGTAGACGAACCAGAAGGCCGGGCCGAACAGCACCGCGAACGAGCGCGGCAGCCACAGGATGTAGAGGGCGAAGAACGGCAGGCCGAACGCCGCTCCGACGCGGAACGCCGCGCGGCCATCCTTGGCGCGCGCCACGAGGGCGAAGACGGGCGCGAGCGCGAAGGCGAACGGCCACCATCCCAGCGGCGGCAGGGCGAGCGTGAGGAGCAGGCCGCAAGCCGCGGCTAGCAGCAGCGGCATGTCGGATCAGTCGCTCGCGAGCAACCCCGTGAGAAGCGCTACGCGTTGGAGAGACTCGCGCACGCGGATGTGCTCGTGGCGGGCATGCGGCCCACCCCCGACGGAACCGAGGCCGTCCAGCGTCGGAACCCCGATGGCGGACGTGAAGTTGCCGTCGGAGCCGCCCCCGACGACGCCGCCGTCGAACACCAGACCCAGCTCGTTCCCGATGGCCTGGGCGCGCTCGAACAGGGCCCGGTTGGCGGGGGTGAGTTCGAGGGGAGGGCGGTTGAGGCCCCCCGTGACCGTGAGGGTCACGCGTGAGTCGCGGGGCGTGTAGTCGTTGATGGCGTTGGTGACGCGCTCGGCCTCGCTGGCCTTGAGCACGCGGAAGTCGACGAACGCCTCCGCTTCCTCCGCGATCACGTTGGTGGCGAAGCCGGCGCGGGCCACGGTCACGTTGACGGTGGTGCCCGCCACGTCGTCGCTCAGGTCCTCGATGAACACGAGCATATGCGCCAGCTCACGAAGCGCGCTCGCGCCGTCGGAAGGGTTGTTGCCGGCGTGCGCGGAACGGCCGCGGAACTTGAGCCGGAAGCCGCCCACGCCCTTGCGGCCGACCTTCAGGGCGCCGTCGTCGCGCCCGGGCTCCAACACGAACACGCGGTCGTGCTCGCGCGCCCTGGCCTCGATGAGCTCGCGCGAGGCGTGGGAGCCCGTCTCCTCGTCGCTCGTCACCAACAGCGTGACGTCGCCGGCCGGACGGAGACCGAGCTCCTCGAGTAGCCGCAGCGCGGTCAGCGCGTTGGCGATGCCGGCCTTCATGTCGACCGAGCCGGGCCCCGAGACCTTGTCGCCGGAACGGGCGAACGGCATGGAGGCCAGGGTGCCGAGGGGCCACACCGTGTCGTAGTGGCAGAGGAGGAGCGTCTTGCCGCCGCCGGCGCCCGCCAGGCGCCCTTCCAGGATGGCGCCGGCGTCGGCCCGTTCGTGCAGCGTGACGTTCAAGCCGCTCGCCCGCATGTGCTCGGCCAAGCGTGCGGCCAGCGCGTCGCACGCGGCTTTGTCGTCGGTCGGGCTCTCGTGCGTGACCAGGTCGGCGAGCAGCTCCAGGTACGGAGCCTCGGCGGCGTAGGCGGCTTGCAGGATGGCGGACTCGCTCATGGCGCCGATGTTACCCCCCTAAGGCGCCCGCTTGGCGACCGCTTGGCAACCGCCTGGCCGGCGGTATCGGGGCGGGGTCCGTCAGCCGCCGCTCGAGCCGCCTGCTCGGCCGTTGTCGGGGCCGCCGCCTTGTCCGCCGCCTTGCCCGCCAGCTTGCCCACCCCCGCGGCGCCCGCGGCGGTTGCCGCGGCGACCCTTCTGGTCGGCGTCGGCGCGGCGGCCGTCCCCCTGCTGCCCCGGCCTGCCGTCGACCAGGTTGCCGCCCTGGTCGTCGAACCGCCCGCCACCTTGGGGAGCCGACGCGCGCCGCCTGGCGTCACCCGAGCCGCGGGGCGCCACGACCGGCGGCCGCAGTTGCCGCTCCTGCCAGAGGCCCTCCGCGAGCTGCCTGACGGTGGGCTCGAAAGTCGTGCGGGCGTAACTGTAGCCGAGGCGCAGGTCGCTGTCGGCCTTGACCGGGTCGGCGTCGCGACCCAGCTGGTAGCGGGAGAGGTACACCTGGGCGAGTAGGACGTCGCGCATGCGCTGCGGTTTGACGGCATGCAGGTCCTTGAGGGCGTCCTCGTACGCGACCATGGCGCCGCGCGAGTCGCCTCGCTCGCTCAACGCCTTGCCGCGCTTGAAGTGCTTGGCGGCGTTGTAGAGGAGTTCGCGCATGCCGGCATCATAAGGTGCCGGAGAGCACGATGCGGTTGCGACCCTCGCGCTTGGCCGCCACCAGCGCGGCGTCGGCCTCCTCCACGAGACGCCCGAGCTCCTCCTCCGACCGCGGCGGCCCTACGCTCCCGGCGATCCCGACCGACACCGCCAGCGGCCACGCGACCGGCTTGACGAGCGCGACGCCGAGCTCGTGCCGCACCCGCTTGAGGACCTCGACGGCCTGATCGGCGTCCGCGCCGGGCAGCACTACCACGAACTCCTCGCCGCCCCAGCGGACGGCCTGGTCGCTCGGGCGCAACTGAGCGCGCAGGACGCCAGCCAGCACCTTGAGCACATCGTCGCCCACCCCGTGGCCGTACACGTCGTTGACACGCTTGAAGTGGTCGAGGTCGAGCATGGCCACACTGATGGGCCGGACGTCCGCCTTCGCCTGCCCGACGAGCAGCCCGGCGCGCGCCTCGAGGCCGCGCCGGTTGAGCAGCCCCGTGAGCGGGTCGGTCAGCGCCGCCGCGGCCCACCTGTCGCGGTCGCCGAGGAGGAGCAGGCGCGATGCGAGCATGGGCGCGCACGTGTCGAGAACGGAGGAGCGGTGAGGCCTGCGCGTCAGGTAGAGGCGCCCGATCTCGGCCCCTCCGGCCACGAGAGGGTAGGGGTAGCCCGTGAGCGCGCCGGCCACGCCGTGGTCGTGCAGTTCGATGCCTTGCGCGCCGGGCACGAGCTGCACGGTCTCATCGAGGACGCGCTCGAGCGCGGCGCCATGCGGCTGCGCGTCCATAACGGGGTCGAGCAGCCGCGCCCAGGCCCTCAGTTCGCGCTCGGCAGCCACCTGGTTGATCCGGCTCGTCACCAGGACGAGGAGTACGACGGCCAGTTGCACGTATGTCAGGAGCGAGACGATCACGAGCGCGTACGGCTCCTCCAGCATGCCCAGCCTGAACAGGACGAGCAGGAGGGCGGCGCTGACCAACTGGAGGCTCGTGATGGCTACGGCGATCGGCAGGTAGTCCGTATGCTCGTCGTCGAGCTCGAGCTGCGCGCCGAGCGCGAGCATCGTGTACGAGAGGAGCCAGAGGAACTGCGCGCCTACCTCGCTCGTCGGCCCGGCAAGCCACGCGAACGAACCGGCGCCGAGGGCGCGCAGGTAGAAGGACAGCCCGACGAGCACACGCCCTTCAGAGGCTCCGCCCATCATCGTCCCGCCGAGCAGCGGCAACGACGCGAGGACGAGCAGGGTCTCGAACACGGGGAAGCCTAGCGAGAGGCTGGATGGCGGGTCGAGGAGGAGGAGCCAGAGGAGGAGGCCGACGGCCGGCACGGCGGCCAGCAGCAGCGACGGCGGCAGGCGTTTGCCGGGCATGAGGAGCAGCGCGGCCAACCAGGCGGCCAGGCCAAGGTAGTACGTGACGTCGGTCAGGGCGGGCAGGTTGGGACCGCCGAACCGTTGCACGGCCCACACGATCTCTTCCAGCGCCCATAGGCAGGCCCCCACGGTGGCCAGGCGCCACGGAAGCGTCCTGGCCGGCCGCCACACCATCAGCACGGCCAGGAAGATGGCGGAGAGGGCGAGCGCGGCCTTCAGGTAGCCGCCGCCCAGCACGGCCAGCGCGATTAGAGTCACCGAGACGGCGAGAGTTAGGTGCGTGCGCTTACCGAGGAGGTCGGCCGTCACTTGCGACCTTCCACGCGCTTGCCGGCCACGTAGGCAGCGAGTGAGACGGCTACCGCCAGGTTGAGCGACTCGACGTGAGGTCGCGACGCGATGCGTACGCTCACGCGCGACTGCGTCCCTGTCGGCGTCCCGGCTGGTGTCCCGACCGGCATCCCGACCGGCATCCCGACCGGCGCCCCGGCTCCTGGCCACTCGGGGCCGAACCACAGCGAGAACGGCGACTGAAAGGTCACACTGCCGAGCTCTTCGCTCCCGGACGCGCTGAAGGCGTACACCCGGTGCATGGGGTGGGCGGCCAGGTAGTCCTCCGCGCTAGCCACACGCGCGCAGCGCACCGCGAAGCGCATGCCGATGGAGGCGCGCAGCACGTGCGGACTCCAGATGTCGACCCTCGGCGCGACCAGCGCCACGTCCTCGATGCCGAAGGCCGCCAGGCTGCGCAGCGCGCTCCCGACGTTGCCTGCTTGACTCGCCCCGACCAGCACGACGTGGTCGCGGCCCGGTAGCACGACGTCCTCGACCTTGCGCACGACGGCCAGGCACCGGACCTGGTCGTGGCGCCTGAGGCGCGCCACGTCGGCGTCGTCGCGCACGCACGGCACCCCGGCGCGGGCGGCAGCGGCGTCGAGCGCCTCGCGCCAACGCTCCTCCAGGTCGCCGTGGCGAAGCACGACGTGCACCTGCTCCGGCCTATGCTTCAGCGCCTCCAGAGAGGCGAAGTGGCCGAAGGCGTACGTGTAAGGCAGCTCGGTCCGGTAAGGCTCCAACCCCCCACCGGTCGACGCGGTCCACGCGGCGGAGGCGGGTGCGCCCGACCCGCTCATCGCGCTCCGAGGCCCCCTTCGTCTGGTTGTCCGCCAACCTGGTCCTGCTGGGCCCTCTCGGAGCCGAACGTCCTCTCGAGCCCGCTCCTCGCCGCCTCGACCGCCTCTGCCGGCGCGAAGTCGAGCGCGAGGACGCCGCGGTAGGAGCGCAGCGCCGCCTGCCTGTCGCTCACGAGGTCGTACACCTGCCCGATACGCGCCAGGAGGAACCCGGGCAGGTAGTAGGGCTCGTTGAAGTCCGTTCGCAGTACGAGTTCCAGGACGGCGAGCGCGTCATCGACCTCGCCGTGCTCCAGCAGGAGGTTGGCCTCGTGATAGCGGGCCTCTGGCGCGCCCAAGGCCCGTAGGGCGGTCAGGAGCGCCTGCGGGTCGTCCGTATCACCTCGCATGGCGACGTCGAGGAGCGCGCGTTCTCGCTCTTCCGCGCTCGGCTCCGGCGCGAGCGCCGGGTCAAGGTACTCGACGCGTGGACCGGCGTCGGAGCTGGCAGACACGGCCTCCAGCGCCCTGCGCAGTTGCGGTAGGTCGTCGACGCCGGCTACGAGGGCGACGCGGCGGTATGGCAGGTCGGTCACACGCGTCGCCACGACGGCCGAACGGGCGGCGAGCCAACCCGTGCCGGGGCCCTCGCCGAACTCGGCGGCGCGGTTGAGCTGGTGGTCGTCGATGGCCGGGAGCAACTCTCGCACCACGCGGGCGAGGTCGAGCGGCGCGCGCAGCAGCTCCTCGAGCTTGGCCTGCGTGCGGCGCACGCGTCTCAGGCGCTCCACCCCGGCATCGAACTGCTCGAGGTACGCCAGGAAGTCGCTCTCGTCGTTCGCCTCGCCGGGCTCACCAGGTCGGCCGGGGAAACTGCCGACGGCATGTACCGGCACGGCCTCGCGCCGCGCCCACGGCACGAGCGCCAGCGGCAGGGCCACCTCATGCGTGCCCTGCCAGCCCGCCTCCTGGAACGCGTCGGGCGGGAGGGCGGCTACGGCGAGCGCCTCGACCTTGGCCGCCTTTACGATGTCTCTCACCGTCACCGCGTTGTAGCGCGGGAAGCGCGTGTGGAACGGGCCGACCAGCGGAACGAGGACGACCTCAGTCGGTCGGGGCATGGACACATGGTACGTTCTCGCGCCGGCCGAAGGTGACGCGGTAAGGTGGCTACGTGACTGCCCTCGACCTGGCGCCGCTACTTCCTGGACGGCACTGAATGTACAGGACCGAAAAGCAACCGGCTTGGCAACGCGACCTGACGTGGGCGAGCGCCCTGCTCCTCGCAGTGTCGGTTGCCGTGGGGGCCGCGCTCTTCAGCCTCGCGCGTTCGAGCGGCTCGCAGTCTGGCGTAGACCTCATCCAGAGCATCCTGCGCCTCACGCTCAGGCCGGGCGACGGGGGCGCGTCCGTCGGCGTCACGACACTGACCGAGTACCGTGCCGGCGAGCGGCTCAGGCTCCTCCCCGGCCTCGACGTGTACGCCGACGCCACCGAGATCCCTTCGTTCACCACCGAGGCGGCCGTCAACCGCGGCGCGGGCGTGCTCAGTGACGAGTTCGTCAAGGGCGGCGCGAGCTCCGTTCTCGCCTCCGTCACCGATCCGGCGCTGACCGCCCAACTCCAACTTGCTTTGGAAGGCCCGATCGCCGCCCTGGTTAACGCCGACCTGAGCCGCGAGCTTCTCGGCGCGGGTCTCGACGACGGTACGCGGCTTGCGGACTGGCCCGCCCAGGCCGCGGCCAACCCCGGCGAGCAGGTCCAACCCATCGTCGGTGTCTTCGTCAGGTTCCCGCCCCGAGAACTGCAAGGTGCGAGCAACCGCGAGATCGGCGCGGCCGTCGTGGCCGCGCTGTCGGAACAGGTCATGCAGGGCGGCTTACCTCAGGCGCTGGCCCTCGTGACGAACGAGAACCTGAGGACGCGCCTCACGCGGGCCGTCGACACGAACTTCCGGGCGCAGGCCCACGAGCTCTTCTCCGCGGTCATAGCCGGTTATGCGCCGGCGATGGCCACGCGGCTGGCGGACGCGAGCAGCGTGCTCGCCGGCGCCGCCGACGTTGGTGCCGGCAGCCTCAGCGGTCTGCTGCCGGCGTCCGCGCTCGCCGGCCTGACTACCGAGCAGGCGGAAGCGCGGGTCATCGAGGTGTTGGCCGAGCGGGCGTATTCAACCGGCGCGGCCGCTGCCGCGCAACAGCTCACGCGCCCCGACCAGGCCCAGCGCGTGCGGCGCGTGGCCCCCCTCATCGACGCCTTCGGTTCGGCTGCGCACCGCCGCTACCTCGCCTACACGTACTTGTCCGGCGTCGTCGTCCTGCTGCTGCTCGTGGCGCTCGTCGGCTTCTCGCGCGGTTACTTAAGGCTCGTCAACCCCGGCATCGCCATCCTCGTCGGCGCGGCGCCGCTCGCATACGGTCTCGACCGCGTGCGCGCCTGGTCGAACCCGGACGCCGTGTTGCCGCCGGGCGCCGGCGCAGAGGGCGTGCCGGCCACCCTCGCGGGGTTGGCGGCCTACTCCTTGGCCGTGCTCCCCTCCGGGGCGCTGGCGGGACCGCTCAGGTACCACGTGGTGCTCCTGCTAGTCGGGGCGGCGCTCATCGTGCTGGCGCTCCTGCTCTGGCTGCTGCGCGGCTTGCGACCGCGGCGGCGCGGTTACCGCTAGAGTCCTCGGCTACCGGGCAGGGCCGAACGTTCAATCGAACACGACGGGTAGGTTCGCCGCCTGGAAGGCGGCAAGCGGTCCGCCCGCTTGCGCGAGCCCGGCGAGGCTGGCGTACGGCAGCGTCACCTCGAACGCGCCTTGGACGTACGGGCCGACGGCGTACGGGTCGAACATGAACGACAGGCCGCTCGGGCCAAGCGAGAAGGCGCCGATGTCGTTCACGGTCAGGGTGACGGCCACCGAGGGATCGGCGTCGTCCTGCAGCCACTCGGCCCCTTGAGCGCGCAGGTCGGCCGAGATGAGCGTTAACACGCGCGCCTGCCAATCGGTCGTCTCGTCGAACAAGTCGATGAGGTCGAGGTAGGTCCGCGTGTCTGTGTCGAAGAGGATCGAGCCGTAGAAGGAGTTCGGGTGCGCCCCGCCCGTGTAGTTGGTGGTGCTCTTGAGGATGCTCACGTAGGGGCCTGCGACGCCCATGACGTCGCTGTAGACCTCTTGTGTCCAGCCCCAGCCCAACTCAAGGGCGTCCACGTTGTCGCGCCCCTCGATCACGAAGTCCCGGAGGTGGTAGATGCCGTCGTCCTCGAGCTCGTGCTCGATGGGGTCGAGCGCGGCGCTGGAGAACCGCGGCCATACCGTGCTGGCGTCTATCCGGCCCTCCGAGAGCGACATGTAGGCGTACTGCGCGGCGCGCGCGAGGTCGCCCTCCAACGCTTCGCTGGAGGTCGCCGTGGCCGATGTGAAGGTCAGCGAGGTGCTCAGGACGGCGCCATCGTCCGTCCAATCGTCGTGCCTGACGGCCCGTAGGCGAGCCGCCGCGTCGCCGCCGGCGCTCGCCGCCGGATCGTCCACTTGGGCGGTGTAGAGGACGGCGAAGCTCGGGCTGTTGCGCGGGTCGGTGGCTCTCAGGTCGATGGTGATGGTGCCGTCTTCCGCTTCCAGGCCACGGCCAGTGAGCGAGAGGCCGCGCGCATGCAGCAGCACTCGCGCCATGGCGGAGCCGTCGTCGAAGCGCGCGAGGTCCACCAGCACGTACTCGCCCCCGAGTTGGCCTGCGTACACGGCGCGCCACGGTTGTGGAGCGGCCAGGGCCGTGGCTGCCAGAAGGGCGAGGACCACGGCTACCAGCGGCCGCGCGATGACGTTGCGTAGGGAAGTGGCCATGGGGCAAGTGTAATGCGCGCATGTGAGGGCCCAAGTACGCCGTAGGCGCGCGGTCTACCTAGGTTCACGGAACGTGAAGGGGCGGGGCGGGCCGCCGCCGCTGCGGCCACGAGCACCGGCCGGTGCTACGCTGACCCGCATGGAAGCAACCCACAAGCGCATCACGGTCGTCGGCGCCGGCATGGCCGGCAGCGAAGCTGCGCTGGCCGCCGCCCGCCTCGGGGTGGCGGTCGACCTGATCGAGATGCGCCCGACGAAGCTCACCCCGGCGCACAAGACGGGCGACTTCGCCGAGTTGGTCTGCTCGAACTCCTTCGGGGGCGAGGGCGAGAGCAACGCCAAGGGTCTCCTGCAGGCCGAGATGCTCAAGGCGGGCGGCATCGTGATGGGCAGTGCGCATGCGAACCGCGTCCCGGCCGGTGCCGCGCTGGCGGTCGACCGTGAACCGTTCTCCCGCGCCGTGACAGCCGCCGTGCGCACCAACCCCCTCATCACCGTCCACGAGCGGGAGCTGACTAAGGTGCCCGACGGCATCGTCGTCCTCGCCACCGGCCCACTGACGGCCGATGCGCTGGCGACCGACATCAAGGACCTCCTCGGCGACGAGTTCCTCGGCTTCTACGATGCTGCCGCGCCCGTCATCGCCTACGACTCGATCGACATGAGCATCGCCTACCGCAAGGGGCGGTACGGCCAGGCCGCCGACTACATCAACCTCCCGTTCACGGAAGCCGATTACGACGCCTTCTACGCCGCGCTGGAGTCCGCCCGCTCGCACACGCCGCACGACTGGGAGAAGCTCGAGTTCTTCGAGGGGTGCATGCCCGTCGAGGAGATCGGCCGCCGCGGCCGCGACACGCTCCGCTTCGGCCCGATGAGGCCCGTCGGGCTCGAGCACCCCGAGACGGGCAAGCGCCCCTACGCCGCCGTGCAACTCAGGCAGGAGGACGCCGAGGGGCGCATGTGGTCGCTCGTCGGCTTCCAGACGGGCCTCAAGTGGGGCGACCAGAAGACGGTCGTGCAGCTCATCCCCGGCCTGCAGGACGCCGAGATCGTGCGCTACGGGGTCATGCACCGCAACACCTACCTCAACGCCCCGCGCCTCCTCGAGCCCACGCTCGCCATGCGCGACCACCGGCGGCTGTTCGTAGCCGGCGTGCTGGCCGGCACCGAGGGCTACCTAGAGTCGTCCGCCACCGGCTGGCTGGCCGGCAGCAACGCCGCGCGCCTAGCGCTCGGCCTGCCCGGCGTCGTCCCGCCGTCCGAGAGCATGCTCGGCGGCCTGGTGCGCTACCTCGCGACCGCGAACCCGCAAGGCTTCCAACCCATGAACGCCAACTGGGGCCTCGTCCCCGACGTGGAGAAGGTCAAGGGTCAGGGCAAGCGCGAGCGGCGCGAGGCCATGTACCGGCGCGGGCTGGCGGCGTTCGAGGCTTGGCTGCCCGAGGTGGGCGAGCTGGCCGAGCCAACCGGCGCGGACCAGCTGCTGGTACCGGCCTAGACCGGCCCGGCGTGAAGATCCGGAAGTACTACGAACAGCCGGACAAGCCGCTGACGGCCACGCTGGAAGGCCTTGCGCTCGCCAGCGCCGCCGCGGACGGCTTCGTTGCGCCGGTCGATGTCGACGCTGCCATGAACGCGGCGAAGGGCATGCCCGTCCTGTACGTCGCCGAGGAAGGCGGAGCCGCCACCGGCTTCCTGTACGTCTTCGCCCCACGGCGCGACGAGATAGAGGTCAACGCCCTCGTGGCTCCCGAGCGGCGCCGGAAGGGCGTGTTCACGGCGCTCCTGCGCGAGGCGGTGGCCCATAGCGCCCCGTTCGGCTACGGCAAGGGGTTGCTCGTCTGCGACGCGCGCTCGGCGTCCGGTAGGGCGGTCCTCGAGCGCTGGAGCGTGCCGTTCGAGCACGCTGAGCACCAGATGGCGCTCACGCTCACGGCGCGACCTGGCCCGGTCAGGGAAGGCCTGGACCTGTCCGAGGCGCGCCTGGCCGACCTGCCGGAACTGGCGGCCTTGAGCGCTGCAGCCTTCGGGATGGACCTTCAGTCCACCGCCGAGGTCATGGGGATGAGCATCCGCTCGGGTGAGCGCACGCAGTGGGTCTTGCGTGACGGTGGCAAGCCGGTCGGCCTATGCGCCAAGGCGGAGAAGGACGACGCCTACCTGCTATACGGGCTCGCCATCCACCCGTCCGAGCGCCGGCGCGGGTACGCGCGCGCCATGCTAGACCTGGTGGCCGGGCGAGCCTTGGATGCCGGGGTCAGGAGCGTGGTCCTGGACGTGGACAGCGCCAACGAGGCGGCCATCGCGCTGTACGAGGGGTACGGCTTCGAGCAGACACAGAGCGCGCTATATCACGCGTTCGAGTTCGCCCGGTTCGGGGGCGCGCAGTGACTCGGCGTCCTTGGCCTGGTTCAAGAGCTGTTCGATGGCGCCGATCGCAAGAGAGTTGATGCTGATCCCGTCCTGCTCGGATCTCTGAGCCAACCTGCGGTGCAGGCCCGGCTCCATCCGGATGACCACCTTGCCGGAGTACGGCTTCTCCGGCGCTTCCCCAAGCTCGCGGCACCACTCGAGGTACTCGTCTACGGAGTCGTGGAAGGCTTGCTCGGCCTCTCGGACGGTGCTTCCTTGGAAATGGATCACGTCCCTGAGGCCGATGACCACTCCGTCCAGGACGCCCGCGTCAACGTCTATCTCCAGTTCGGCCGTGTAGCCCTTGTACGGATCGAGCCTAGTCATCACAGTCCTCCAGAAATGCTCTCAGCCGGTCGATCAGCTTCTTGCCACACTCCTTGCCCGCGTGAGGCCGGTGCACGATGAGTTTCCTGCCGTTCGGGGCCGATATCCTGAACCTCGATCCTCTCGTGCCTATCACTGAGCACCCTAGTGCCTCGAGCAGGCCCGCGACCTCGCTCCACCGGATGTTCGCAGCCGTTGGCGCGCCGGCGATGCGCCGCAGCGTGTCAAGGTGCCTGTTGCTCAACTTGTTGGTAGACACTCGTTCCAGGCCCTTTCATCGATGCTAGCACGTGGTGCCAGCATGTGGGGCTCCCTGCCGGCGGAGAGCCGAGTCGGTAGTCTCTTGAGAACGCGTCCTGCTGGGTTCCAGAGTTATAGAACGGGGCCGCTTCAGCTTCTATAGTCGAGAGCCTAGAGTGCCCAGGCATACAATGCCGCCATGTTCGCCGTCGACCTGCGCTCAGATACCGTCACCGTTCCCACTTCCGAGATGCGCGCCGCGATGGCCGCCGCGGAGGTGGGCGACGACGTCTACGCCGAAGACCCGACCGTCAACCGCCTGCAGGAGACGGCGGCCGAGCTGACGGGCTTCGAGGGCGCACTGTTCGTCCCGTCTGGCACGATGAGCAACCAGATCGCACTGGCCGTGCACACGCGGCGGGGCTGCGAGGTGATCGTGCCGGAGGGCGCGCACATCTACGAGTACGAACCTGGAGCGATGGCCGTGCTCTCCGGCGCCCTGCCGCGCTTCGCGCCCGCCGTCCGCGGCGCCCCGACCGCCGAAGGGGTGCGCGCCGCCATCCGCCGCAGTCCGCACCAGGCACCCACGGGCCTCATCACCCTCGAGAACACGCATAACCTCGCCGGCGGCGCCGTGGTGCCCCTCGCGACCCAGGCGGCCATCCAGGCCGTGGCGCGCGAAGAGGGGGTCCCTATCCACCTCGACGGCGCGCGGGCGTTCAACGCCGCCACCGCCCTCGGCGTCGGGATAGCCGACGTGGCGCGCGGGTTCGACAGCGTGTCCATCTGCCTCTCCAAGGGCCTCGGCGCCCCGGTCGGCAGCCTCCTCCTCGGCAGCCGCGCCTTCCTACAGGAGGCACACCGCTACCGCAAGCTCCTTGGCGGCGGCATGCGCCAGGCCGGCGTCCTCGCCGCGGCGGGCATCATCGCGCTCACGCGCATGCCTGCCGGCCTCGCGGCCGACCACGCGCGCGCCAAGCACCTCGCCCAGGCCCTCGCTGGAGCGGAGGGCATCGCGCTCGACCCGGCGCGCGCCGAGACGAACATGGTCTTCCTGGAGGTGGACGACGCGGCCGGCCTCGTCGCACGCTGCGCCGTGCGCGGTGTCGGGGTGAGCAGCATGGGGCCGCGCACCGTCCGGCTCGTCACGCACCATCAGGTCGACGACGCCGGCATCGACCTCGCTGTCGACGTGATCGCGGAGGCGGCCGCCTCCATGGCGCGCGCGGCGCGCGCCTGACGCGCGGCCCACTCGAGGCATGCGGCGCGCCTACGTCATCGCCTACCCGGCCGGTCACTCGCTCAGCCCGGCCATGCACACGGCCGCCTTCCGGGCCCTTGGCCTCCCTGGCGCCTACGAGGCGTGGGCGGTGCCGCCCGACGAGCTCCCGTCCGCCTTCGAGCGGCTGCGGCAGCCCGACGCTTACGGCGCGAACGTCACCGTGCCTCACAAGGAGGCGGCCGCCAAGCTCGTGGACGAGTTGACGGACGAGGCGCGCGCGCTCGGCGCCGTCAACACCGTTGTGAACATGGGCGGCAGGCTCCTCGGGGCCAACACCGACCCGGACGGCTTCGCCGCGAGCCTCGCTGCCGCGCTGCCCGGCTACCCGGACGCGCTGCCGGCCAGCATGCGTGCCCTGATGATCGGCGCCGGCGGCGCGGCGCGGGCCGTGATCTGGACGCTGCTGAGCGGCGGCCTGCAGGTCGACGTCCTGAACCGCGACCAGGGGAGGGCCGAGCGGCTCGTGGCCGCGTTCGACCCGGCAGGTGGCAGAGCCCGCGCGGTCCGCTCCGCCCTCTCGTCGTACGACCTGATCGTGAACACGACGAGCGTCGGCATGACTGGCGGCCCCGACCCCGACGGGCTGCCGCTCGTCACGCGCGCCGAACTCGCGAGCGCGCGGCCCGGCTGCGCGGTCGTCGACCTCGTCTACCGGCCGTCCGTGACGCCGCTCCTGGCCGCGGCGGCCGAGCTCGGGTTGAGGACCGAGAACGGTGTGACGATGCTGGTGGGCCAGGGAGCCAGGTCGTTCGCGCTCTGGACGGGCGCCGAGGCGCCCGTCGCCGTCATGCGCGCGGCCGTGGAGGCTGGGCTGGCGGGGCACTGACGGGCGGTCCACGCCTGCTTGTGCGCCTTGGTACTATCGCCGGCGTGAGGGTAGCCATCTTCGCCGACGTCCACGGCAACCTGCCGGCCCTCGAGGCCGTGGTGGAGGATATCGGCTGGCAGGGCGTCGACCGCGTCATCGTGAACGGCGACTCCGTGAACAGGGGCCCGCAGAGCGCCGAGGTGGCGCGCTTCCTCGCCGGATTCCCGCACGAGGCGACCCTCGGCAACCACGACGACCTCATGGTCATGGTGAACGAGCGCGACCCGGCGCTCGGCGAGACGCTCGTGGATCCGTTCTGGGCCTCCACGCGCATGACGGCGGCGAGCCTCGCGCCCGGCGGCTTCCTCGAGACGGCGAAGGCGCTGCCGATGACGCTGCGCATCGACGTGCCAGGCGCCCCGAGCGTGCTCGTCTCGCACGGCAGCCCGCGGCATTACCGGGAGGGGTACGGGCCGTCCTTGACGCCCGAGACCATCTCCGAGATCGTCGAGGATCACCCGGCCGACGTGCTCGTCGGCTCCCACACGCACCGCCCGCACTTGCAGAGCTGGGCGCGGTACACGGTGGTCAACAGCGGCTCAGTCGGCGCGCCGTTCAACGGCGACCCGCGCGCCCAGTACCTGATCCTCACGTTGGTCGGGGGCGCATGGGAGCTCGAGTTCAGGCGCGTGCCATACGACCTCGACAGGGCGGTGGCGGCCTACGCGGAGTCGGGCTTGTTGGAGGAGGGCGGCCTCTCGGCGCACATCTTCAAGGACGAACTGGTGCACGCCCGCTCGTACATCGTGCCGTTCCTGATGAGGTGCGAGGAAGGCGCTCTCGAGCGCACCTGGGAAGGCTGGGAAGCCTACAAGCGCACGCGGCCCGAGCGGTTCGTGCCGCCGGTCAGGAACCTGGGGATCGGGTCAAGCGCCGAGCCGTAGCCACCCCTCAGCGAGCCGTGCTGCGCCGCGCGACGAGCGTGAGCATCACCGTGATCATGATGAACGCCACGAACGCTAGCGTGGGGATCGTGATGAACCCGAACCAGTCGATGTACTTGAGGCTGCACGGCACGCCGCTCGAGCACACCCCATGGCCGAAGCCGGGGATGCGCTCGACGAGGATGTGGTAGCCGCTCACGAGGATGCCGAGAGCGCTAAGGGGCAGCGCGTAGCGCACGACCTTCGTGTCCTGCGTGAAGCTCGCGACGCCAAGGATGAGCACGAGCGGGTACATCAGGATGCGCTGGTACCAGCAGAGCGTGCACGGCACGAAGTGCCTGATCTCCGAGAAGTACAGCGATCCGAGGGTGGCGACGATCGCCACCAACCAGGCGGGGTAGATGAGGCTCGAAGAGCCTTGTTTCACTGGAGGGCGTTCTCGATCGCGCGTTGGATGTTGGCGACGGTGGGGTTGGAAACTAGCACCCCGTTGACGAGCACGGAGGGCGTGCCGGTGAGGTTGGCCTGGCGGGCCGCGGCCTCGTCGGCCGTCACGTCGCGCGCCGTCTCGCTGCCGCTCACGCACTGGCGGAGCTGGTCGGCGTTGAGCTGCGGGCCGTACTGGATGGCGAGGTCGAGGGCACGACTCGTGTTGCGGGCGACGTCGTTCTGCGCGCGCATGAGGATGGGCTCGAGGGTGACGAAGGCGTCGTTGCTCTGCTGGTACACGCACTCGCCGAGGACGGCGAGGTAGCGCGAGCGCACGGCCGGGTCGATGACGGGGAAGTTCAGGTAGTAGAAGGCGGCCTTGCCGGTGTCTGCGAACTCTCGGAGCAGCTGCGGCGCCACGTTCTCGCTGAAGTCCGCACAGTGCGGGCAGAGGAAGTCGATGAAGACGGCTACCTTGACGGGAGCGTCGGCACTGCCGGCGTGAGGCTGCGAAGCGTAGTCGATGGTGGCGACGGGCGCGGCCGATGACGAGGTCAGGCGCGGCACGATGACGGCGGCCAGCACCACGAGCACGGCTACGACGATCGTCAACAACGTCAGACGTTGAGAGTTCATGGTGCGCAGTCTATAGGATTGACCCATGGCTACCTTCGTTCCCCCCGATACGTACCGCTCGTTACGTGTGACGCTGGAGAACGGCGCGGCGCGGCGCGAGGTGGTCGACGCGCCTTGGTCGACACTGCCCGACCACGACGTCACGGTGCGCGTGAGCCACTCCAGCCTCAACTACAAGGACGCCCTCTCGGCCAGCGGCAACCGCGGGGTGACCCGCGACTACCCGCACACGCCCGGCATAGACGCCGCCGGCACCGTCGCGGCCTCCCGCGACCCCCGGTTCGCCGAGGGCGACCCCGTGCTCTGCACGGGCTTCGATCTAGGGATGAACACCGCGGGCGGGCTCGCGGAGTACGTGCGCGTACCTGGCGACTGGCTCGTGCGCCGGCCGACCGGCCTGAGCGCGCATGACGCGATGGCGTTCGGCACGGCCGGTCTCACCGCGGCGCTCGCCGTCGCTAGGCTGGCGGCGGTCGGCGTCACGGCTGCGCTCGGGCCGGCCGTCGTAACGGGTGCGTCCGGCGGCGTCGGGACCCTAGCCGTGGCCCTCTTGGCCGCCGAGGGTTACGAGGTCGTGGCCAGCACGGGCAAGGAAGCCGCGGCCGGGCTGTTGCAGCGCCTCGGCGCGGCGCGCACCATCCCCCGGGTGGAGTTGGCAAGCGAGTCGTCGCGGCCGCTACTGCCTATCAGGTACGCGGGCGGGGTGGACACGGTCGGCGGGATCACGCTCGCCAACCTCATCAAGAGCACGGCGATAGGCGGCGCCGTCGCCGCATGCGGGCTCGTCGGCGGTTCGGACGTGCCGCTGACCGTGTTCCCGTTCATCCTCCGCGGCGTCGCGCTCCTCGGCGTCGACTCGCAGCACGCCGGCATGGCCGCACGGCAAGCCGTCTGGGAGCGGCTCGCGACGGACCGCCGGTTGCGCGGCATCGTCCAGGACCCGGAACTCGTGCGGGAGTTGGGGTTGGACGAGCTCGAGGAGGCGTTCGCCGCGCTGCTCGCCGGCGGCGTGACGGGCCGGATCGTCGTCCGCCTGTAACGCCTCGACCGGCGCGCGGCGCCCGCGCTGCTACACTCGCGTGACGTAGTCGCGCCGACCTCCCTGCCGGGACGGGTCGCCGCCGAACATCGAAAGGAGCCCCTACCATGGCCTTCAAGCTTCCCGACCTGCCGTACGCCACCGACGCTCTCGAGCCGAACATCGACGCTCGCACGATGGAGATCCACCACGACAAGCACCACGCGGCCTACACGAACAACCTGAACGCCGCCATCGAGAAGCACCCGGAGCTCGCCGACAAGAGCGCCGAGGACCTCGTCAAGAACCTCGCGCAGGTGCCGGACGACATCCGCACGGCCGTCCAGAACAACGGCGGCGGGTACCTAAACCACAACCTCTTCTGGGAGATCATGGGTCCGAAGGGCGGCGGCGAGCCGAGCGGCGCCCTCGCGAGCGCGATAAACGACGCGTTCGGCTCCTTCTCCGCCTTCCAGGAGAAGTTCGCGGCTGCCGCGGCAGGCCGCTTCGGTTCCGGCTGGGCATGGCTGGTCGTCGGCAAGGACGGTGCCCTCAAGGTCTACTCAACGGCCAACCAGGACTCGCCCCTCATGCAGGGCGACACGCCCGTCCTCGGCCTCGACGTCTGGGAGCACGCCTACTACCTCAACTACCAGAACCGGCGCCCCGACTACATCAAGGCGTTCTGGAACGTCGTCGACTGGAACGCGGTCGGCAAGAAGCTCGCCTCGGCGCGCTGACCCATAGCCTCTAGGCACGAGCCCACGCGGACGTTAGTTCCGCGTGGGCTTCTTCGTAGCGTCGCGCTATGCGTGCGCTGCGCCGAGATCTCCTGACCAGGGTCCTCGTGCTCGTCGGCCTCTGCCTGGCGGCCGCCCTCGGGGTGGGCACTTTCGCCCGGCGGCCAGCGCCGCCGCTGGTCGTGAGGCCGCCCATCACGGTGGCAGTGTCGGGCGAGGTCGTGCGGCCCGGCATGTACGAGGTCGAGTTCGGGGCGCGTGTCGAGGAGCTGCTGCGGCTGGCCGGGGGCTTCCTGCCCACCGCCGCGCGCGGCCTCGTGCAGCTCGCCGCGCCGCTCACGGACGGGCAGAGCGTCGTCGTGCCCGCGCTCGCCGCCCCTGGAGGGACCGAGCGCGTCTCCCTCAACTCCGCCGACCCCGCCCGGCTGGAGACCTTGCCCGGCATCGGTCCGGCCACGGCGCGGCGCATCGTCGAGCACCGACCCTACGCGCGCATCGATGACCTGCTGCGTGTCCCCGGTATCGGCCCCAAGAAACTGGAGCGGCTGAGGGCGCTGGTGACGCTGTGACGGGCACGTTCGCACCCTGGCCGCTCCCCCTCGCCGTCGGCGTCGTGCTCGGGGTGGTCGTCACGGCACCGCTCGGTGCGACGGCCACGTGGTCGCTCGCCTTCGTGCTAGCGGCGGTCGGCGCGCTGGCCTGGCGAAGGGGCGGCTGGCGGTGGCCACACAGGCTGGCGGACACCGGGCTCGCGGGTCTCGCGCCGTTCCTGCCGGTAGTCGCCCTCGCAGCCGCGGCCGGCGCCGCACGCATGCAGGCCTGGCAGGCCGGGCCGAGCGAGCGTCAGCGGGCCGTCCTCGCCGTGGAGTACGCGGGCGTGGAGTCGGAGTGGCGCGGCCGGTCGGACGGTGAGTTCCTGCACGCCACGGCGCCCATGGCCGCACGCCTCGCCATCGTCATGCCGGCCGGCGTCCCGACCCCAGTCGGTGAGGTGGTCTTGACAGGCACGGCGGAGCCGGCTCCAGGTAAGCGGAACCCCGGGGGCTTCGACTACGCGGCGCACCTGGCGCGGCGCGGCGCGGCGGGGCAACTCTTCGTGCGCACCGCGGGCGGCGGGAGCAGCGGCACGCTCCGCCTGGTCGACCGGCTGGCTGTGGGGGTAGCCGCGGGCCTGCCGGACCGCGCGGCCGGACTCATGCTCGCCCTGACGCTAGGCAAGCGCGACGACCTCGGCGACCTGCGCGACGCCTTCGGCGCGGCCGGCATGGCACACCTGCTCGCGCTCTCCGGCCTGCACGTCGGCGTGCTGCTGCTCGCCCTCGGCAGGTCAGTGAGCCGGTTGCCTCGCGCCCGACTGCCCGTGCTGGCCGCAGCGACCGTGGCGTTCGTGCTACTGGTGGGCCCCAGCCCGAGCGTGGTGCGCGCGGCCACCATGTCGCTCGCCGCGCTGGCGTCCGCCGCGCTCGGCGCCGGGAGGGCGCATGCGTGGGCGACGCTGGGTCTCGCGGCGTTGGTCGGTACGTTGACCGCCCCACAGATGGTCTTCGACCTCGGCTTCCAGCTCTCCTACCTCGCGGTGGCGGGCATGCTCGTCTTCCTGCCGCCGTGGACGAGAGGGCTGGCCCCTCGGGGAGCAGGCGGCCGCTCCCGCCGTGGCGGCGCGCCGTCGAGCGTTCGCGGGTGGGCCGCCTGGCTCGCCGCCGCGATCGCCAACGGCGGCCTCGTCAGCGTGGCGGCGCAACTGCCCACGCTCTCGCTCGTGGCCGGCACTTTCGGCGGCGTGCCGGTGGCGTCGCCGCTCGTGAACGTCGTGGCGGTGCCACTGGCGGGCCTGCTCGTGCCGCTCGGCTTCCTTGCCGCCGTCGCCGGGCTCGTGGCCACGCCGTTGGCTGCCCTCGTGAACCTGATGACCGGCCCGTTGGCGGCCGCTCTCGTATGGATAGCGGAGCTCGGAGCCCGTCTCCCGTCCGTCTCCTGGGGTGAGATCGGCCCGGTCGGGCACGTCGCGTGGGTCGGCGCTTGCGTTGGCATCGCGGCCTGGTCGCACGGTCGGTTGCTTGCCCCCCAGACGCTCGTCGTGCTCTTGATCGCCGGTGTCGGCACCTTCGCCCTGACCCCGCGGCAAGCCGTGCCCGACATCTGGTTCCTCGACGTCGGGCAAGGCGACGCCGCCCTGATACGCCTGCCAGGCGGGACCGGCGTGTTGATAGACGGCGGCGGCACCCCCTTCTCCGACTACGACGTGGGCAGGCGCGTGGTCCTTCCCGCCCTGCGCGCGCTAGGGGTGAGGCGCCTCGACGCGGTCGTATCGACGCACCCGGACGCGGACCACATCGAGGGGCTCATGACAGTCCTCGCCGCCATGCCCGTCGGGTTGCTGATCACCGGCCCGCCCGCCCCGGAGGTCGCCCTTGACGTCAGGTTGCGCGACTTGGCCGCCGCGCGGGAGATCAGGGTGCATGAGGCCTGGCGGGGCGAGCACCTCGTCGTAGGTGGCGGTCGCGTCGTCCTGGACGTCCTCAACCCCGCGCGCGGCCCCGACCCGCCGTCCGGCAACGACGCCTCGGTGGCGCTCGTGCTGCGCGTTGACGGCGTCGCCAGGGCGCTGTTCCTTGGCGACCTCGGCGTCGCCGTCGAGCCCGAGCTGGCCCTGCCACCCGTCGACGTCCTCATGGTCGGACATCACGGCTCGCGCGGGAGCACGAGCGAAGGGCTGGTGCGCGCTGCGAGCCCGTCACTCGCGGTCGTCTCCGTCGGCAGGAACGCGTACGGGCACCCTACGACCGAGGTCCTGGAGCGCCTCCGGGCGCACGGCGCGACGGTGTTGACGACACTGGAGCGCGGCGCGGTGCGGGTGGGCCTGCGCGGGAGCACGACGTGGTCGAGCATGGTGGGGCCGTGAGGTCCGGTCGGGCGGGAGGGCTCGACTGGTTGCTGAGGTTCGCCCGCGTGCGTCGGCAAACTCGGCGGCCGCGCGCGGAGGTGCGTGATAGATTGCACACAGTGCTGCTGACGGTCCGCGTGCTATCGGAGCAAGGTCCCGTGCGGGTAGAGCTCGCACGCTGGGAAGACCGGCTCGTGGTCGTCAAGCGCCTCCTCGGCACGCACCCGGTCGCCAGCCAGCGCCTGGAGCGGGAGGCCGCCGTCGTCGGCAGGCTCAGGCACGAGAACATCGTCCCCCTGCTCGGCATCTCCGGCGACGCGTCGCTCATCTACGCTTACTGCCCCGGCGTGACGTTGGAAGCCGCCCTAGAGCGGGGACCGCTGCGCCCCCGCCGGGCCATGAAGATCGCGCGGGACATCCTGAGCGCCCTCGCCTACGCCCACACCCAGGGAGTCCTGCACCTTGACGTGAAGCCGGCCAACATCCTCGTGAAGGGCGAGACGGCCCTCCTGACGGACTTCGGCTTCGCCAAAGACCTGGGCCTCACGGCCATCACCGCCCAGGACATGCTCCTCGGCACCCCGAGCTTCATGGCGCCTGAGCAGTTCAAGGGCGTGCGCACCGACCACCGCTCGGACCTGTACGCCACGGGCGCGGTCATCTACCACATGCTCACGGGGGCGCCGCCGTTCGGCGGGCAGGTCGTGCGCTGGCTCGCCGGCGACGACCGGGTGCCGCTCGACCCTCTGCCCGAGTCGGTCGCCCAGTACGGCCCGATCGTCGCCAAGGCGCTGTCGCGCGACCCCGACGACCGGTACTCTTGCGCCGAGGAGTTCCTCGCCGCGCTAGAGGACGTCGCCCTGGCCGCGACGTAAGCTCGACCCGATGATCAGCTCATTCACCGGCGACCCGTTCCTGGCGCGCCGCGCCGCGCGCGCGGCCATCCACGAGGCCGGCCTGGACCCGGCAGGGGTCACAGAGCTGGGCGAAGGCATGACGGCGCAGACGGTGCTGGAGCTCGCCAGCCAAGGCGGCCTGTTCACGCAGGCCGCGCTCCTGCTCGACTTCGACGCCGCGTTCCAGGGCCAGGCGGGCGTGAAGCCCCGCAACGAGGTCATGAAGGCCCTCGAATCGGTCGGTGACGGCGCCGTCGTGTTCGTCCTCGACCCGAGCGCGACCCCCGCGCGGCAGAAGGCCCTGCAGGCCCTCGGCAAGCACACGAACCTCGCGCTGCCACGCGGCGACCAGCTCGCCAGGTGGGTGGCAACCGAGCTGAAGGCGGCCGGCGTCACCTTCGAGCCCGCTGTTGCCGCCTACCTGGCCGAGACCTTCGGCGACGACGCCGCCAGCATCGTCTCGGAGATCCAGAAGCTCGCGGTGCTTGACGAGACCATCGGGCTGGAGCGCGCGAAGGCGCTTGTCAACAGGCTGGCCACCCACTCGGCCTTCGACCTGATCGAGCGCGTCGCCAAGGGCGACGTCGCGGGCAGCGTGCAGATCGCACGCAGCCTGGTCGATGGGGGAGAGGCCGTGCCGCGCGTGTTCGGCGCCCTCACGTGGCAGTTCATGCTCGTGGCCAAGGCGGCAGGGTTGCTGCAGCGCCAGGGCGGTCGGCGCGTGAGCGGGGCCCAGGCGGCCGGCGAGCTCGGCGCGGCGCCCTACGCGGCCGAGAAGGCCCTGCGGCTGGCGACCGGCCTGGACGAGGCCGCCGTGCGCGAGTGCCTGACCGGGCTGCTGGCGGCCGACGTGGCCGCCAAGTCGGGCGGGGCGCCCGAGTTGGCGTTGGAGGCGGCGGTCATCGATCTGGCGCAGCGGTGGCGGCGTGCGGGTCAGCGCAGGTGACGGCGCCTTGTAGGCTCGAAGCCGGCGAAGCGGCCATTCGGTCGTGGCCCGAGTGGCGGTCGTCGGTTCGCCCAGCCACGGTCGCCGCAGTGGGTTAGCCTCATCCCATGGAAGCGCGGGTGGCGGTGCTCTGGCAGCGGTTGCTGGCCGGCGAGGAGCGGGCCGTCGCCCGCGCCATCACGCTCGTCGAGTCCGGCGACCCGCTCGGCAGGGAGTTGCTCAAGCGCGCGCGGCCGCTTAGCGGTAGGGCGGCCGTCGTCGGCATCACGGGTTCGCCGGGCAGCGGCAAGAGCACGCTGACGGACGGTCTTATCGCTGCGGCCCGGGCGGCCGGGCGCAAGGTCGGCGTCGTGGCCATCGACCCGACGTCGCCGTTCAGCGGCGGGGCGATCCTCGGCGACCGCATCCGCATGACCCGCTGGCACGCGGACGCGGGGGTGTTCATCCGCTCGATGGCGACGCGCGGTCACCTGGGTGGGCTTGCGGCAGCCACGCTGCAGGTCGTGGCCGTCCTCGACGCGGCGGGGTTCGACACCGTGTTCATAGAGACGGTCGGCGTGGGCCAGTCGGAAGTCGACATCGTCACGGCGGCCGACACCACGGTCGTCGTGCTGACGCCCGGTCAGGGCGACGCCGTGCAGGCCTTCAAGGCCGGCATCATGGAGATCGCCGACGTGTTCTGCGTAAACAAGTACGACCACCCGGGCGGCGACCGGCTGCGCAGGGAGATCCGAGCCGCGCAGGAGCTGGGCGACCATCCGGAAGGCTGGCTTCCTCCCATCGCTATGACAGTAGCGTCGAAGGGCGAGGGCGTCGACGACCTCGTGCGGCTCCTGGACGAGCACCGCGCCCATCTGCTGGCGAGCGGCGGGCTCGAGCTCGCGCGCAGGCGCAGGGCGCGTTCCGAGGTCAGGGCCGCGCTGAGCGAGAGGTTGCGCCGGGAACTCCTGGACGGCGAGGAGGACGCCGTCGACGCCGTCCTGGCCGGACGCCTTACGCCAGAGGATGTCGTGGACGACCTGCTCCGCACGCTCGTGGCGGGCGGCGGCTGAAGTACCGCCGTTCCGCTCCCCGCGACCGCCGGGCCGCTACACTGACGCCACCATGATCCACGCCGTCTACCCTGGTAGCTTCGATCCGCTGCACAACGGCCACGTCGACCTCATCCGCCGCGCCGCGCGCATCTACGAGAAACTGACCATCGCCGTGCTGCGCAACGACTCGAAGCCCAACGCGCTCTTCGACACGGAGGAGCGCGTCGCCATCATCAGAGAGGTCGTCGAGGGCATGGAGGGCGTGGAGGTCGACTCGTTCGACGGTCTGCTCGCCGAGTACACGCGCAAGCTGGGGGCCACGGTGATAGTCAAGGGCCTCCGCGCCATCTCGGACTTCGAGTACGAGCTGCAGATGGCGCACCTCAACCGCCAGCTCAACCCCAACGCCGAGACCACGTTCATCATGACGGCCACGCGCTGGTCGTACGTGTCCAGCACGCGCGTCAAGGAGCTCGCGCGTTACGGCGCCGACGTAGCCAAACTCGTGCCCCGCGCCACGTTGCGGCGTCTGCACGAGAAGCTGCCCCACTAGGCTACTCGCCCGGTGCCTGGGCAGCCCATATACTCTCTGGTCGCGCCCACGGGCGCCGCTGTCCGCCAATGCGCCATAGGTCGCTCGAGCGGCACGAGAGGGAGTCAATGTCCTACTTGCTTCGGGGAGTCGCCGCGGGCGGCGGCATCCGCGTGGTCGCGGCCGACACCACCGACCTGGTCAACGGAGCCGTTGAGAAGCACGGCGCCACGCCCACCGCCGGCGCCGCCCTGGGGCGCACCCTCACGGGGGCGCTCCTCCTGTCCCACGTCCTCTTGAAGAACAGCCGCGACCGCGTCACGCTCCGCCTGCGGGGTGACGGCCCGTTGGGCGGCGTCATCG
The DNA here is from genome assembly GCA_040255585.1 of Deinococcaceae bacterium. Taxonomy (GTDB): domain Bacteria; phylum Deinococcota; class Deinococci; order Deinococcales; family Trueperaceae; genus JAAYYF01. The sequence continues at coordinate 92,017 of JBDZVI010000002.1, forward strand.
CCGATGCCGGCCTCGACGGGACGGTGCGCGGCTACGTCAGCAACCCGCACGTTGACCTCCCATTGAGGGACGACGGCAAGCTGGACGTCGGGGGTGGCATCGGGCGCGAGGGCGAGATCAGCGTCGTGCGCTCGCACGCACCGTACGGCGACCCGTACGGCAGCTCTAGCGACCTCGTGAGCGGCGAGGTGGCCGAGGACATCGCCACGTACCTCGCGCGCTCCGAGCAGATCCCTTCCGCCGTCCTGCTGGGCGTCTACTTCGACGAGCACAGGCGCGTGAGGCGCTCCGGCGGCGTCATCCTCCAGGCGCTGCCCGGGGCGGACGAGGGCGCTCTGACGCTCCTCGAGGCCAACGTCAAGGCGCTTGAGCAGCTCACGACGGCCATGGCCGAGGCGCCCATCCTGGACGTCGTGCGCGATCAGCTGCTGTGGGGCATGGACTTCGAGCTCCTCACCGACCCACCCCTGAGCGTGGCGTTCGCCTGTCGGTGCTCCGACGAGAAGGCGCTGGAAGCCCTGGCCTACTTCACGCCCGCGGAGCGCAAGGAGATGGCCGAGCAGGACGGCGGCGCGGAGGTCGTCTGCCATTGGTGTGGCGAGAAGCGCTGGGTGGGTGCCGAGGCCATCCTGGGCATCGCCGGCGCCGAGGTGCGCTGCCCCGACTGCGGTACCCTCTGGTACCGAGACGGTCAGACGCGCATGGTGCGGGACGCCGAGCTATGCGCCTGTGGCCGCCCGGTGGTCTTGCCGAACTGAACTCATGCCCAGTTGAGCCATGCCCAACTGACTTAGTGGAGGCGCGCCATGCGGCCGGGTCTCGTACTGCTACTGCTCTTCCAGATGGTGCTATGGGGTAGCGCCTACCCCATGATCAAGCTCGGGCTGGGCGGCATGTCCGCCGACCACCTGACGCTGCTCAGGCACCTCGTGGCCTCGGTGGCCTTCCTGCCCATCCTCGTCGTCATGCGCTCGCGGCTGCTCCCGCGGCGGCAGGACGTGCCGTACCTGTTCCTGCTCGGTCTGCTCGGCTACACCATCTACCACCTGGCGCTGAACTTCGGCGAGCTGCACGTGAGCGCTGGCGCGGCGAGCCTCATCATCGGCACGGCGCCCGCCATGACCGCGCTCCTCGCCACGGCCCTGATGCGCGAGAGGCTGCCGGCGCTCGGGTGGATCGGGTCGCTCGTGTCGTTCGCCGGCGTCGCCCTGATCGTCCTCGGTGACGCGGGCGGCGGGGTCTCGTTCAACGCCTGGTCGTGGCTCGTGGTGATCTCGGCCGTCGCGTCGTCCTTCTACACCGTCCTGCAGAAGCGGCTGTTCACGGTCTACCGGCCCATCGAGGTCGCCGCCTACGCCACCTGGGCGGGCACCATCCCGCTCCTGATCTTCCTACCCGGCCTGGGAGCCGACGTGGCCGACGCGCCCTGGCAGGCCCTGGCCGCCACGCTCTACATCGGCGTCTTCCCGTCGACCATCGCCTACAGCATCTACGCCTACGCCCTGTCGAAGGTGCCCGTCACGCTCGTGACGGCGTTCCTCTACCTCGTGCCCGTGATGAGCCTGCTCTTCGCCTGGGTGATGCTGGGCGAGGTGCCGGCGCTCGTCACCGCCGTGGGCGGCGCGATCGCGATCGGCGGGATCGTGTTGCTCAACTACGCGAAGGCGCGGACTACCAGTCGAACGGCTTGATGATCGGACCTTTGGCAGAGTTCACGGGGTCTGGAAACTGGCACTTGCTGAGTGACGGCTTTATGTGCCTGACCTCGCTCGCTAGCTGCGCCAAGCTACCCACGGGTCGGTTCTCGGGGGTGAGTAGGATAACGGGCAAGCCCACCTCCTCCACTACGATACGGACAGGTTCTGCAAGGTCGGAGTCGTTGGTGATTATCGCAGCCTGCTCGAACGCGCCCAAGAAGGCGTCGCGAACCAGATGCGCTCCCAGCGCGACGTCACTGCCTTTCTCTTCGGTCTTCACGACCTTGGCGAACCTGGGTTGAGGTTGAGGCAGAACTATCGGCGTCGGCTTGAACTGCAATGGCTCGACGAGCTTCATATCGACGTCGTGTACAAGGAACCTGCCCAGGTGGATGTTCAGGCACGAGATGGTCTCCAGCGCGGAAAAATAGATCTGCTGTCTGCGTGGCATGTCGGGGTCCCGCTTACCAGAAACACGGGCAGTGTAGTAGTTGATGCGCTCAACGACGGTGGAGGGCGGAAGCGCCGCCTCCGACAGCTTCAGGAGATCGAGCCACTTGTGGCGCGTGCCCTTCAGGGCCCGGTAGTATAGGTTGAAGCCGTCGACATACACGAATGTGCGCACGCCGTCTCCTGAAGCAGGAGAGCC
>JBDZVI010000130.1:0-4446 GCA_040255585.1 Deinococcaceae bacterium
AGCTCGGCGCCTCCGGTTTCGTCCTCACTCTCACCCGCCAGGCCGACGTCGGCGAGCTGTCGGCGGCCAAGCTCCAGCGCCTCCAACGCGTGGCCGAAGAAGCCGCGCGGCAGTGCGGCAGGGCGACGGTGCCCGAGATCGGCGGGCCGTCCGCCCTGGCGGAACTGACGTGGTCGGGCGCGGCGTTCATCGCCGACCCGCGCGCGAGCGTGCCGTTGCACGACGCGGTGGCGGCCACGGGGCACAGTGAGGTGCTCGTGCTGACCGGCCCGGAAGGCGGCTTCACGGCTGCGGAGGTCGAGGGCCTCGTGGCCAGGGGCGCCGTCGCGGTGAGCCTAGGACCGCGAGTGCTCAGGGCGGAGACGGCTCCGACGGCCATGACGGCGGCGCTCATGCTCGGCGTGGGCGCGGCGGCGGTGGCGAGCGGCGGAGTTGCGCCAGGCGTTGTGGCTGGTGTCGCACCGGTTGATACCGGGGCGGAGGACGGACGCTAGATGGTCTCCCCAGCGATGGCTAGATACATAGCTAGAACGTTCGGTATAGCCACGGTCGTTCTCCTGGTCGCACTGACCGCCTGTCGACCGCTCTACCTGCCGCCGGTCCCCAGCGACGGCCTGCCCGAACCGCACCCGGTGCGCCTCACCGCGGTCAGCGGGCTGACGCTCGGCGCGGACGGACGCCCGACGCTGCGCGTCGACGTAGTCGACTTGCCGGCGCCGGGCTGGCTGGCGGTGCAATGGTTCGGGCCGAAGGGGGGCGAGGTCGCGTCCGATAGCGCCTGGCTGGAGCCGGAGGCGGCGAGCGCGGAGTTCGTCCTGCCGGCCGACGTCGACCCGGCGAGCGGGGAGTGGCGCGCCGTCGTCTCGTTCGGTGGTCGGTTGTTACGGCAGTACCTGATAGTAGTGCCGTGAACGGACCGCCGTGGCAGGGCGCGTGGTTATGCGACCCCGCCCGCCCACCTGCGCCATGAGCGTCCAGTGGGCGGCACGGCCACTCCAACCTGAGCGATGTTGATGGGGCGCCACCTGCCCAGGTGGGGCCCCATCAGACCGTTCTATGGGTTGAGCACGTTCCTGGAGGCGAGCCGTCCGGAAGCGCCGAGTCGGCGCGCCACCGCGGCGAGCCTGATGGGTCAGGCGTTCGCCGCCCGCCGCGCGCTCGGCTTCTTGCCGGTACCGGCCCGCGCCTGCTGCCACTCGCGCGCCCACACGAGCAGAGGCGCGAGCAGGAAGATCGACGAGAAGGTGCCGACGCCGATACCGACCATCAGGGTCACGCTGAAGCCGTTCAAGGTCGACCCGCCGAAGATGAGCAGTGCGATGACGGGCAACAAGGTGGTGCCGGACGTGGCCACTGTGCGCGTCAAGGTCTGGTTGACGGCCAGGTTGACTAGTTCGCGGTACGGCCTATCGCGCACGGTCCGCACGTTCTCGCGGATGCGGTCCGCGATGATGATCGAGTCGTTCAGCGAGTAACCGACTACGAACAGGAGCGCCGCGAGCACGGGGATGGAGAACTCGATCCCGAACAGCGCCTGGACGCCGAGCGTGATGGCGACGTCGTGCGCCGTCGCGATGACTACGGCCAAAGCCACCATCCAGTTCGGCCAGAAGCGCCAGGCGAGGTAGATGAGGACGAGCAGCAACGACATGAACACCGACATGAGCGCGCCCCTACGCAGGTCCGCGCCAACGGAGGGGCCGACGAAGTCGGAGGCCAGCTTGGTGCCGCCTACGGCCGTAGCTAGGCGTTCGGCGAAATCGTCCGTGGACGTTTGCGATTCGTCGCCCAAGCCGATGCGCACAGATACTTGTCGCGTGCCGACGTCGGTCACGTCGGCGTCCTCGACGATGGCGGCGCCCTCGCCTGTCACACCAGGGAACCCGAGCGCGTCGATGGCGGCGCGGATGTCGGCCGTCGACTCGCTGACGGGCACCTCCAACTGCACGCTGGAGCCGCCCGTGAAGTCTGTGGACATCTTGAGCCCGACGATCCCGACGTAGATGAGCGAGGCGACGGCGAGGAGCGCCGTGATGGACACGAAGTAGCGCGCGTTCTCCACGAACCTGATGCCGCGCACCTGGAAGCCGCGCCACATGTAGGTGCGGCTGCCGTTGCCGACGAGGAGCCCGAGGACGTACGGCACCACGATTACGTTCACGAACACGGAGGCCACGATGCCGATGGCGAGGGTGATGGCGAAGCCGCGCACCGGGCCCGTCGTGTACTGGTAGAGGGCGAGCGCGGCGAGGATGGTGGTGACGTTGGCGTCGATGATGGCCGAGAGGGAGTGCTCGAAGCCGCGTTTCATGGCGGTCTTCAGGCCGCGCCCCTCGCGCAACTCCTCGCGGATGCGCTCGAACGAGATCACGTTGCCGTCGACCGCCGAGCCGATGGTGAGCACGAGGCCGGCGAGACCCGGCAGTGTCAGGGCGGCGCCGAGGCCCGCGAGGACGCCGAAGATGAAGAGCATGGCGAGGATGACGCCGAAGGCGAGCACGCCGCCGAACAGCGGGCCGTAGTAGATGAGGACGGCGAGGATCACGAGGGCGCTGCCGACGATGGCAGCGGTCGTGCCCTTGTTGATGGAGTCCTGACCGAGCGTCGGCCCGATGGAGCGGACCTCGTCGACCTTCAGGCTGATCGGCAGGCTGCCAGTGCGGAGCACGACGGCGATGTCGCTCGCCTCGTCGAGGGTGCCGATGCCCGTGATCTGCCCGGAGTCGGAGATGCGCGACTGGAGGGTCGGCGCCGTGATGATGCGGCCGTCGAGGACGATGGCCATGCGCCTGCCGACGTTGCCGCCGGTGAAGTTGCCGAACGCCTGCGCGTCGGCAGCGCGGATCTCGAAGACGACGACCGGGCCGGTCGGCGCACCCGGCACCTGCTGGAACTGCGCGCTGGCGGTGGAGACGATCTCGCCAGTGAACGCGACGGGCTCGAGGTCGTCGAGGATCAGCGACTCGGTTGGCAGGGCGTTGGAGGCGGACTTGACGATGCGGAACTCGAGCACGGCCTGCTGGCCGATGAGGTCGAGCGCGCGCTGCTGGTCGTCGGTCGTCAGGCCAGGGAGCTCGACGACGACCTTGTCGTTGCCGGCCGTGGAGACCACGGCTTCGGACACGCCGAACTGGTTGACGCGGTTCTCGACGATGTTGCGGGCGGTAGCGAGGTCCTCGCTCGCGGGGTTCGGCGTGTCGGAGACGAGGGTGACGCGCAAGCCGCCCTGTAGGTCGAGGCCGAGCCTGAGGGCGGGCTCCGTGGTGTTCCACGGTTTCCACAGGTAGAGGATCGAGGCGACGATCAGCGCCAGGATGATGATGCCCGTGACGGGGTTACGTTTCATGCGACTCCAAAGGTTGGCTTGGGTGAGGTGGTGGGTAGGGTGCGGACGTCAGGTGAGGTCGCTCGCGGGGCCTCAACCGCCGTCCAGCAACAGCCTGCCGATACCGATGAGCCTGTCGCCTGCGTGCGCCCGCGGGGACTGTGGCGGCGCGGCGACGGGCGCGGCAGGTCGGTGGCCGGCGAAGCGCGACGGCGCGGGCGGCAGCATGAGCTGCAGACCGAACGTCGGAGCGGGCACCCGCGCGCTCCCCTCGACGATGATGAGGGGGACGGGCGAGCCCATGCTCTGCGTCGTGGCGTCGGTGGCCGTGGCCGCGACCCGTCCGGCGAGCGCGTGCAGCGGGAGCGGCAGGAGCGCGAGCGCGCACGCGAGGACCAGGCGGCCGCAAGCGAGCCGCCAAGCCCTCGAGTAGCGCGCCGGCCCGAGCTGCCGCATCAGACCGCGGACACCTCGACCATCTCGTAGACCTCGATGAGGTCGCCCTCCTGGACGTTGTCGTAGTTCTGGAGGCTGATACCGCACTCGTAGCCGGTGCCGACCTCGCGCACGTCGTCCTTGAAGCGGCGCAGGCCGGAGATGCTGCCCTTGTAGACCTCTTTGCCGCCGCGCGTGATGCGCGCCTTGGCGCCGCGCTTGATGGTGCCGTCCGTGACGTACGAGCCGGCGATGTTGCCGCTGCGGGGCACGTGGATGACCTGCCGCACTTCGGCGTGGCCGAGGACCTTCTCCTCGAACTCCGGCTCGATCTGGCCGCGCACCATGCGCTCGACGTCCTCGACGAGCTCGTAGATGATCCGGTAGGTCTTGACCGGGATGCCGAGGCGTTCAGCCGACTTCAGCACGCTGCCGGGCGCGTTGACGCCGAAGGCGAGCACCGAGGCGCCCGCGGTGCTCGCGAGCAGGAGGTCTGACTCGGTCGGGGCTCCGACTTCGGCGAGCATCACGTTGATGTCGACCTCGTCGGTCGCCTCGGACTCCTTCTGGATGACGCCCTTCAGGGCCTCGAGCGTGCCCTGCGTGTCGGCCCTCAGGAGGATGCTGATGGTCTTGGTGGTCGGCTTGCCGAAGAGGTCCGCGAGCGTGACGCCCTTCTTGCCGAT
>JBDZVI010000131.1:0-4444 GCA_040255585.1 Deinococcaceae bacterium
CCTCAGCCTGCTGCGCCGCGATGACGCTGTTCGTGCCTTGAGCGAAGCTCCCGGAGTTCTCCACCGGGAAGCCCGCCGCGCCGGAGAGGAGCATGAACGAGATGCTCGTGTTGCCCGACGCGTACGGCGAAGCCGTAACGCTGCCGAAGACCGCGCTGCGGACGTCCTGAGTAACGACCTCGACTACACGCCTCAGTCGTGCCTGGGCGGAGGTGATGACCTCCTGGTCCGACTGGACGCGCAGAGAGCCAACGATGCCGCTGTAGGCGATGGACATGACGATGCCGAAGATGGCCATGGCCACCAGCAGTTCGACAAGGGTAAAGCCGTAGTTTCTATGGCTCTTCATGGCCGCCTCAGTTGATCCCTGGCAAGGACTCGCCGGTCGTTGCGCCGGGGCCTGGACCGGCCGTGTCGCCTGCCACGCACGACTCGGTGTCACCGTTCGTCCAGCACACCGTCACGCGGTAATGGGGGATGCTGGCGGTGCCGAGACCCAAGCGTGGGAACTCGCTGATCTCCGCCCTATAGAGGACCGTGTCGGCCAGGTTGCCCTCCCGGGTCAGGTCCGTGAAGGACTCGGCTAACGTGCCGTAATCCCAGGAGAAACCGCCCAGCTTGTCTATCTCGCCTCCGGCTATGCGGCGACCGAAGTAGTTCATCACCTGAGCGGCCTGAGATCGGTTGCCGGCCACGTGGTTCTGGCGCATGCTCGAGAGCATTGTGAAGGAGACCGCGGAGAGGACGATCCCGAGCACGGCGATCGCCAGCATCACCTCGATCAGGGTGAAGCCGAGCAACCTGCCTTGGCGCGTTTCAGCTTCTCGCATGGTCACCTACTCCTTCTCCGCCATGACTTCGCCGATGATAGAGACCACGAGCTTCGTGGTTCCGTCCTTAGAGGTCACGCTGATACCGTTCTCGACGAGGGCGAAGCTGTCTGCGCTGATCTTCCCCGGAGGGGTGAACACCAGGGTCGGCAGGTCGGTGGTGACCCCCGCCGGCAGGTCCTCGGTGCGTATCAGACGCCCGGTGCCGACCTCGCGGACTTCGATCCGCTTGCCGACGAGCTTGAGTTCGGTGTTGCGCCCGCGGGCGGAAGCGCCTGAGGCTCCTTGCCATACGGACTGCTGGATCGAGCGGATGGCGGCCTTCTCCTGCTGCGTGTCCAGGGCGCCGCGCCCGAGGTAGATGAAGAGCCCCAGAAGCACACCTAGGATCGCGAGGATGACCAGCATCTCGACAAGCGTGACCCCTTGTTGCGACCGCTTGCTGAGCTTAGGGACCGGGCCCGGGCGTAATAGTCCTCGCGGCGCACGCGGACGTCCAGGCGCTGGTACGGGAGGTGACGCGTTCATAGGTTCGAGTCTATGGACGCCGCCTGCCCTTCCCTACCCCCTGCTAGGGGATAAGCGTGCTGGACAACGGTTCTTGCATCAAGATGTGAAAACCCCCACAAAACAACGGACGATGCTCGGGAGCCGACCCTGCCACTAAAAAGCGCGTCACCCGATGCGTTACGCACCAGGCAACGCGCCTAGCCGGTCATATCGCTAGTACGCCGCTAGTACTCCCTGAACCCGAGCGCGACTGGAATGAGGGTCTGTACGTCGAACGTGCGAACCGTCGGGAAGTTGGGCGGCGCCACCGCGCCGTTGGCGAAGCGTAGGTCGTAGTCGTAGGTCTCGAGATACCCGTGGGTGAGGGCCCCGCCGCCGCCGATGGTTCCTCGGAACTGGTCCTGAGACTGGATAAGGCCGCCGTAGAGGCGCAGCTTGCCTTGGGCAGCCCTGGAGTTGTAGTTCTGAACCGTAAGACCCCTGTTGGCTCGGCCAGCCAGGTAAGAACCCCAGAGGAAGAGCTCGTTGGGCGTGTCTGTCGTTATCTGGACGTTCTCGGTCAATGACATCACGCCGAGCACGGTAGGCACGCTTCCCGAAGGACCCACGTCGCACCTTGGGTTCGCCGCGATGTACGCGCTGTTGCCAAGCGCAGTCGGGTCGCACTCGTAGACCAGGTCGCTGCGTAGGCGGATATCCGTGTTGGCCGTGATGTTCAGCTGCGTTTCACGAGCGAGCGCCGGGGGGATCACGTTAGGTACCGGATGGTCGGGCGCGTTGCTCGGTACGGTGCCAGTACGATTGGGCGCAACGAGCGACTCTATGGAGCCAGTGACGTAGATCTGGCCGTTCGGACCGCCGGAACCGAGAGGCGCAGAACCGTTGGGCAGCCCAGAGTAGACGTTCACCGTCCCGGATGGAGTGGTGACCGTGGTCTGCCCGGTCAGGTAGTTGAGCTCGACGCGCCAGGTGTTGGCGCCCTGCCTGATGTGGTAGACCTGGCGACCATCGCGGCTGCTGCCATCCAAGAGAAGCTCATTGACGTTTCCTTGAATGTAGATGCCGCCTGTGATCGTACCGCCCGAGTTGGGCAGGTAGACGCCGTTCGGCAAGGAGTTGCCTGGGTTGCATACCCCAGGTCCGAGCGCCGTGCATATCTGCGCGTTGCTCGGCGAGGTCGTGACTTCCGGGTCCATACCGAGCGCCGCGCGCTGTTGCGACATCGCGGATGCAGGCAGGTCGACCGTCGGGGCGTTCCTGGTGAAGCCCTTCTGGAAATCGGGGACAGTGCATGGTGGTCTGGAACTCCCCTGGATGTACTGAGTGCCGCCGGAGCAACTACCCGAGTTCCAGAAGTACGCGCCGTTAGCCGCAGTAGTCACGGTGTCAGTGAACACTGGCTTGCCCCAGAAACCCCAGTTGCGATTGGCGTGCACCGGACCGTTGAACACCGTGCCGGTTGGGAAGAAACCCGAGTTGCCCTGCGCATCGTCCACGAGGAACAGGTACTGCGAGAGCGACGGCTTCCCGAGCTGGATCTCGAGGACGCCAAGGTCTTCCACGCGCCGCACACCATCGGCGGCAGCGCCGGTGGAAACGACACGGTAATCGACCAGATAGGTCTGCGAAGAGCGCGACCGTATGCTGCCGCGGAAGTTCTTGAACTCGTAAGCGAGGCTGGCCGAACCTATGCCGTTCAAATCGGCAGCAGACACGGTCTGGAAAGCTGCGTTGAGGGCAGTCTGGATACGCGCGCTTGCGTCTGTCCAACGCGAAGAGTTGATGATCCACTGGGTCTCCGGGTCGGCGTTCACTGTCATGAGAGCCCGGAGTTCGGTCCGAATAGTGGGCTGTGCCGCCACGCTCATCGCGTAACGTCCGTAAGTCTCCCCAGCCTCAGCGGCGGCACGGGCTTGCATCTGCACCACGCTCGCCCTCGCCTGCCTGAGGTCGGAGACGGTCATGAACGCCAGGAGGCCGATGATCGCAGAGACAAGCACGACCGCTATCAACGAAGTGACCAAGGCAAAGCCCTGATTGGTGGTTCCGGTTCTCAACCTCATCGTCTGAACTCCACAGTCTCAGTAAGGGTGAACTCGCCAGGAAGGCCGGTCGACGGCAGCGGCCTCGGAGTGCGGCCGGTGATGGTCACTCGCGCAGCCCGGATCTCCTCGCCGATGAACTCCCCGGCGCCCCTCGGGTTCGGCGTATACCCGCCGCCCATCGCAGCCGCCGCTGTGGTGAGGTCGTCGTAGAAGATAAGCGTGGAGGCAGCGGCGTCCGGATCCGACGGCACCCCGTACTCGAAACGCAGCTCGGCGATGTCGAAAGCCACGATGCCGCTCTGCGCGAGTTCGGTCCCGAGGCCGGTACGACGGTAAAGAACCTGCCTGCTCGCGTCCACGGGATCTTGCTGCAAGCTGTACGTCGCCAGCGCCGTGCGGAAGACGTAGTTGGTGGTGGACCAGATGCCGCTGATAGCGTCGGAGGAGTGAAGGATGCGGTCGCGGTTCACGCCGACGTTGCAGGGTTGAGCGTGGTTGGCCGTCAAGTTGACCTGCGTTATCTCCACCAACTGCGCGTTCGTGCCGTTCGACACGATAGCCAGGTCGCCTGCCTTTAGATCGCGGGCATCACAAACGTCGGTCTGGTTGGCGTTCGTGAAGGTCCCGCCGGGGTTGGCGGCTACCGTCGTCATGACCCCATCGGTGGTCACGACCGCGATACGGTCGCCGGCCGAGCAGACGCCGTACTGGCACGTCGGACTGTTCCACAGCCGCGTGAAAGCGCCGGCGCGGATGTCCTGCGAGATCAACTGCATGGCCGCGCGGACGTTCTGCTGCACCTCCACGAGCTGGGTCTCGCGCGCCTTCGTACGCAACGAGGACGTGATGGCGAAGCCCGCGATGCCGAGGACGATCAATGCGATGACCGCGGAAACGAGCATCTCCACGAGCGTGAAGCCCGCCGCTTTACTGATCGATGAGCGTGGATACATCGAAGGTCCCCTCAGCCTGGTTCGTGCGGCGGTAGGTGGTGGACACGTCGACCCGCCAGATAAGCGGGTCGGCCGCGAACGTGGTCGTGCGGACGGTAAAGGTGAA
>JBDZVI010000046.1:0-24688 GCA_040255585.1 Deinococcaceae bacterium
TCGGGCGCGATCGAGCAGGACGCCGACCTGGTCATGTTCATCTACCGCGACGAGTACTACGACCCGCATAGCGAGAAGCACGGCATCGCCGAGATCATCATCGGCAAGCAGCGCAACGGGCCGACGGGCAGCCTCGAGCTCCAGTTCCACAACGCGCACGTGCGGTTCAACGACCTCGCCAAGGGTGGCCACGGCTGAGAAGGGGCGCCTGGCACGGAGCCCACTGCCCTTGGGTGAATGCCCGGGGCGCGATGGTCTGTGCGGCATTATTTCACGTGGTGGCGCGAAGGTCGCGTGCTAGACTCCCCCAGATTTACTAGGAGGGGACGCTATGGTCTCATTTCGCGAGCGCTTCGCTCGCATGCTAAGTCCCAAGATCGAAGCGGTCGGCCTCGAGGTCGGGACCAGCGCACTCAAGGTGGTGGAGCTCCGCGCGGGCAACCCGCCCACGCTGAGCGCGCTGGCCGTCAGACCGATGCCGGCTGGCCTCGTCAGCGAGGACGAGGTCACCGACCAACAGGGACTAGCCGAAGAGATCAAGGCGCTCTTCCAGGAAGCCGGCATCCAGAAGCGGTTCACCGTCACGGCGGTGAGCAACCGCCAGGCCATCACCCGTAACATCCATGTGCCCCGCATGTCAGTAGCGGAGCTCGACGAGGCGATCCGCTGGGAAGCTGAGCGCTACATCCCTTTCCCGATCGACGAGGTCGTCCTCGACTACTTCGTGCTGGATAACCCGGAGGACGTCGCGGAGGGTGAGCAGCTCGAGGTTGTCATCGCGGCAGCGCGCCTCGACGAGGTCTCGCAGCAGGTCGACTACCTGAAGCATGCCGGCCTGGAGCCGCATGTCATCGACGTCAAGCCGTTCTCGCTCCTCAGGGCGTTGCGCGGCTCGCTCCACGGCGAGCACCTCACGAAGGCCACGCTGTCGGGCCAGAACTTCACCGAGGCCAACGAGATAGGCGTGGTCCTCGAGATAGCAGCGAGCACCTCGACCGTCACCCTCGTGCGTGGGCAGCGCGTGCTCATGAACCGCAACATCAACGTCAGCAGCGACGACTTCACGACCGCCATCCAGCGCGCCTTCGGGCTCGATTTCGATAGCGCGGAGGAGGTCAAGCTCGAGTACGGCACCGCCACGATCCCGACGGAAGACGAGGAGGACCTCCTCAACTTCGACGCCAAGCGCGAGCAGTTCTCTCCCAGCCGCGTTTACGACGCGCTCCGGCCGGTGCTCGTCGAGCTCACCACCGAGATCCGCCGGTCGCTCGAGTTCTTCCGCGTGCAGTCGGGCGACGCCACGATCAGTCGCATGCTCGTCACGGGCGGGGGCGCCAAGCTGCGCGGGTTGCCCGACGCCATCGGCGACGCCCTCGGCATCAAGGTCGAGCTCGGCGACCCGTGGCTGGCCGTCACGTTCGACGAGGGGCGTTTCGACGCCCAGTACCTCAAGAAGATCGCTCCTGAGTTCGCGGTCTCGTTGGGTCTGGCGCTGAGGGGGGTGGCCGGCGTTGATTAACATCAACCTACTTCCCAAGAACCTACGTCGCGTACGCGAGCCCGGTTACTGGCGACTGTTGGCCGTCGCCTTCCCGCTCCTCGTGCTCGTGGTCGCCGGCATCATGCAGTACACGGCCAACGCCACGGCCGCGAACCTGCAGCGCGAGAAGCTCGCCCGCGAGGACCAGCTCGCGCTCCTCCAGCCGTTCCTGCGCGAGCAGCGCGACCTAGTCTCCCGCCAGCAGCAGCTCAACCAGCTCATCGCGGTGGCCAGGTCCGTGCGCGAGAACACGATCGTGTGGACCGGCGAGATCGCGGGCCTCCTCGAGAACCTCCCCGTCGGCGGCGGCACACGGCCCGACATCGACTTCCGGTCGCTGTCGATGCAGAGCATCTTCCCGCCCAGGACGGACGCACAACGTTACGAGGGTCGGCCCGTGACGGCCGAGATGAGCGTGTCCGGCACGGTCACCAACACCGAGGTGCTCGCCGAGTTCATCCGCGCGCTGGAGCGAAGCGAGAACTACGGCGTGGCGTTCCAGAACGCGCAGCGCTCCGATGAGGAAGGCGTCTACCAGTACTCGCTGACCGTGGGGAGCATCCAGGAGGGAGCGCGGTGAGCAGGTCGTTCAGTCTCAGCAAGCTCAAGCAGCGCGACTGGGCCATCATCTGCATCGTCCTCTCCCTAGTCGCGGCGGTCGTCTGGTACTTCTACATGTACAGCCCGACGCAAGACCGGATCGCCCAGCTCGAGTCAGACATCACGCGGCTGGATGCCGACATCCGGCGCGGCGAGGACGCCCGGCGCAACCTCCCGACGCTCAGGTTGGCCGTGGCCGAGCTCGAGGCCGACCGCCGCGACTTCCTTGCGCAACTCCCGCGCGAGAGCGACATCGCCGGGCTCATCGACTCGCTGCGCGCCAACGCCCAGGAGTCGGACGTGGTGGTCAGGTCGTTCAGCCAAGGCTCCGCCCAGGAGTCCATCCAGGACGTCCGGCCCATCGGGTTCAGCATCGACACCCAGGGCACGTACGCGGAGACCATGGACTACCTCGCGCGCCTCGAGGCCATGCGCCGGTTCGCCAAGGTCGGCCGCGTGAGCCTCGACATCGAGGACAACTCGTCGAGCGACCCGAACCTCAACGCCTCCTTCGCTTTCACCGTCTACGTCTACACGGGTAGCGACCCAGGGGAGCAATAGGCCATGTCACTTTCTAGAACAGCTCGCATCCTGCTGGCGCTACTGCTCGTAGCCGCTGCGGCGTTCGTCTGGGTGAGCTACTTGAGGAACCCGCAGCCGCAGACGACGCTGGTCAACACGCCTACTGTCGTCCCGGGCGCCGCCGCGGCCGACGCGGCGACCAACTCGCCTACCGCCACCGCCGCCCCGTTGGTCGGCACAGACGCGGTCGGTGAGGCCTCTTCGAACGGCGCGACCGCGACCGCCGGCCCGGACGGCCAGGCGGCCGCCGGCGCCACGGCGACGACCGTGCCGGCGGCGGTCCCCGCCGTCGTGGCCCCGCCCACCGTGGTACTGCGCGACCTGGTCGTCGACGAGCTACCCTTCCTCGTCACCTCGCCGCCCGTCGTCGAGACGGCCGAGGAAGAGGATCCCGCCGGTGGCGCCAGCCGGCCGCAGGCGAGCAGGCGCGGCAACATCAACCCCTTCTCCCCCGTCATCGTCCAGACGCCGCAGGAGCCCGCCAGTCAGCAAGTCTTCGCGGAGACGCCGCCGGCCAGCCAGGAGCCGACCGTCGTGGTCGTCACCAACGATGGCACGCCCCCTGCCGGGTCCAACGCGTCGAGCAGCCAGCCGAGCAGCACGACCGTCGCAGCCGCCCAGCCCGCCCAGGCGCCGGCCCCCAGGGCCCTCGCGCCCGCGTCAGGAGGGGTAGGCGAGCTCCCGCGACCGCTGCCGTCCGGCACGCTCCCGATCACCCCAGACATCCTGCGCGACGCGCGCACGACCCCGCCTGCCCAGGCGCCCAACCAGGCCGAGACGCCCGTGGCCGCCATCGCGGAGCCGACCGAGACCGCCGCGGCCGACCTGCCGCAGGTCGGCGAGCAACCGGCCGGCGACGTCGCGCCACCGGTCGAGGTCCTCGGTCCTGGGCAGCCGTCTGAGCCGGAGGAGCCTGCGGAGCCCGAGGTGGTCCTCACTCCGACCACACCCCCGACGAACGTCCAGAGCCTCCCGCTGGTGGCCGGCATCGACACGTTGAGCCGCTACCTCCGCGACAACGACGTGCGATTCACCGGCACGGCCCTCGGGCCTCTGAGCGTTGGCGTCTTCCGCGCCAACCATCTCGACCAGCCCGTCGTGCTTACCTTGGGCCAGTCGTTGCCAGACACTGATATCGTGTTGGCTGACTTGCGTGGTTACGAAGCGAAGTTCTCACTGGGTGACAGTACCCAGGTCCTCTCTCTGGACCTCAGGCGGTGATCATGAAGCGGACGATCCTACTCCTAAGCCTCCTTGCGACCTTGGCCGTCGCGTTCGCACAAGGGAAGCTCACGCCCTTGCCGGACGCCGAACGTTACGACGCGCCGGTCGAGTTCAGCACCGGGAGCAACGGCGAGCAGTTGCCCGTGATGATCACGGCCCTGGCGAAGGCCATCGGGCTCACCGCCATCACGGACGACGTGCCCGACAAGACCATCGTCTACGACATCGGTGACCCGAAGCCGTTCAGGCAGGTCTGGAACATCGTCCTCACCCTCAACGACCTCGACTACGTGCTCCTCGACAACGACATCGTGGTCGTCGGCACGCCGGCCTCCGTGAGCCGCCTGCGCACCCCGGTGGAGACCGCCGTGACCGCCGTACCCGAGGCGTCCGACCTCGAGCAGCGCTTCTACCGCGTCAACACCGACCCGGAGCAGGTCGTCGAGATCCTGCACCGCGCCATGCCCGCCACCGACATCCAGGCCCTACCCGGCGTCAACAGCATCATGGTCGTCGCCACCGAGGCCGACCACGACCGAGTGCGGCGCCTCCTCGACCAGTTCGACACGGCCGCCGAGCAGGTCCAGCTGGAGCAGCGCACGTACTTCCTCAACAACGCGGTCGCCAACGACCTCGCCACCGTGCTGCAGTCGACGGGTGTAGCGGCGAGCGGCGAGGACGCCGCCGCCGGCGCCAGCTTCACGGTCGTGGCCGAGCCGCGCACCAACGCCCTCATCGTCACGGGCACGTCCGCCGTCCAGGCGAACCTGGCGCAGCTCATCCCGCTGCTCGACCAGGCTCGCAAGCAGGTGAACGTCCAGGTCCGCATCCAGGAAGTGGCACACAGCATCAGCTACGACCTGGGCCTCGACCTCGCCGGCGGTTTCGGGCAGATGACCGCCAACATCCTCGATACCGGCCTGAAGTTCATCTTCGACACGGCCGCCGCCGTCTCGTCGTTCAACATCAACGCCGTGCTCGATGCCCTCGAGACGCAAGGCCTTGCGCGTCGCGTCGACGACGGCAACATCACGGTCCTCGACAACCAGCGCGGCTACATCCAGTCCGGCGGCACCATCTACATCAGCATCCCGGGCGCCAGCGAGAACATCGAGCGCGAGATCCCGTACGGCGTGCAGATCGAGATAACGCCGCGCGTGGCCATGGACGGCAGCGTCACCCTCAACGTCGTGGCCAAGGTGGAGGACGTCCTCTCCACGACCAACGACCCGAGCTTCCTCAACCTGTCCAACCGCTCCGTCTCCTCCACCGTCAACCTCAAGCCCGGCCAGACCGCGCTCCTCGGCGGCCTGATGCAGAACCAGTACAAGATGACGAAGAAGCGCGTGCCGGTTCTCGGGTACATCCCCATCATCGGCGAGCTCTTCGGCTCGACGAGCTCGGAAGACGAGACCACAGACCTGCTCCTCGTGGTCACGGCCCAGGTCATCGACTAAAGGCGCTCGACGCGCCGAGAATCACCGCCTGACGCCGGGGTTCCAGCACATGGGACCCCGGCGTTCGCGTTGTCGTTCGCGCTAGGGCTTCACGCTTCCGAGGAAGTAGCTCCTGCCGTCGACATGCGCGACCTCTATCGCCTCCCTGCTCGACTCGGCCGCCACACGCTCGCGGCGTACGGGCGTCCCAGCCCCGAGGGTGAGTAGCGAGCCGCCGTCGAAGCCGTAGCTGGCCGAGGGGGCGTCGTTGCCGATGAGGTCCCACACGGTCGGAGCGATGTCGACGGTGCCGCACGGCACGTCTATGCGGGCACCCCGCTCGAACCTCGGCCCGACCCCCAGGCAGAACGCGCGCATGTCGTAAGGCGAGGCGGTGCCGTGGGTGGACTTGAGGGGCGAGTACGAGGTCAGCGTGTCGACGCTGCCAGGCACGCCGAACGCGTTGACGGCGTGGCTCCAGGTCGGGCTGACGGCCAGGAGGGGCGCCCTGCCGTGCGACAGCGGGCCGGTCGCCAGCTCGAGCGGCAGCACGCCACGGTGTCCGTACATGGCCGGCACCGACGTGAAGAGCAGGCCGCACCACGGGCGCTCCAACAGCCAGTCGGCCAGGCGCGGCAACGCGCTCGGGTCGTGATCGCCGGTCGGGGAGTAGATGAAGTCGGCCACCGCGATGAGGTCGCCAAGGTCGAGCGCGTCGCGCGCCTCGATCAGGTGCTCGGCGAGCGAGCCGGAGTGGCGAACGGACGAGTGGCCGTGATCGCTCACGAGGAGCAGGTCGAACTCGTCGGCGAGCCCCTTGCGGGCGAGGGCGTCCACCACCATGCTGACGCACTCGTCCACGACCGTCAGGGCCTCGAGCGCCTCGGGTGAGCCGAGACCGTAGAAGTGCTGGCTGGCGTCCGGCTCCGTGAGCCACAAGGTGATGACGCGGTTCTCCGGCTGATCGAGCAGCACGTCGATGAGGGCCCTGGTGGCCCAGCGGCAGGCGTTGTACTTGGTACGCCCGACATCGGGCCCGACCGGGCCGAGCTTGTCGCGCACGGCGGCGAGGTCCGCGTCGCCGTAGTCGGTGCTGGCGTTGAGGACGCGCTGCGGGTTCTTGGGGTTCCAGAGTAGCGACGCGCCCGGCGTGCTGCACGCCGCCACGGCCAGGCGCTCCCCTTGCTTGCGCAGTCGATCGCCGAGCGTCGGGGTGAGCACCACGCTCTCCCCGCTCAACTTCTCGAACTCGAGGAGTTGCCTTGGGTCGGCGGTGTCGATGGGAGCCGCAGCCCCCGCTACGTACATCGTGTTGTTGATGACGCCGTGCCTGCCAGGCTTCGTGCCGGTCGTCAGGGTGGTCATGTTCACGCGCGTATGGGTCGGGAAGGCGGAGTGGAACGCCGTGAAGAGCGAACCCTGGGCGAGGAGGGCGTGGTAGGTGGGCATGCGCCGGGGGTCGACCAGGTCGGGCCTAAGGCCGTCCGCTCCGATGATGAGGACCCTCCGGCGTCCGCGGACTTCAGCTTGCATACGCACCTTCTAACACTCGGCCGGCACCATGATCCGGCTCATGGAACTTATTGCCCCGCCATGATACATTGTTCGCGTAGTTCAGCGAGAGGCAGGGGTGGGGCCAAGACCCATGGCAGGCAGGACGGGCTGGCCGCCGTGCAGCTTGTGAGGTGACCGAGTTGGCCCAATGACCGTGTCGTCGAGAGAAGAGCTTAGGAGCTTTCAAGCATCGCACCACCGCGTAGTAAGGAGACTAGACAATGCGTAGAGCGCTCGTCGCACTCGTCATAGCCTTGGTCAGCATCGCCTCGGCCCAGGACGCGAGGCCCGACCTCAGGATCGGGGTCACGGGGCTGCCCGACGGACTGGACCCCGCGGTAAACATCAACATCGGCGCCAACGGCTTCCGAACCCTGTACTCCGTCTTCGACCGCCTCATCCACCGCGACTTCCTCGAAGGCGGCCTCCAGCCCGGCCTCGCCACCGCCTGGCACTGGGTCGACGACACGACGCTCGAGCTCGAGCTCCGTCAGGGCGTCAAGTTCCACGACGGCAGCGACTTCGGCAGCGAGGACGTCGTCTACTCGTTCGAACGGATCATCGATCCGGCCTCCGACTTCGTGACGGCGCGCGGCACCCTTAAGAACATCGCGAACATCGAAGCCATAGACGCTCACACCGTGCGGATCCACACCCTCTCCCCCGATCCCGTGCTCGAGCAGGTCCTGACGATGCAGGAGACGGCCATCCTGCCAGCCGGGGCCTACGCCACCCCCGAGGAAGCGTCCCGGTTCAACCAGCTGCCCGTCGGAACGGGGCCCTACAAGGTGGCGTCATTCTCCACCGGCGACCAGCTCACCCTCGACGCGTTCGACGACTACTGGGGTGGCCTGCCGACGGCCAAGCACGTCGTGTTCAGGGTCATCCCCGAGACGGCGGCGCGCATCACGGCGCTCGTCAACGGCGAGGTCGACATCATCACGGCCGTTCCCCCCGACCAGCTCGACACCATCCGTAGGTTCTCCGGCGTCTCCGTCCGCGAGGCGGTCCTCGACAACATCCACCTCCTGCGCTACAACACGAACAACCCGGCGCTGTCCGACAAGCTCCTGAGGCAGGCGATGAACTTGGCGATCGATCGCCAGCTCCTGTCCGACGCCCTGTGGGGCGGCGCGGCCGAGGTGCCTCGCAGCCACCAGTTCAAGGCCTTCGGCGACATGTACGACGCCGACAGGCCGGTCGACGTGTACGACCCGCAGCGCGCCCGCGAGTTGCTCGCCGAGTCCGACTACACGGGCCAGACGATCTACCTGAACGCCCACCCGACCTGGTACGTGAACTTCATGGCGGCCTCCGAGGCCATCGTCGAGATGTGGCGCGCCATCGGCATCGACGCGCAGGTACGCGTCGTCGCGGGTCCCGCCGAGCTCTTCGGACTGGCGGCCGACGACCCCATGGCCATGGTCAACACCTGGTCCAACTCCATGCGCTACGCCGACCCGGCCGGCGGCCTGTGGGCGAACTGGAGCCCGTCGGGGCCACCGCAGGCGAGCGGGTACTGGACGGCTCCCGAAGAGTTCAACCGCCTCGGCGAGGAAGCGCTCCGCACGACCGACCGCGACGCCCGGCGGGCCGCCTACTGGCGCATGCTCGATATCTGGGAGGACGAAGCGCCGGGTACGACCCTTTACTACTCGGTGGAGTTCTACGGCATCCGCGACGGCGTGAGCTGGCAGCCGTACAGCGACTTCTACATGGACCTGAGGCCCTCGAACCTGTCCTTCGAGTGACCCTCACGGCCTAGGCAAAGCAAGACAGGAAGGCGGGCGGCGGTGGCTCTGGAGCCACCGCCGCCCTGTTGGTCTCGCGTGCGCATGCCTAGGACAGGTACTCGAGGGCGGAGGTCGTTCCGGTGGGGTCGACGGACGAGCGCATGCCGGCCAGCGCCGCGATGAGGCCGCGCGCCTGCGTGCTAAGGCCGTCCACGTCGTTGTCCGCGAGCGCGAGCCCCGCTGCGGCCGCTCGCCGCCGCACCCAGTCCGCCGCCTCGCCCTCGCCCTTGCCGCCAGCCTCTAGCGGGCCGTAGTCTACGGCCGGACCTTCGAGTTGGCGGAGGTACTCCTCTGCCTTCCCGTCGTCGTGCCACTCCGCCAGGGCGCGCTCGTCCGGACCCCGCTCACGCCAGGCCATGGCCGTCTCGTAGGCCCCTGCGACGCGAAGGAGCAGCCCCTCGCTCCAAGCGCGTCCCATGAGCTGCATGCCGATGGGCAGGCCGCCCGCCGTGAAACCGCACGGGAGCGCCACCGCCGGCTCACCCGTGAGGTTGGCCAGGCGGTTGAAGCGCGACACGTCGCTCCTGGCGGCCTTCAGGTCGTCGATCGCATGGGCGGCGAACGGCGTGGTCGGCAGCAGGAGCACGTCCACCGTAGCGAACAGCTTCTGCATGGACTCCTTCAGGCGCTCCCTCACGTGCATGGCCAGGAAATAGTCGTTCGCCGTCAGCAGGAGGCCGGGCAGCATCCGCCTGGCCGCCACGGCCCCGACGCTGGCCCGCCTACGCGCGATGAGCCCGCGCAGCCGGCTAGCCCCTTCCGCCAACCAGATGACCGAGTGCGTGGGGGCGACGAGGTCGAACCCCGCCACTTCCACCGGCACGAGCGTCGCCCCCAGCTCCTCGAGCCGCCTCACAGCGGCGGCGAGCGCCGCCTCCACCTCGGGGTCGAGGCCCGAGGCGAGGAGGGCGGCGGGGACGCCCAACCGCAGGCCCGCGAGGTCGTCGGCGAGGGCCGGCCAGCGCGCCTCGTCATGCCTCGCCAGGGTCGTCCTGTCCTTGGAATCCGGCGCGGACATGGCGCCGAGCACCGTTGTCGCGTCGGCCACGCAGTTCGTGAGGAGCGCAGGGTGGTCGAGCGTGTAACTGATCGGGAACAGGCCGTGCCGGCTGACGCGCCCGAACGTCGGCTTCAGGCCGACGGTGCCGGTGAAGGACGCGGGCACCCTGACGGAACCGCCCGTGTCGCTTGCCGTAGCCGCCATGACGACGCGGCCGGCGACGGCGGCCGCCGACCCTGAGCTCGAGCCTCCCGCCGCGCGGCCCGGGTCCCAAGGGTTCCTGGTGACGCCGAAGCCTTGCATGGCGCCGCAGGCGAGCTCGTGGCAGTTGGCCTTGCCGAGGCTGACGGCGCCGGCGGCGGCGAGGAGCTCGACCACGGTCGCGTCGTACGCGGGCACGTGGTCGTCCAGCGCGCGGCTGCCCGCGGTGGTCCTGACGCCCCGCGTGAAGTAGATGTCCTTGTGCGCCACCGGCACGCCGTGCAGCGGGCCGCGAGCCGTGCCGCGCGCGAGGGCCGCCTCGGCCGCCACGGCGGCGGCGCGCCCCTCGTCGAGGGTGGTCGTGACGAAGGCGTTGAGCACCGGCTCGAGCGCGGATAGGCGGCGCGCATGAGCGTCGAAGAGCTCGACGGGCGACATGGCCTTGCTCCGCAGGCGTTCGGCTATCTCGGCGATGGTCGGTCGTTCCATGTTGCCCGCGCCTCCTAGTCGCGCTGGCGCGGGTCGAGTACGTCGCGCAGCCAGTCGCCGATGAGCGATACGACCATGGTGATCATGACGATCAGCAACCCGGGCAACGCGGGCAGGGTCCAGTTCGACACCATGTAGTCGCGGCCCGCGCCGAGCAGGGCGCCGAGCGACGTGTTCGGCGGCTGCACCCCCAGCCCAAGGAACGAGAGCGCGGACTCGAGCAGCACGACGTAGCTGAAGTTGACGGTGGTGAGCACGATGATCGGGGACACGACGTTGGGCAGCACGTGCTTGAGCGCGACGCGCTGCAGCCGGGCCCCGAGCGCCTGCGTGGCCTCCACGAACGGGAGCCCCTTGACGGCCATGACTTGACCCCTGACCACCCGGGCGTGGATCTCCCAGCCGGCTATGCCCACCACGAGCACGAGCACGAGGAGGCTCGTGTCGAGCATGGCGATGACGGTCAACGCGACCAGCACGAACGGCAACGACATCTGCACGTCGACGAGGAACATGACGGCGTCGTCGAGCCAGCCGCCGAACATGCCCGACAGCACCCCGAGGGTGACGCCGAGGGTCATGCCTATGACGGTGCCGATGGCCGCGATGCCGAGCGTGGTCCTGAGGCCGTAGAGCAGCCGCGTGAGCATGTCCCGGCCGAGCTGGTCCGTGCCCAGGAGGTGGTCCGCCGAACCGCCCATGAAGGCGGGCGGCTTGAGGCGTTGCAGGAGGCTCTGAGTGCGGAGGTCGTAGGGGGCGATGAGCGGCGCGAAGACGGCGAGGGCGACGAGCAGCCCGAGGATGACCCAGCAGGCGACGATGAGCGGCGGCACCTTCCGCCGCCGGGTCCGGGCGGTCCCGGCGGTCCCGGCGGACCTGTCCGCCACGTCCGTCGCGGCCGCCGCGTCCGCCGCCCCAGCCGCGCGCCGCGCGCGTCGCGGCGTCACGCTACCCGCACCCTAGGGTCGAGGACGGTGTAGAGCGCGTCCGTCAGGCTGTTGGCGAGGACCACGCTGGCCGACACGATCACGATGGCGAACTGCAGTACCGGGAAGTCTCCGAACGTCACGGCCGTCACGATGAGCCGACCGACGCCGGGCCACGCGAACACGGTCTCGACGATCACGGAGCCGGCGATGAGCACGCCCGCCTGCATGCCGAGGAGGGTGACGACGGGCAGGGCGGCGTTGCGCAGGGCGTGCCGGAGGACGACGGCCGCTCCGACCAGGCCCTTGGCCTTGGCGGTCCTGACGTAGTCCTGCTTCAGGACGTCCAGCATGCCGCTGCGCGTGAGGCGAGCGATGCTCGACGCCGAGCTCGTGCCCAGGGTGACGACGGGCATGATGAAGTTGCGCCAGTCGCCGTACCCGCCGCTCGGCAGCCAGCGCAGGAGCAGGCTGAACACGAGGATCAGCCCGATGCCGAGCACGAAGTTCGGCAAAGCCTGGCCGACGAACGTTAGCGACATGATGAGGCGGTCGAGGGGGCCGTTGCGGTTGAGGGCGGCGAAGATGCCTGCCCCCACGCCGAGCAAGACGGCGAGCGCGAGCGACGCCGCGGCGAGCTGCAGCGTGGCCGGCAGGCGCTCCGCGAACGCTTGGGTGACGGGCCGCCGTTCCCTGAAGCTGTCGCCGAAGTCGCCCGTGATGACGCCGCGTAGGTAGAGCACGTACTGCTCCGCGATGGACTTGTCCAGCCCGAGCCGTTGGCGCAGCTCGGCCCGTTGGTCGGGCGTGGCGTTGTCTGGCAGGAGGAACGTGACCGGGTCGCCCGCCACCCTGGAAGCCAGGAAGACGGCCGTCAGCACGAACCAGACGGTCGCGATCCCGCGCAGAAGGCGTTTTACGACGAAGTGGTGCATGCTGGGCGTGCTCACTCCAAGTCTAGGCGGCGCTGGTGAACAGTTATACCAGAGGGCGAAAGAAAGTTTCTACCCGGGGGCTCGCCCGGGACGCGGCCGGCCCGTCAGCCGGGCACGACCGCCTCGAACTCGAACGGGGCGCGCCCGACCAACCGGGCCACGTGCGCCACGCTACCGAGCCTGGCGGCGTACTCGACATCCTCGGCGAACCCTAGCCCACCGAGGGTGTGGGCGTGCCCCGCCGAGGCCAACGTGGCGCCGACGCCCGCCCCGCCGGCCGCGACAGTCAGCGCGATCCTCGCCGCGTCGGTGGGCTCGAAGCCTCCATGGCGCATCACCTCCGCCGCGATGCAACCCGCGCCAAGCACGTCGTCGAGGGAGACGGCGCCGTCGGTGCCGGCGCACACGAGCGTGATGCGCTCACGCGCCAGGCTCACCGCCAGGCGCGCTACGGCGGGGGCGTTGACTATCGCGCCCAACAGCACGTGGCGGGCGCCGGCGACGACGCCGACCGCCTTGGAGCCGTTGGTAGTGCATAGGATGGCCGACCTGCCGCCGTAGTCGCGCCTCGCGTGTTCGACGGGCGAGTTGCCCCCGTCGAAGCCCGGGTACGGCAACCCCATGCGCTCGCCGAAGAGCAGCGCGCCCGAGGCCCCCGCATGGGCGATGGCGTCGGCCGTGTCGGCCACGATGGTCAACCGCTCCATCCCGCCCGCGAGCAGGGCGGCCGCCGTCGTTGTCATGCGCAGGACGTCGATGACGACGGCGACGTCGCGCGGGTCGCCGGCTGGGGTGAAGGCCACGTCTAGTTCCATGGTGGTCACTTCTAGCATGGCGCAAGGGCGCCGTCGAGTGACGGATGGTACAAAGTACCGCCCCGGCGAATTTTGTCTTGACAGGCGTCGCCCCGCGGGACTATCGTGAGAAGGTCATGGCAACCGCCCGCCCTTCGCGCCACTGCCTCCAGAGGCTCCGCCAGAGCTTCACGAGCCTCTCGGCCGCGCAGCAACGGGTGGCCGAGTTCATCTTGCAGCAACCGAGCCAGGCCTTGAGCTGTTCGGTGCAAGAGCTAGCTTCCCGCTGTCATACCAGTCCGAGCACCGTGGTGCGGCTCGCCAAGGACATAGGCTTCGACGGCCTCAAGGAGATGAAGATCGCGCTGGCCCAGGAGGTCGGCACCCTCCTGCCGCAGTTCGATGACACGGCCCCGCTCGAGGACGAGAGCTACGCCTCCACCCTACTGGACAACACGGTCCTCGGCCTCCGCGAGACCGTCGCCGGCATGGACTTCGGCGCCCTCGACGCCGCTGCGCAGGCCCTGGGCGGCGCCAGACACGTCGACGTGTACGGCGTGAGCACGTCCTACCTGGTCGGCAGAGACCTGGTGGAGAAGCTGAAGCGCCTCGGCATCTACGCGTCGAGTTTCGACAACTCCTACACCCAGGCCATCTCCTCCGCCAGCCTCGGCTCGGGGGACGTCGCAGTGGCCATCACGTACTCGGGCGAGACCCGCGGCGTTATCGAGAACCTGGCCATGGCGCGAGACCAGGGGGCCCTCACCATCGCCCTCACGAACTTCCGCGACTCCACCATCATCCAGGCGGCCGACATAGTGGTCCCGACGTCCGTGACGCAGCACCTGCTGCCTGACGGCAGCCTCGGCGGGCGCATCGCCCAGCTGCTCGTGGTCGACCTGCTCTTCGTCCGCCTCTTCGCCACCGACGCCGAACGCTTCCGCTCCGCTTTCACCAAGTACAACCGCATCTTGCTCCAGAAGCTAGGCAGGCCGGACCAGCGCTTCGACTTCGCTCAGGAGCCGTGGCGCCAGCCAGGTGGCCGAGCCGAGGACGACACCGAGCACGACCAGGACTGACCCCGAGGAGGGACGTCAAGTGAGCGATTCGATGAGAACTGCGACCTTCTACGGTGCCGAGGACATCCGCCTCGAGGAGCTCAGGCGGCCAGCGGCCGAACCGGGCAAGGTCCTCGTCAGGGTGACGAGCACGGGCATCTGCACGTTCGAGCGCCGGATCTACAGCGGGGCCCAGAAGCACATCCCCATGCCCGTGATCGCGGGTCACGAGGTCGCGGGCCGCGTCGTGGCGGCGCCGGCCGACAGCGGCTTCTCCGAGGGCGACAAGGTGGCGCTCGACCTCGTCTACCGGTGCGGCCGCTGCTACTACTGCGTGCGCGGCATGGACAACCAGTGCGTGAGGCTCTTCAAGGAGGGCCTGACCTGGGAAGGCAGGCACTTGATGGGCGGAGGCTTCGGCGAGTACGTGTCCGTCGACCCCGCGAAGGTCTTCAAGGTGGACGAGTCGGTGCCAGACCACATCGCCGCGCTCGCCGAGCCCCTCGGCTGCGTGCTGCACAGCTTCGGCAAGACGACCGTCGGGCTCGGCGACACCGTCGCCGTCATAGGCGCCGGCACCATGGGCTCGCTGCACGTCGCCCTGGCCAGGCTGCAGGGTTGCAAGGTGCTCGTCAGCGACCCCGACGCCGAGCGTCGCGCGTTCGTCGAGGAGCGCCTCGGCGCCACGGCGACCGTCGACCCGACCACCCACGATCCGGTCCAGGCCGCCAAGGAGTTGACGGACGGCCGCGGCGTCAACGCGGTCTTCGTCACCGCCGGCGTGGCCGCCGCCGCGGAGCAGGCGATAGACATGACCGGCAAGTACGGCACGGTCGTGCTGTACGCCGCGAGCTACCCGCCCGCCAAGATCGCCGTCGACTGGAACCGCATCCACTACAACGAGATCCGCATCGACGGCACCGAGTCGCGCACGCGCGACGACGTGCGCAGGGCGGTGCAGCTCCTGCCCGGGCTCGATCTGGAGCCGCTCGTCTCGCGCCGGATCGGCCTTGACGACCTCCCTGGCGAGCTCGCACTCGGCGTGCCGAGAGGCGCCACGCAGCGCGTCGTCGTGAGCATGGCTTCTTGAGGAGGCCCCGGCGTCGTGATCGCGGAGTAACGAGCCCGTGAGCACGGCGTCCTGAGCACGGCGTAACGAGCCCAACCCATGGCGGCCCTGCCGGGACCGCCTTCGAGGACCACTAGCCCGCGGGCGTCTCGCCCGCATCGGAGGACACAGTGCAGAGCAAACTGGCCAAGAGACGTAGGATGCAGCGGATCTTCCGCGAGAACGGCCGTTCCCTGATCGTGGCGATGGACCACGGGTCGTTCATGAACGTGCTCCCCCATTCGGCCGACCCGGGACGGATCCTCGACGAGGTGCGCGAGGGCGGCGCCGACGCGGTCCTCACCACCATGGGCATAGCGTCGACGTTCGCCGACCGCTTCGGACGCATGAGCCTCATCATGCGCGTGGACGGCGCGGGCTCGAACCTCGACAACTCCATGGTCTTCGAGCAGCGCTACACGGTCGAGGACGCGCTGCGCCTCGGCGCCGACGCCGTCGCGGCCATGGGCTTCCCCGGCGTCAACCAGGGCCAGACCCTGCACAACCTCGCCCGGATCGCCGGGCAGTGCATCGCTTGGAACATGCCGCTCCTCGCGGAGATGATGCCGGGCGGCTTCGACAAGTCCGTCCATACCCCCGACAACATCACGCTGGCCAGCCGCATCGGAGCCGAGGTGGGAGCCGACATCATCAAGACCCTCTATACGGGCGACGTGCCCAGCTTCTCGTCGCTGACGTCCGGCGTCTTCGCTCCCGTCGTGGTCCTCGGCGGCAGCAAGCAGGAGAGCGACGCCGACCTCCTCACCATGGTCCACGACGCGATCAAGGGCGGAGCTTCCGGCGTGGCGGTCGGCCGCAACGTCTGGCGCCACGCGAACACGCGCGGCATCGTGCGCGCGCTGGCGCGGATCATCCACGAAGACGCCACCGTCGACCAGGCGCTGACCGAGCTGTAGCCGGCGACCGCCAGACATGACCGGCGATCTCTACCTCGGCGTCGACCTGGGGACGAGCAGCCTCAAGCTCGGGGTCTTCGACGCGTCCGGCGCCGAGCTGGCCGCCGGCCGAGCTACCTACGACCTGCAGTCGGGCGGACCGGGTTGGGCCGAGCAGAGCGCCGACGACTGGTGGAGGGCCTTCGAGGCCGCCATGGGGCAGGCACGCGCGGGCGTCGACCTCGCCAGGGTACGCGCCGTGTGCGTCGTAGCGCAGAGTCCGACCATCGTACCTGTCGACGGCGCAGGGCGCGCCCTGCGACCAGCGCTGACGTGGGCCGACCGCCGAGCGACCGCCGAGGCGGCGTGGCTGGGCGAGAAGATCGGCACCCCGGTTAGGGTGGAGTTCGAGGCGCTCCCGCGCATCATGTGGCTCAAGCGCAACGAGCCCGACGTGTACGCGAGGACCGCCGCCTTCCTGCAGGCTTACGACTACCTGCAGTTCCGCCTCACCGGGTCGGCCGTGACCGCCTACCCGCACCCGCGCCTGCGCCAGTGGACGCCCGAGCGCGTGGTGGCCGCCGAACTGGACCCAGCCAAGTTCCCCGAGACGGCCGTGCCGCCTGGGGTCATCGTCGGCGAGGTCGCGCCGAGCGTGGCAGAGAGGCTGGGCCTGGCACGAGGCTGCGCGGTGGTCTCCGGTACCGTCGACGCGTTCGCGCACTGGCTCGGGGCCGACGCCACCGTCACGGGGCGGCTCTGCAACGTCGGAGGCACCTCGGAAGGGGTGTCCCTCTGCTGGCCCGAGCCCCTCCCCGACCCACGCTTCCGCGTGTTCGGCATCCCCAGCCCCTTCGGCAGCGGTTGGTTGGTCGGCGGCTCGATGTCCAACGGCGGCAGCGCGCTCGACTGGGCCCTCGCGGCATGGCACCCCGGTACCGGCCTGGCGGCCGCGCTGGAAGCCGTCGCCACGGTGCCGCCCGGGTCCGAGGGGCTGGTCATGCTCCCCTACCTCCTCGGCGAGCGCACCCCCGTCTACTCCGCCGACGCGCGCGGCGCGCTCGTCGGGCTGGGAAGCAAGCACCGCGGCCAGCACGTCACGCGGGCCGTGCTAGAGGGGGTCGCGTTCGGGATACGCAGCGTGATCGGCGTGCTGGAAGAGCTCGGCGCCTCCGTCGACTCGCTCGTGACCACTGGCGGCACGGCGCGCGTCGGCGTCTGGAACCAGATCAAGGCCGACGTCACGCGCCGGCCCGTGACCGTGCCCAAGGTCAAGGACTCGGGCGTCATGGGCGCCGCGATCCTCGCCAGAGCCGCCGCGACCGGCGCGAGCCTGACCGAAGTGGCGCGCGAGCTCGTCCGCTTCGAGCGCACCTACGAGCCGGACCAGGGCAGCGCGGCCGTGTACGACGACGTCTATGCGGTGTTCCAAGGGTTGTACCCGGCGCTGACTCAGACGTTCGGCGACCTCGCCGAGCTGCGGCCACGCCTACCCTAGACCACCGAGGCGCTAAGGAGACCCCACGGATCATGAGAGAGTTCGGGCTGTACATCGGAGGCGAGTGGCGCGAGGCCACGGGGGGCGGCCGCTTCGACGCCATCGACCCCGCGACCGGGCAGGCTGTCGCGCAGGTCGCGCTCGGCACGCGCGCCGACGTCGACCTGGCGGTCTCCGCGGCAACCGCGGCCGCCGCGGAGTGGCAAGCCTTGACTCCCCGCGAGCGCTCGGCCGCGCTGCGGCGCATGGCCGACGCGCTCCTGGCCGAGACCGACGACCTCGCCCGGCTCGAGACGCTCGACGCGGGCGGCACCCTCGCCTACTCCGTGATAACGGTTCGCGACATCGCGGCGCGGCGCCTCGAGTACTTCGCCGGCCTGGCGGACAAGCTCGCCGGCGACCAGCTGCCCGTGAGGGACGGCTACCACGTCTACACGGTGCGTGAGCCCCTGGGCGTGACCGCTCACATCGTCCCGTGGAACGGACCGCTCTGGGAGGCCTCGCGCAGCCTGGCGCCGGCGCTGGCGGCCGGCAACGCCGCGATCATCAAGCCCGCCCAGGACGCCCTCCTCGGCGCCATCAGGCTCGGCGAGATCGCCAAGGCGGCCGGCTTGCCGGACGGCCTCGTGAACGTCCTGCCCGGCCCCGGCTCCACCGTCGGGGAGGCCCTGCTGGCCCACCCCGACGTCCACGGGGTCACGTTCACCGGCTCCGTGGCCGTGGGGCAGCGGGTCATGGAGCGCGCGGCCAAGACCATGAAGCGCTTGGTGCTCGAGCTCGGCGGCAACGCCGCGAACATCGTCTTCCCCGACGCCGACCTCGAGGCGGCCGTCAGCGGCAGCATCGCCGCGGCCTTCTCCAACGCGGGCCAGATCTGCGTGGCGGGGCCGCGCCTGCTCGTTCACGCCGACGTCCTTGCGCCCTTCACCGAGTTGTTCCTCGAACGCGTGGCGCGGCTCAGCGTTGGGCCGGGCATGGAGGACCACGACATAACCCCGGTGGTCTCCGAGCGCCACATGCGCCACGTGCTCGACATGATCGAGGTGGGCAAGGCCGAGGGCGCCAGGCTGCTGGCCGGTGGCGGGCGGGTCACCGAGGGCGCCTTGGCGAACGGCTACTTCGTGGCGCCGACCGTCTTCGACCGCGTGAGCAGCACTATGCGCATCGTCCGCGAGGAAGTCTTCGGCCCGGTGGTCACGATCCAGGGCTTCGCGACGGAAGCCGAGGCGGTCGCGTTGGCCAACGACACGGAGTACGGCCTGGCCAACGGGCTCTGGACGAACGACCTCGGGCGGGCCCACCGGATGGCGGCGCGGCTGCAGTCCGGCCAGGTCTACGTCAACGAGTGGTTCTGCGGCGACGTCTCGTGCCCGGCGGGCGGCTACAAGCTCAGCGGCATCGGGCGCGAGGAGGGCCAGCAGGCGGTCGACAACTACCTGCAGCTCAAGAGCGTCCGCATGCGGGTCGGCTGAGCGGTCGGTTCTGGGCGCGTGCTACCCTAATCCGATGCTCAGGTACTTAAGCGCAGGCGAGACCCACGGCCCGGCACTCACGGTCCTACTGGACGGGGTGCCTGCCGGGCTGCCCCTCGTGGCGACCGACCACATAGACCCGTGGCTGCGCCGCCGCCAGGCCGGCTACGGCCGCGGGCAGCGCATGCTCATCGAGCAGGACCACGCCACCTTCAAGGGCGGCGTCAGGGCCGGCCGCACGACCGGCGGGCCCCTCTCCATCGAGATCCTCAACCGCGACTGGGCCAACTGGCAAGACGTCATGGGCGCCGAACCGGGCAACGAGCCGCGCAAGCGCGCCCTCACCCAGCCGCGTCCGGGCCACGCCGACCTCGCCGGCGGCATCAAGTACCGCCACAAGGACCTGCGCGACGTGCTGGAGCGCGCCTCGGCGCGCGAGACGGCCTCGCGCGTGGCAGCGGGCGCCGTCTCGCTGCGGCTCCTGGAGGAGCTCGGCGTCGACGCCTGCGCTCGCGTCATGAGCCTCGGCGGCGTCGAGTGCGACGGCGGCATGCACTGGGACCGCGTGGCCGACCTCGACGGGAGCCCGCTGCGGACCTTCGATCAGAGCGCCGAGGACCGCATCATCGACCTCATAGACTCGGCCAAGGAGAACGGCGACACGCTGGGCGGCGTCGTCGAGGCGCGCTTCCGCGGCGTGCCCATCGGCTTGGGGAGCGTCATGCAGTGGGACCGCAAGCTGGACGGCAGGCTCGCACAGGCCGTCATGAGCATCCACTCCGTCAAGGGCTTCGAGATCGGCGACGGCTGGCGCGCTTCCGGCCTGCCCGGCAGCCAGGTCCACGACGCCATGGCGGGCGGCGCCGAGCGGTACGGTCGCGCCTCGAACCGGGCGGGCGGGCTCGAGGGCGGCATGACCAACGGCGAGGAGCTCATCGTGCGCGCCGCCGTGAAGCCCATCGCCACCCTGATGCGCCCGTTGCCGACCGTCGACGTCGTCACCCACGAGCCGGCCGACGCCGCGCGCGAGCGCTCCGACGTGACGGCCGTGCCCGCCGCGTCGATCGTCGTGCTCGCCATGGCGGCCCTGACCCTCGCGGACGCCTTCGTCGACAAGTTCGGCGGCGACACCCTCGACGAGTTGCGGGAACGGCTCGCGGCTCACCGGGCCTACGCAGCCGAGTACTGAGAACGACCCCGCGCATGCCTGACGGCCACCGCCACCTCCCGCCGGAGCGAGTCGTGACCTGGCTGGCCATGGCCGGCTTCATGGGCACCGGCAAGAGCCGGATCGGCTGGGAGCTGTCGCGGCGCCTGCAACTGACCTTCATCGACACCGACCGGGTCATCGAGCGCGTCAGCTGCATGCGCATCCCCGACCTGTTCGAGCTGTACGGCGAGAAGGTCTTCAGGGATTACGAGACCGAGGTCGTGCACCGCTGCGTAAGGCTCGACGAGGTCGTCATCTCGACGGGCGGCGGCACGGTCGTGAGGCCCGAGAACCGCGCCACCCTCAAGGCGCGCGGGCCGGTCGTCGTGCTGACGGCGAGCCCGGAGACCGTCTACCGCCGCACGAGGCGGAGCCGCCGGCCCCTGTTACAGAACGAGGACCCCATGCAGCGGATCAGCGAGCTCATGGCCGCACGCGCGGCCGCCTACGACGACGCCGCGTCGTTCAAGGTCTCGACCGACGGCAGGCCGTCGGTCGACGTCGTCGAGGAGATCGTGGAGCGACTGCAGGAGTGGAAGCGCGAGCGGGAGGCCGCGGGCATGAGCAGCGACCGCGAGGGAGGTCTTCTATGAGCGCGCGACAGAACGGCGACGGAGGCCGCGTCGACCCCATCTCGGCTCCCACCCCCCGCCCGGCCCCCATCGAGGCGGGCCGCGCGCCGCACAGCCTCGACGTCCGCGTGGCGGTCTCCCCCGACTACACCGTCAGCGTCGGCCCGGGCCTGCTGGGCTCGCTCCTACCCCAGAGCGTCAGCCAGCGGCACGTCGCGCTCGTCACGGACTCGAACGTGGCGACGCGCCACGCGCCCGCGGTCGTGCGGGCCCTCGCCGCCGCCGGCAAGGACGTTCTCGAGCTCGTCGTCCCGGCGGGCGAGGCGAGCAAGTCCCTAGCGCAGTACGGGCAGCTCCTGGAGGAGTTGGCCGGCGCGGCCTTCCCGCGCGACGGCGCCGTCGTGGCCCTCGGCGGCGGCGTGGTGGGCGACCTCGGCGGCTTCCTCGCGGCCAGCTACATGCGGGGCGTCGCCTTCTACCAGGCACCGACCTCGCTCCTGGCGATGGTGGACGCGAGCGTCGGCGGCAAGACCGGCATCGACCTGCCACAGGGCAAGAACCTCGTCGGCGCCTTCTGGCAGCCCCAGGCGGTCATCGCGGACGTAAGCGCGCTCGCGACCTTGCCGGAGCGCGAGTTCCGCCAGGGCAGCGTCGAGGCCTTCAAGCACGCGCTCATCGCGGCGCCCGACCTCCTCCCCGCCCTCAAGGACGGTTGGGGGCCCGACGCGCCGGTGGCGCTGCTCACGGAGGTCGTCGCTCGCAACGTGGCCGTGAAGGCCGCCATCGTAGCGGCCGACGAGCGAGAACAGGGCGTTCGCGCCTATCTCAACCTCGGCCATACGCTGGCGCATGCGCTTGAGGGCGTCAGCGGCCATACGCTGGCCCACGGCGACGCGGTGGCCTACGGGCTCGTCTTCGCCGCGCTCGTCGGGCGGGCCCGCGGCTTCGTCGACGTGGTGCGGACCACGCTCGAGCTCCTCGCCTGGGTCGGGCCGGCGCCGCTCCCGAGCCGGACCTTCGACGACGTGCGCGCGTTCATGGCACGCGACAAGAAGGTAGCCGACGGGCGTCTGCGGATGGTGCTCCTCGCGGAGCTTGGCCGGACGGTGCTCGTCACCGACCTGAGCGAGCCCGAACTCGCCGCCGCCTGGAACGAGCTGTTGGAGGTCACCGCATGATCCTGGTCCTGAACGGTCCCAACCTGAACCTGCTGGGCAAGCGTGAGCCCGACGTGTACGGTCACTCGACGCTCGCGGACCTCGAGGCCGTGTGCGTGGCAACGGCCGCGGAACTCGGCACGTCGGCCGTCTGCCGCCAGAGCAACCACGAGGGCCAACTCATCGATTGGCTGCACGGCGCGGCCGAGGGCGGCGCCACCGGCGTGGTGCTCAACCCGGGCGGCTACACGCACACGAGCGTGGCGCTGCGAGACGCCATCGCCGCCATAACGGTGCCCGTCGTGGAAGTTCACCTGAGCAACACGGCCGCGCGCGAGGAGTTCAGGCACCGCAGCCTGGTCGCCGGCGTCTGCGCCGGCTCCATCGTTGGGCTTGGCGTCGCCGGATACAAACTGGCCATGCGCTTCCTGGCGGAGCGCTCGACGATCTGATCAGCCTGAGTAGACCACCGGCCAGCTCAACCGCGCAGGAAGTTGCTTGGGGCGTTCTCCTCCACCGCCGGCAGGTCCGCCAGCGAGCCGAGCCCGAACTCGAGGAGGAACCGTGGGGTCGTGGCGTACAGCAGCGGCTTCCCGACGACGTCCTTCTGCCCGACCACATGAACGAGCTCGCGCTCCTGGAGCGTCTCTAGCGTCGAGGAGCAGGAGGCGCCGCGCGCGGCCTCGAGCTCGCCCCGCGTGACGGGCTGGTGGTAAGCGACCAGCGCCAGCGTCTCGAGCGCCGCCTGGCTGAGCTGTGGCAGCGGGGGCGGCGACAGCAGGCTGGCCAGCGCCGGCACGAGGGCGGGGTCGACGACCAGGCGGTAGCCGCCAGCGACGTGCTCGACCACCAGGCCGAGGCCGGCGCGCGCCAGGGCGTCGCGCAGCCCGTCGACCTCGCGCGCCACCGCCTCCTCGCTCACCCCGAGGAGGGCCTTGAGTTCGCGCACGGCCACGGGCCGACCGGTGGCCAGGAGGGCCGCGCACAGGAGGCCGTGCGTCTGGTTGGGGCTAACGCTCACGCCGTATCGTTTCAGTAGGCGTATGAGGTGTCAAGGCCGCCAGACCGCGGTCAGCTCCGGCTCGAGCACGACGACCAGCGTCGCCCTCCTCCGGGTGCCTGGCAGCTCCGCCTCCAGCAGCACTCCGTTGGCCGCCGCGGCGCTCAGGCGCACCCGCGCTTCGATGCCCAGCGCCGGCCACGGTCCGACGCCGACCGGGAGTGCGGGCGACGGACCTAGCACGGCCAACTCGGCGACCGCCGCGTTCAGCGCGCCTTCGAGCTCCGCGTCCACCCGCGCTCCGTCGGCCGCGCTCCTGGCGGACAGGGCGTCGAGCGTGACGGTGAAGACCGCCGCGAACGTGATCGCGCCGACCAGCAGCAGGCCGCCAAGGACGGCGATGAGAACGCTGCCGGCAGTCGGGCGGACGCGGCTCATGGCGCCGCCACCTCGGCCAACGGCTTCGCGGGCAGCTCGACGACCACCTCGGCGGTGCTCGCGCCGACGACCAGGTCGACGACGAGCGCCGCCACCCTGAGCCCGTCGGCCAGGTCGACCGGCAGCGACCGGCCCGCCGCGTCGACGACCGCGCGCACCGCCAGCCGATCGACTCCGGCCACGAGCGGTTGGCGCGGCGCGCCCGCCTGGCGGCGGTAGAGCTGGGCTTCGCCGGCGCCGTCGCGCGCCGCCTCGAAGGTGAGGTCGCGCGCCTCGGGACCCCCGTGGAGGCGGTGGTCGACGTAGCGCACCCGGATGGAGTCGCCCGCCGCCGTCAGCCTGAGGGAGACGGCGAGCCAAGCCTCCACGTCCGGCACGCCCGGCACGGCTGCCGGCCTTGGCCAGGGGGCGGCGCCGGCCAGCCGGAGCTCCTCGCGCAGGAGCTCGCCGGCCAACCGCAGCGTGGCCGCTGCGTCGACCGCGCTCTCGGTGGCGGCCCCGTGGCGCTTGCCTCCGACCAGCAGAGCCCCAACGAGCGCGAGCAGGAGCGCGGCCAGAGCGAGAGTGGCGAGCACCTCCACGAGGGTGAAGCCGCGCGCCGCCCTCACGGCAGCCCCTCGAGGGCCGGGAAGGTCGCGCTCCTGACCTCGAGCGGCCGGCCGCCGGGTGGTGCGACGACGATCCGGATGCTCGTGAGCGCGCACGGTCCCAGCGGACCGGGCAAGCAGCTGCGTTCGACCTCGCAGGTCCAGGCGTGGCCCGAACCGACGCCGGGGAGCGCGGAGCGGCATGGACCGCTCGCCGCACCGGCGACGAGGCGTTGGAGGCCGAGTTCGTTACGGACGAGCGCGGCGGCCAGGTGAAGCTGCTCCGCCGCCCGCAGGGCTCGCGAGGCGCCGACCTGCAACCCGAGCAACGCGCCACCGACCGCGGCTATCACTGCGAAGGCGACGAGCACTTCGACGAGGGTGAAGCCGGCGGCAGCGGCGGGACGGGTCCGCGGGAGCCCGCCCGCGGCGGCAGCGGGCCGTGCCGTGGTCAGCACCGCCGGCAAGACCGTGGGCGGCACGGGTGGCGCCACTGCGCTCATCGGGGCTCCAGCCGGGCCCTGCCAAGCGCGGACACCACTACTGCCACCGTGTACCTGCCATCCGTCAGCTCCAGCGTGGCCGAGATCACGCCGCCGCCCGAGCAGCTGCGGCCCG
>JBDZVI010000047.1:0-17521 GCA_040255585.1 Deinococcaceae bacterium
CAAGAACCGAGCCATCCCGACAGCCTTGCCACGCGCGCATGTCCACGCCGCGCCGCGCGCCGCGCCGCGGCCCTCGCGCGCGTCCTCGTTTTCAGCGCCCTCTCCCTCCTGAGCGGGGCCTTTGCCCAAGGCGAGGTCCGCGTCTACTCCGTCATCAACGAGGACGACGTCAAGCTCCTCGCGGAGCTGTTCACCGCCGAGACCGGCATCCAGGTGACCTATCTGCGCGCGGCCACCGGTGAGCTCGTCAGCCGCGTGATCGCCGAGAAGGGGGCGCCACAGGCAGACGTGCTCCTGGGCGGCCCCAGCTCTCAGCACATCGCCATCGCCGACACGGGCGCTCTCGCGCAGTACTCGCCGGCGGCAGCGGAGGCGCTGCCCGCTTACGCGGTGAGCCCAGAGGGGTACTGGACCGGCTTCTATCTGACCGCCCTCGGCATCGGCGTCAACGAGGAGCGCTTCCACCGGCTCTACCCCGACAAGCCGTTCCCGGCCACCTGGGACGACCTCCTAGACCCGGCGTTCAAGGGCGAGATCGTGATGACCGACCCCGTGGCGTCATCGACCGCGTACCTCTTCGTCCAGACCCAGCTCCAGCGCCTCGGTTGGGACGCCGGCTGGGCGTACCTTGAGGCGCTCGCGCCCCTCGTCGGCCAGTTCCCCGCCAGTGGCGGCGCCCCACCGCAACTCGTCGGCACCGGCGAGTACGCCATAGGCGTCGCCTACACGCACGCCTTGGCTCGCTACCGCCACGACGGCTTCCCCGTCTCGACCATCGTGCCGCCCGCCACGGCCGGTGAGGTGGGCGCCGTCTCGATCATCGCGGGCGGGCCGAACCCCGACAACGCGCGGCGCTTCGTCGACTTCGTCCTTTCCGCCACGGCCGAGGCGGCCTTCTCGGCGCAGTCGCTCACCACGCCGCTCAACCCCGAGGTGACCCTGCCTGAGGGCGCCAACACCTTCGCCGACTTCGACTTCATCGACTACGATGCCAAGCTGGCCGGCGACCAGCGCGACGAGGTCCTCCTGCGCTGGCAACAGGTGGTCCATTGACGTACGGCGTCCGGTCGCTCGGCCGGCTGTGGCGTTACGACCGGGGGCTGCTCCTGGCGTACGGCCTGGTGGCGGTGTTCCTCCTCGTCTTCGTCGTCGCGCCGCTCGTGCGCGTGGCGTTCGAGCCGACGCTCGCCGATTGGCGCCAGGTCTTCACGACCCCGCGCTGGCGCGGGGCGAGCCTCAACACCCTCACGATGCTCGTCCTCTCGACGGGCTCGTCGCTGCTGGTCGGCACGCTCTACGCCTACGCCGTGACACGGGCGCGGGTGCCGGGCACCGGTTTCTTCAGCGTCGTGCCACTGTTCCTGCTGCTCACCCCGCCGTTCGTGGCCGGCCTGGCGTTCATCCTCCTCTTGGGCAGGCGCGGGTTGATCACCTACCAGCTCCTCGGGCTCGAGGTGTCCATCTACGGTTGGCACGGCCTCTGGCTGGCACAGACGCTGTCGTTCTTCCCCGTGGCCTATCTCGTTCTCAGGGGAGCTTTCACCGCCATCGACCCGGGCCTCGAGCAGGCCGCCCGGGGCTTGGGAGCGAGCCGCTGGCAGGTCCTGCGCACGGTCACGCTGCCGCTCGCGACACCCGGCCTGCTGGCGGCCGCGCTCTTCATCGCCATCGGCGTCCTCGGCGACTTCGGCAACCCCATGCTCGTGGGCGGCCGCTTCCAGGTCCTCGCGACGGCCGTGTACACGCAGCTCAGCGGCTGGGCGAGCTTCGGGACGAGCGCCGCCCTCGGGCTGCTGCTGCTCCTACCAGCCATCCTGCTCTTCGCCGCCCAGCAGTGGGTGCAGGCTGCCACACGCGAGCGCTT
The DNA here is from genome assembly GCA_040255585.1 of Deinococcaceae bacterium. Classification (GTDB taxonomy): domain Bacteria; phylum Deinococcota; class Deinococci; order Deinococcales; family Trueperaceae; genus JAAYYF01. Next base: position 1,865 of record JBDZVI010000047.1, read on the forward strand.
CGCGACGGTGGGAGGGCGCGGCTCGTCGCTGCCGGCGCCCGCCGTCTCTCCGTGGTTGCGCTGGGGACTGTTCGCCTTCTGCGTGCTAGTCACCCTCTTCGTGGCCGCCAGTCACGGCGTCGTGCTCATGGGCGCTCTCACGCACTTGTGGGGCATCGACTTCACCCCCACTTTCGAGCACGTCGCGTACGTACTGGGCCAGTTCGGCGGGCTCGGCAACAGCCTGCGCTTCGCCGCCGCCGCAGCGCTCCTCTGCACGGTCGTCGCGGCCACGGCCGCCTACCTCGTGCAGCGCGCCAAGGTGCCGCTCCGCCGCGGCCTCGACCTCGCCACGCTCCTGCCTGCCGCCATCCCCGGCACGCTCATGGGCGTCGCGTTCGTCCTCGCGTTCAACCAGCCGACCTTCAGGTTGACGGGCACCGCGAGCATCATCGTCATCGCCATGGCGATCTCCTACCTGCCGGTCGGCTACCGGATCTGCGCGGCCGCCATGGACCAACTCAAGCCGAGCCTCGACGAGAGCGCGGCCAACCTGGGCGCGTCGAAGCTCAGGATCCTGGCGACGATCACGGCGCCGCTCGTCCGTCAGGCTCTCGCGGCCGCCTTCGTGTTCTCCTTCGTGCGGGCCGTCGGGACGCTGAGCACCGTCATCTTCCTCGTGTCGTTCGACACGCCGCTCGCCTCGGTCGCGATCCTCAACCTGGCCGACCAGGGCAGGTGGGGGCGCGCCGCCGCGTTGGCCAGCGCTCTGGTGGCCGTGACCATGCTGTCCCTCGGACTCCTCTACCTGATCACCGGCCGCTCGTTGAAGCCGCTGGCGGAGAGCGCGCATGCGGGCGTTTGAAGCCGAGCCGCCCGTGCACGTCCGGCTGATCGGGCTGCGCAAGACGTTCGGGACGGCCGTGGCGGTGGAGGACTTCTCGCTCGACATCGGGCGGGGCACCTTCACGACGCTGCTCGGACCCAGCGGGAGCGGCAAGACGACCGTCCTCCGCATGCTCGCCGGGTTCGTCGAGCCGGACGCCGGCGGCGTGCTGATCGGCGGCATCGATCAGACGGGCCGCCCGCCGAACCTCCGCGGCACCGGGATGGTCTTCCAGGATTACGCCCTCTTCCCGCACATGACCGTACAGGCGAACGTCGATTACGGCCTGCGCATGCAGCGCATCGACAAGCGGGTGAGGCGCGAGCGGGTCCAGAGCGCCCTCGAGCTCCTGGGCCTGACGGACCTGGCGGAACGGTTCCCCCATGAGCTGTCGGGTGGGCAGCAACAGCGCGTGGCGCTTGGGAGGGTCATCGTCCTGGAGCCACAGGTCCTGCTGATGGACGAGCCGCTCTCGAACCTCGACGCCAAGCTGCGCGTGCGTTTGCGCGCCGAGCTCAAGGAGCTGCAACGGCAGCTGGGCATCACGACGGTCTACGTCACGCACGACCAGGAGGAGGCCCTGTCGCTCTCCGACCAGGTCGTGGTCATAGACAAGGGGCGCATGCAGCAGGTCGGCGCTCCGGAGGACATCTACCGGCGACCGGCCAACCGCTTCGTCGCCGAGTTCGTCGGGCAGGCGAACGTGCTGCCGGTGGAGGCCAGCGCTACCGGGCACGGCGAGGGGTCGACGGCGGACGACGAAGCACCTAGGCCCACGGCGCGCGGCGGCGTGGCGACACCGACGACGAGCGAGCCCCAAGACCGCGCCGCGAAGGAGGCTACTGTCTGGGCCGCCGCCGCCGGGCGCCGGCTACTCGTCCGCCTGCCGGACGCACGGCGCCCAGACGCGGGCAGCACCGGAACGGCGCTGGTACGCCCCGAGCATGTCAGGTTGGCGCACCCCCGCAGCGCCGGCGGGGCGACCGGGACCGGCTCCTGGCAGTGCGCCGCCAAGGTCGTCTCTCGCGGCTTCTTCGGGGCGTACGCCAGGTACTGGCTGGAACTCGACGGCGTGCCGGACCCATGGCTGGCCGACGTGCCCATCTCGGCGCTCGACGGGGCCGGATCGCACGCGTTCGCGCCCGGCGCGGCGGTCACGGTCTCCCTCGACGTCGGCGCGGCCTGCTGGCTGTGGTGAGGCCTGAGTGACCCCGGAAACGCCGGCGTCAAGCTCGAAGCCGGCGGAGCGGCGGAGCGCGCCTCCGCCAAGCGGTGCGGCGGCGGACTCGAACGCCGACCCTCACGCCTTGCGCAAGTACCACACCTGCTCGCTCGGCCAGTCGCGCGCCCAGGCGTCGCTGACGAAGAACCGGTCCCGGCCCTCCACGGCGGCCGGTCGCGGCTCCCTGAAGCCCTCTACCAGGAAGCCGACCCGGCCGAAGAGCCCGATCCAGTCCTCGAACGTCAGGTTGAACTCGATCCCGCCCGGGTCGACGCTCACGTCCGTCCAGTCGAACACGCGGGCGCCGAAGTAGGGCCGCACCAGGCCGGTGCCAAGCGCGCTGCCGTCCTCTGGGCTGAACGCGGGCGTGAAGGGGTGGTTGCCGAGGAAGCGCAGGCGGCCGCCCGGCTTGAGGAGCCTATGCGCCTCGGGCAGCCAAGCGTGCGGGTCGCACCAGATGGCGGCGCCGTACTCGCTGATGGCGAAGTCGAAGCCGGCGCTTTCGAACGGCGTGCGCTCGGCGTCCCCGAGGACGAGCTCGATGTCAGCGTCATGCTCCGCCGCCAGACGCCTCGCGGTGGCGAGCTGCTCCTCCGAGACGTCTATGCCCGTGACAACGGCCCCACGCCGCGCCATCCACGACGAGACGTAGCCTGTGCCGCAACCGAGCTCCACGGCGCGCATACCCGTCATGTCGTCCGGCAACATGCGCAGTTCGCTCTCCGGCACTTGCCAGATGCCCCACTGCGGCTCGGCAGCCGCCCACAGCCTCTCGCCGGCTGCCACCCAATCGTGGGCGCGCTGGTTCCAGTAAGCGCGGTTGGCGGCCACGTGCGCGTGGCCGCCTGAACGTTCTCGAGTCATGAGCGATGGTACTCGGTGGCCCGCGGGGGTATGCTCCCTCAGACCTTTAATCCGGTCCAGCGAGGCCGGGAAGGAGTGAACATGCCAGACCCGAAACCAGAGAACCCCAACCTGACCTTCAAGGCGACGCTCATGGGAGAAGTGGAACTCGAGCGCGCTCTGAAGCGCATAGCGCACGAGGTGGTCGAGCGCAACAAGGGCGCGGAGCGCCTCGCGCTCGTCGGCATCCACACGCGCGGCGTGCCCATCGCGGAGCGTCTCTCCACCTACATCGCCGAGTACGAGGGGGTGACGCCACCCTTCGGCAAGCTGGATATCACCCTGTACCGAGACGACCTGACTGAGATCGCCCTGCAGCCCATCGTCAGGAAGACCGAGGTCGACTTCGACGTGCACGGCATGCGCATCGTGCTCTGCGACGACGTGCTGTTCACGGGCCGCACCGCCCGCGCCGGCCTCGACGCCCTCATCGACATGGGGCGACCGGCGGCCATCCAGTACGCGGTCGTCGTCGACAGGGGCCACAGGGAGCTGCCCATCCGAGCCGATTACGTCGGTAAGAACGTGCCGACGTCCTCGCTCGAGGTCGTGCAGGTGAAGCTCGCGGAGGTCGATGGCGTGAACGCCGTCGAGCTCTGGGAGCGCGCGTGAGCGCCGAGGCGCCCGCCTCCGCCGCGACCCTCCCCCGCCATCTCCTCGACTTCGCCGCCTGGTCGGCGGCGGACGTGGTGGCCTTGCTGGACCGGGCGGACGTCATGGCGCAGGTCCTCACGCGCACCATCAAGAAGGTGCCCGCCCTGCAGGGCTTCACGGTCGCCACGCTCTTCTTCGAGGAGAGCACGCGCACGCGGCTGAGCTTCGAGCGCGCCGCGAGGGCGCAGAGCGCGGACGTCATCAGCTTCGCGGCCGGCGGCTCCTCGCTCAAGAAGGGCGAGAGCCTGCGCGACACGCTGCGGACCGTCGATCAGCTGCAGGTCGACCTCTACGTGGTGCGCCACCCGGCTGGCGGCGCCCCGTACCAGCTCGCGCGCTGGACGGACGCGGCCATAGTCAACGCCGGCGACGGTCGCCGCGCCCACCCGACGCAGGCACTCCTCGACGCCTACACGATGCGGAAGCGCTTCGGAGCGAGCGGCGAGCGGCCGTTCGCGGGCAGACGCCTCACGATCGTCGGCGACATCGATCACTCGCGCGTGGCGCGCTCGAACGTCGAGCTCTTCACGAAGCTCGGGGGCGAGGTCACGCTGTGCGGCCCGGCCACGCTCGTGCCGGCGGAGTTCGGTGCCCTGCCAGGCGTGCGCGTCGTCGCGCGGCTCGCGGAGGCGGTCGAAGGGGTGGACGCCGTCATGGGGCTGCGGCTGCAGCAGGAGCGCATGAGCGCCGGCCTGCTCCCCTCGGTGAGCGAGTACGTGGCGCGCTACCAGCTCACGGAAGCCGTCATGCGGCACGCGCGCGAGGACGCCATCCTCATGCACCCAGGCCCCCTGATCCGCGACGTGGAGGTCGACAGCGCGCTGGCGGACGGTCCACGCAGCGTCATCGAGGAGCAGGTCGCCAACGGCGTGCCGGTGCGCATGGCCGTGCTGTACTCGCTCCTGGTCGGCAAGCGCTGACGAGCCTTCCGGGTCGCGACGCCGAGACGGCAGGCATCGCGGTGGTCGTCCTCTCGGACGAGCCAGGGACCGGCAGGGGCAGGCCGGTCGCGACGCCCCCACCTACGGTGAATCATTGCCTATTGCGCATCGTTTCACGGTGTGCAATCATTCGCCCTCGTGGATGATGTCGGAACGACCGGCCTGAGAGAGAGGAAGATGCGCGAGACGCGCCGCGCCCTCGAGGTCGCAACGATAGAGCTCACGCTGGAGTCGGGCATCGAGAACGTCACGATCGAGCAGATCGCGGAGCGCGCCACTGTCTCGCCGCGCACCTTCTTCAACTACTTCCCCTCCAAGGAGGACGCGCTGTTGGGTCTCGCCTCCGAACGCTGGGAGGCCGACCTGCTGGCCGCCTTCCCGCGTCGGCCGAGCGGCGCCGGCGTCTACATCGACCTGCGCGACTTCCTCGTTGCGCACTTCCGGGAGCGCCTCTTCGCCGACGACCTGCTCGAGAGGCGTATCGCGGCGCTCGCCTCGAGCCCCGAACTCATGAAACGCAACCTCAACCAGATGACCGTGCTGCTCCAGAAGCTCACCCTCCTCACGGCTCGGCTCCTGCTGGCCGAGGGTACGAGAGCTCATGAAGGTAACGGTTCGGAAGTTGGCGGCCCGGTGGAGGACCGCGCCGTTGCCGAAGGCCCCATCCCAGACGAGCATGCGCATCCCGCAGCCGCCCTGCCGCCAGAACCCACGGCGGAGGCCCACATGCTCCTGCTCGTGTGCGGCTCCGCCCTCAACTACGCGTTCCACTCCTGGCTGACGTCCGGCACGGGCGACCAACCGGCCGACGGCATCGCCTCCGCCTTCGCTCGTCTGGAGAAGACCTTGGTCCGGCAGGTCCTCCCCGTCGTCGGCAGGGAAGCCTCCGACCCCACCCCCTAGCCACCCCGACCCGACCACCGTCGCGGCGGGATCCGAAAGCGAGCCATACCATTCAGATCCTGGAAGCACACGACATCACGAAGTCATACGGCAGCGGAGAGAGCTACTTCGAGGCCCTCAAAGGGGTGTCCATCGCCGTCGCGGCGGGCGAGTCCGTCGCCATCGTCGGGAAGAGCGGCTCGGGCAAGTCGACCCTCATGCACTTGCTAGCGCTCCTCGACACGCCCGACGATGGCCGGATCGTCGTCGAAGGCACCGACGCCCGCAGCCTGTCCGCACCGGCGCTCAACAAGCTGCGCAACAGCGCGTTCGGGTTCGTGTTCCAGCAGTTCTTCATGATTCCCAACGCGAGCGTGCTGGAGAACGTCGTGCTGCCACTGAAGATCGCTGGCATGCCGCGCGCTGAGCGGACCGCGCGCGGCATGGAGGTCCTGCGGCAGGTCGAGATGCAGGACAAAGCCAGGAACATGGCTACCGCGCTGTCCGGCGGCCAGAAGCAGCGGATGGTCATCGCGAGGGCGCTCGCCAACGAGCCGCGGATCATCTTCGCGGACGAGCCGACGGGCAACCTCGACAGCGCCACGGGCGCCGTCGTCGAGGACCTGCTCTTCAAGCTCAACGCCGAGCATGGGATAACGCTCGTCGTCGTCACGCACGACGAGGAGCTGGCGGAGCGCTGCGACCGGCGCGTCTACATCAAGGACGGCCGCATCGTCGATAGCGCAGCCACCGCGGTTGAGGTGCGCCGATGAGCTTGACCGAGATCGTCAGGACCGCCGTCGGCAACGCCTTCCGCAGCAAGCTCAGGACCACGCTGACGGTCCTCGCCATCTTCGTCGGCGCCTTCACCCTCACCCTGACGAACGGCCTGGGTACCGGCATAACCAACTACATCGACTCCCAGGTCAGCAGCCTGGGCGCCACCGACATCATCACGATAGGTCAGGCCTCGCTGGCCGAGGGCGGCGCGTTCGGCGCCGCGACGTCCGGCCCGACCGAGTACGACCCTGACAAGGCGGTGGTGGCCGGCCAGATGGGGCCGCAGTTCGCAGCGTTGACCAACGCGGACCTGGCCACCATCCGGGGCATAGACGGCATCCTGTCTGTCGAGCCACTGCGCATGGTCTCGCCCGACTACATCGGCGGACCCAACGGCAAGAAGTACGAGTTCACCGTCAACCCGTCGCCGACCGGCGCGAACGTGGCCGTGGTCGCCGGCGCGAGCCTGGGGGGCTCGTCCGGCGGCGGCACGGGCACCTCGGAGGGGCGGCAGTTGCTCCTGCCGACCGCCTACGTCGAGCCGCTCGGCTTCGCCAGCCCAGCCGCGGCGGTCGGGGCGACCGTCACGATCGGCGTGAGCGACGTGTTCGGCGGCAAACACGAGCTCGAAGCCAAGGTAGCCGGAGTGCAGGAAGACACGATCTTCGCCTTCGGGATGATCGTCAGCGAAGGGCTGACCGAGGCGCTCTACGCGGCGCAGACGACGGGCCTGCCCGCGGCGGCGGCCGAGATCTATCCCGTGGCCGTCGCGCGGTTCTCGCCCACCGCCAGCACCGCGCAGGTCAGGGCCATCAAGGCCTCGCTGGAGGAGCACGGCTACGTCGGGCAGACCGTCGCCGACCAGCTCGGTACCGTCAACACCGTCATAAACGGCATCGTCGGGGTGCTGAACGCCTTCGCGGTCATCGCCCTGATAGCGGCCAGCTTCGGCATCATCAACACGCTGCTCATGTCCGTACAGGAGCGCACCCGCGAGATCGGCCTGATGAAGGCGATGGGCATGGGTCGCTCGCGGATCTTCGCGCTGTTCACGACCGAGGCGGTCGTGATCGGTTTCTTAGGCAGCGCCATCGGCTCTGGCATAGCCATCGCCCTTGGCACCGTGATCAGCTCCGTGCTGGCCAACGGGCCGCTGAAGGACCTCGCGGGACTGCGGGTGCTCGAGTTCAACCCCGTCTCGGTCATCATCGTGATCCTGGTGGTCATGCTGCTGGCGTTCGTCTCCGGCACCCTGCCGGCGGCCCGCGCCGCCAGGCTCGATCCCATCGAGGCGCTCCGGTACGAGTGACACGGCGCCGCGCCGCGCTCGCGAGCGGTATGCTCATGTGGACCTTTAAACCGGCCCGGAGAGGCCGGAAAGGAGCACTCTAAGTGTCAGATCACCCGACAGCAGACCGACCAGGCTCCCAGCCCGCCACCACGCGGCGGGCGCCGTCACGTAGCCGGACGAGCGCGCGCCGCGACCCTGCGCTGCCGCGCACCGTCCTGCGCCGCGCCCGCCTCGCGGCCGACGGCGGCCTCTCCGAGCCCACAGACGTCTACGTGGTGGGCGGCGTCATCGAGGGCTTCGACCTCGGTGGCGCCGTCGATGTGGAACTCGACGCGCGCGAGCAGCTGCTGACGCCGGCTTTCATCGACCTCCATGCCCACTTGCGCGACCCGGGCCAGGAGGTCAAGGAGGACCTGGCCAGCGGCCTGGCCGCCGCCGCCGCCGGGGGTTTCGGCACGGTCGTCAGCATGGCCAACACGACCCCGCCCGTCGACGACCCCGGCCTCGTCGCCGACCTGATCCGCCGGGCCGAACTCATCGGCCAAGCGCGCCTACGGCCGGCGGCGACCGTGAGCGTCGGGATGCGCGGCGACCGCCTGACCGACTTCGCCGCCCTCAAGGCGGCCGGCGCCGTCATGCTCACGGACGACGGCTTGCCCCTCGCAGACGCCCACCTCATGCGCCGGGCCTGCGAGTACGCTGCCGACCTCGGCCTCGTCATCCAGACGCACTCCGAGGAGCCGCGGTTGCGGGCGGACGGCGTCATGAACGAGGGCAGCGTGAGCCGCGAGCTCGGACTACCCGGCAACACCGCGTCCGCCGAGGCCATCATGGTCTTTCGCGACGCCGAGATCGCGCGACTGACGGGCGCGCGCGTGCACATCGCCCACGTGAGCTGCGAGCGCGCCATGCGGGTCGCGCAGTGGCAGCGCGCCAACGGCGCGCCGATCACCATCGAGGTCACGCCCCAGCATCTGACCCTGACCGACGAGAGTTTGCGCGCGTTCGACCCGGTGTTCAAGGTCGCCCCTCCCCTCAGGACCGCGGCGGACGTGGCCTGCCTACGGGAAGCGCTTCGGCTAGGCGCGGTCGACAACATCGGTACGGACCACGCCCCCCACACGCTGGCGGAGAAGGAGCGGGACCTCCTAGAGGCGCCGTTCGGCATCGCCAACCTCGAGGTGACCTTCGCCCTGCTCTACACGCGACTCGTCCTGACCGGCGAGCTCCAGCTCGTCGAGCTCCTGCGCCTGCTTCAGGCCGGCCCCGCCTCGGTGATGGGCTGGTCCGCCCCGACGCTGGCGCCCGGCGCGCCCGCCGACCTCACGGTCGTCGACCTCGACTCGGAGCTGCCCGTGAGGGGTCGGTCGTTCAGGAGCAAGGCGAAGCACAACCCGTGGGAAGGCGAGCCGTTACGCGGTTGGCCGCGCCTGACGCTCGTGCGCGGGAACCTCTGCTTCGACCGCGAGGCCGTCCTGCCCACGAGTCACAGGGAGTTAACCAAGGGTGAGTAGGTAAATGCCTAGGAAATCACGGAATCAGCGACTCGAACCACTATGATGTCCCCATGACGGCAGCAGCGGACGCCTCACACCTGCGTACCATCCACCCCATGGTGCGCGGCGGCATCGCAGACCGGCATGCCGCGCTGCATAACGGCGCGCCGCCCTCCCCACAGGCGGGAACGCTCACCGACGCAACCGCGGTTCTCGTCATCCCCGGCCTGCATGAGGTGGCCTCGAGTTGGCCGGTCAGGACTTACGCCAAGGGCGACAGGCTCTACCAGGTCGATGCGCCGGCTACCACGCTCTTCTACCTGGAGGCCGGGCTGGTGGCCCTGGAACTGAACACGCCCAAGCCCCGCATAGGGGCGCTGGCCGGCCCTGGCGACATGGTAGGCGCCCTCGCCACCGGTTGCGGAACGTACTTGGAGAGCGCGGTCGCGCTCAGCGGCGAGGTCGCCGTGAGAGTGCTCGACGAGCGCGCCCAGGCCGAGTTGCCCGCTCCCGACCTGGCCACGCTGGTCGCGGCGGCAGCCGGCGCGCGCCTGGCCGCGCTCACGCAGGCGTTGGAAGACGGGGAGCACCCCGTGCCGGCCCGCCTGGCCCGCGCGTTCCTGCGCCTCGGCTCGCGCTTCGGCCAGACCTTGGCCGATGGCGCCGTGCGCCTGACCCTGCCCGTCACGCACGACACGCTCGCCGCCATGGTCGGCGCGGCGCGCGAGACCACCACGGCGGTGGTCGCCGACATGCGACGGCTCGGCCTCGTCGAGGGCACGCGCGGAAGCTATCGCCTGCGCCCGGCCGAACTCATGGATTACGCGCTGGAAGCCACGCTCAGCGCGCAGTAAGGATCCCACAACACAAGCGCAAGGCGTCCCGACGGCACAGCGGGGACTTCCGTACCCCGCCGCAGCAGCGTCGGTCGATGACCGTCAGAGTTCGCGCAACAGTTCGGGGATGTCGTCTCCCAGCTTCACGACCACGTCCTGGCCGTAGATGTAGCGCAAAGAGCCGTGTCGGTCCAGCACTCCGACCACGTCGGTGTGCGCCACGGTGGCGCCGGAACCGGCGTAGCCGACGAAGAACGTCCGGGCCGCCTCCGCCACCTGGGAGTTCGAGCCGGTCAGCCCGACGAAGTCCGGGTGGTAGCGGCTCAGGTACTCCGCCATGACCTCGGGCGTGTCGTGACCAGGGTCGACCGACACCATCACGACCTTCAGCCCCGCCGGCGCCCCGAGGATCTCGTAGGCGCGCGTGAGGCGGGCCATGGTCAGCGGGCAGACGTCCGGGCAGCGCGTGTAACCGAAGAACACGAGGGTCACCGAGCCTGCGAAGTCGTCGGCCAGGTCGATCTCGTGTCCGGCAGTATCGATCAGGCGCAGTCCTGTCACTGGCACCGGGTTCTGGAGCATGGTGCCCGCCAACGCGGCCGGCCGCGGCCGGACTGCGCCCCAGTAGTAGGCCGCCGCGCCGACCACGGCCAGCGCGGCGACGATCCACAAGACTTTGACGGTGCGACTCACCCGGCGACTATACGTGTTGTTCCGCGGCGACCTCGTTCTCCAACAGGTCGAAGAATGCCTGAACGACCCGCGGGTCGAAGTGCGTGCCGCTCTGGGCCCTGATGTGTTCCAGCGCGCGCTCGATCGGCCAAGCGTCGCGGTAGGGGCGGTCCGAGGTCAGGGCGTCGTAGACGTCGACGATGGCGAAGATCCTGGCCGCGAGCGGGATCTGCTCCCCTTGTAGGTTGCGCGGGTACCCCGTGCCGTCCCACTTCTCGTGGTGGCAGTAAGGGATGTCGAGCGCCGGACGCAAGAACTCGATCGGGAAGAGCAGGTTGTAAGCGTAGACGGGGTGTTGGCGCATGACCTCGAACTCCTCGGCGTCGAGCGGACCGCGCTTGAGGAGGATGTGGTCGGGTATCCCCATCTTGCCGATGTCGTGCAGGAGCGCACCGCGCTGGAGGTGCACCAGCTCGTGCGTCGGCACGCCCAGCTTGCGAGCCAGCTTCACGGCCATCTCCGTGACGCGCTTGCTGTGGCCGGCGGTCTCCTCGTCCTTGAGGTCGAGGGCGCTCGCCCAGCCTTCGATCGTGCGATCGTACGCGCGCTGCAACTCCTGGTTGGTCCGCTCGAGCGAGCGCACGAGCTGCGAGTTCTCCAACGCTATGGCGCCCTGGTCGGCATACGTCTCCAGGTACTCCTGCCACTCGGTCGTGGCCTCGAGCGGCCGCCGCGCGTACAGCTCGAGGACGCCGTGCAGCTGCCCCTTGGCGGTCATAGGGACCGCCATGTACGAGGAGAACCCGGTCTGGTGCTCCGGCTCGATGGCGGCACCCCATACGCTGCCGAGCCGCAGGTCGGGCACGTACACGTTGTGCTGATCGGCGGCGGCCCTGCCCGCCGGGCCCTCTCCGAGTGGGACACGCGTGCGCACGCGTAGCTCGCTCAGGAAGCCGAGGCCCATGAACGGCCTGAGCTGCTGGAGCTGAGGCTCGTAGAGGAGCACGGCCACGGCGTCGACGCCCAGGTCCTGCACGAGCTGGTTCATGAAGATCTCGAACACGAGCCGCAGGTCGGCACTGTTGTTGATGGCCATGTCGATGCGCCTGAGCGACTGGAGGTGCTGGACCCGCCGCGTCAACTGGTCGTTCAATGACCTGACCCTGTCGACGGTCGGACCATGATCGCCGACGCTTCGATAGGACAGGACGAACGCGCGCACGTCCGGATCGTGGAGCATGTTCGAGAGCGACCCCTCGATCCAGTGGTAGGCTCCCGCCCGGTCCCTCACTCTCAACCTGACCTGCTCCGTCGCGCCCAGGCGCGCCTCGACCATGTCGAACGCGTCCGAGAGCGCCTCCCTGTCGTCGGGATGGACCAGGTGGACGTTGCGTGAGCCGAGCAGATCGGACGCGGAGTAGCCGAGGTCTTCCTGCGACCGGCCCACCAGCCTGACGATGTGCTTGCGCTTGTCAAGCAGCACGAGGCCGTCGTGGTTGCGCTCGAAGATGGCGCGCAGGTAAGCCTCGCTGGCGCGCAGGCGCTTCAGCTCCTCCACCCTGTCGGTGACGTCGCGCGCCTGCACCAGCAGGCCGCGGATGTCCGGGTCGTCCGTGAGGTCGGTGACGCGCGCCTCGAACCACCGCCAACCGTCGCCGACGCGCGCGCGGACCGTCACCACGACGTCCTCGAGCGGCTCGGCCGACCGGTCGTAACGCGCCGCCAGGGCCCGTTGGGCGGCGGCCCGGTCGCGCGGATGCACGAGGCGCCACACGTCGGCCTCCGTATGCTCGCCGGCCACCAGGCCGAGTTCGGCGGCGGACGGCGAGGCGTACTCGATGCGCTCGTGCGCGTCGATGACGAACCGGACGTCAGGGGAACTCTCGGCCATGCGGCGGAACCGCCGCTCGGCGCGGGGCGAGCGGGAGTCGAGCACACCGATGCTTGGCGAGTGGCAGACGAGTACGGTGCGGCCGTCGTCCAACCGGAAGGCGCTGACGGAGGCTGGCACCAGGCCGCCCTGCGGCCTGACCAGGTCGACCTCCAGTTCGAGGGAGCCTCGACGATCCGGGGCGACCACGAGCGCCAGGAGTGGCGCGGAGACCGGCAGGAGCTTGACGAGCGGCATGCCAACGAGTCCGCCCTGCCTGACCTGCATGAGCGCTTCGGCGGCGGGGTTGGCGGCCACGACGACGTCGGCCTGGTCGAGGACGATCAGCGCGTCCTTGACGCGCGCGAACACCTCGGCCAGCAACATGGTCCCGAGCCCGGCCCGCTGCTGGTTGGCAGCACCGCCATCCGACTCGCTGCCGTCCGCGCCCAGCGACGCCTTCACGGTGTAGCCCAACCGGTCCATCGACACTTCGGTCGTTGCCTCCCTGGCGACCCGGCGTGACCATAGCGCATGATCACGTGCCCCCCAAGGATATGCGCAGTGGCCGAGGAAGCGTTGACGAAGATACCACTCACGCGGGTTTCGCCGTGTCAGTCGCCGCTTACGCTTCCTCCGACAGCGCCACCCGCGCCGGCGTGATGGTCGAAGAGCGCCTGGATGTTGTCGAGCCTCATGGCGACCAGCTGAGCGACGTCCATGACCTGCGGCGCGGTCTCGCCCTCCGCCCCGTCCGACGACGAGAGCATCACCTTGCAGAACGGGCAGCCGGTCGCGATGACCTGGGCGCCGGTCGCGACGGCCTCCTCGAAGCGCTCGTTCGAGACGCGGCCGTCGCCTTCCTCCTCTTCCTTCCAGAACTGCGCTCCGCCCGCGCCGCAGCAGAAGGAGTCGTTGCGGTTGCGCTCCATCTCGAGGAGCGTGGCGCCGCCGCTCTCGAGCACCTGGCGCGGCGCGTCGTAGATGCCGTTGTGGCGCCCGAGGTAGCAGGGGTCGTGGTAGGTGATCGACTCGTCGAGCTCGAAGGGTGGGATGCGCCCCTCGGCCATCAACCGGGCGATGAGCTCCGTGTGGTGCGTGACGCGGTAGTCGCCGCCGAGCTGCGGGTAGTCGTTGAACAGAGCGTTGTAGCAGTGCGGACACGTGGTCAGCACGAGCTTGCTCTTGCCCTCGTCGAGCTTCTCGTCTATCAGGACGGCGTTGAGGGTCTCGACGTTCTCGGTGGCCAGCTGGTAGTAGAGGTACTCGTTGCCTGCTCGCCTCGCCGGGTCGCCGGTGCACTTCTCGCCCTTGCCGAGCACGGCGTAGTTGACCTTCGCCTGCTCAAGGATACGCGCCATGGCGCGCGTGGTCTTCTGCGCCGCAGGGTCGTAGGCGCCAGCGCAGCCGACCCAGAAGAGCACCTCGAACTCCGGGTTCTGCTCCACCGTCGGCACGGCGAGGCCGTCGGCCCACTCCATGCGCTTGTCCTGGCCGATGCCCCAAGGGTTGCCGCTGCGCTCCATGCCGCGGAAGGCGGTCTGCAGTTCGGCGGGGAACTCGCCCTGCATCATGACGAGGTCGCGCCGGATGTCGACGATGTCTATCATCTGCTCGCAGCCGACCGGGCAGACCTCCATGCACGCGCCACACGTGGTGCACGCCCACACGGCCTCCGCCGGGATGGCGAACTCGATGAGGGGCCTCGGGCTCTCCTCCCCCTTGGCGAACGCGTCGGCGATCCGGTTCAACTCGTAACGCTTGTTGATCTCGAGCGCAGCGGGGCTGAGCGCCTTGCCCGTCTGGTTGGCCGGGCAGACGTTGGCGCAGCGATTGCACTGGATGCACGCGTAAGCGTCCAGGATCTGCGGGAAGCGCAGGTGCTCGAGCCGGGCGGCCCCGAACTGCTCGGCAGTCTCGTCCTCGAGGTCGACGGGCTCGAGGACACCGGTCGGGACCGGCTCGAGTTCCTCCGTGCACCGTGCGAGGGCGAACTTGCTCGGCGCTCCGAACAGGTGGATGTGCTTGGAACGAGGGAAGTACGGTAGGAACGCCAGGATGATGCCGATGGCCCCCCACCAGAACACGTGGTAGCCGACGATTCGCCCGGCGCCACTGCCGATGAGGCCGGCCACCGCGCTGGCCATCGGCTGGTAAGGGTCGGAGTGGCCGTGGCTCGCCAGCAGGAAGCTCTCGGCCAAGAGCCGCGAACCGACGTGCAGAAGGATGAAGCTGCCGACTATCAGGCTGTCGCGCTTGACCCCCCCTGCCCTCACGTCCTCGTGGAGCTTCACCCTCGCCCCATACTCCATGGTCTTGGGCTTGGCGAGGAAGCGCCTGACGAGGAAGTAGACCATCCCGACGAGGATAAGGAGCGTGAGGACGTCGGCCACGAGGCGGTACAGGTCGCCGACGACCCCGAACCCGAAGCGGGCGGTGAAGCTCGGCGGCAGTAGGCCGTTGATGGCGTCCACGACGTTGACGAGCAGGTAGAGGATGAACCCGTAGAAGATGAAGGAGTGGAAGAAGCTCGCCACGGGGCGGGCGCGGAAGACCGTCGTCTGCCCGAGCGTGCGCATGATCCCGTCGAAGACGCGGCGCGGCAGCTGGTTCAGACGCGGCACCTGTCCGGTCTGGCCGCGAGCGATGACCTGCACGACCCGCCGGAAGCCGAGGTAGGCGAGGTACGCCGAGGTAGCGGCGAGCAGGACGAACAGCAGTTTCTCGGGGATGCTCAGCATGGTGGCGTCCTCCTGCGCCATGACGTTCGAGCCTGAACGGGCAGCCGCACAGCCTGCCCCCGCCAAACGGGCCGCCTGCGTCCGGCAGGCATGGCCTGCGGTCGCGCCCGACCGGCGCCCGCCAGAAGGGGCTCAGCGCCCATAGGGCCCGCGCCCGCGCAACGGTCTCGCAAGCGTCTACAGCCAGTGTAGTACCCCGGGCAGGCGCCTCGGTCGGTGTACCTACCTCCAAAGTCGAGCCTCCCGGGAGGACGACCCGTCGGTGTACCTACCGCGAGTAGCGCACTTGACACACCCCCGGTCCGGTAGGACTAATATGTCGCTACCACGGAAAGGAGGTGGTCTTATTCAACGCATAGCAATGACCAGTGGAGGTGCCCGCCTAGGGTAGCCCCAGGACCGCCCCTTGGATGAGTCGGAACCACGAGGGTTCCCCGAGTTCCAGGCCGGCACCGACTCGCCCCCGACCGAAGAGGCCGGGGGCGAGTTTTTAGTGATGCCGCC
>JBDZVI010000047.1:17621-24346 GCA_040255585.1 Deinococcaceae bacterium
GGCAGGCGCGGCCTGCCGGGCAGGCGCAGCTTGCCGGGCTGGCTCGACCTGCCGCGCCGGCTCGACCTGCCGCGCCGGCGCTGGCACCAGCCTGTTGATCAACGGGGACGTCAGTTGGCTTCTCGTCATGTGCTGGCCTCCGGCGGCCGGGTGAAGGGCCGCGCCTGCGGCAGCATAGCAGCGCCTATACTCGACCGATGGCGAACGGAACGGAACGCGAGTCGGAATGGGTGGTCTCGGTCCAGTCGGCTTTCCCGAACATGGCCAACCCGCTTGGCACCCTCTTCGGCGGTCACGTCATGCAGCTGATGGACATAGGCGCCGCCATCGCGGCGCAGCGGTTCTGCCGCCAGGTGGTCGTCACGGCGTCCACGGAGCCCATCGACTTCCGCAACCCCATCCACGTCGGCGAGATCATCGAGCTCAAGTGCCGGGTCGCGTGGACCGGGCGCACGAGCATGATCGTGCGCTGCGAAGTGCACGGCGAGAACGCGCTGACGGGCGAACGCCGCCTCTGCACGATCGGGCACCTCAACTTCGTGGCCATCGGCCCGGACGGGCGCCCCACGCCCGTCCCGACCCTGAGAGTGGGCACGGAGCTGGAGCGCAGCCACTGGGAGACGGCCGCTAGGGTGCGCGAAGACATCGAGAGGCGCCGCGACCGGAAGGCGTACGAGCCGACAACGCTCGCCTGACGGACCATGCGCCGAAAGCCGGGACGCTCGCCGCGCTCCTGAACCGGCCCCTCGGGCCCTGGTATCGTTTACGACGTCGCGCGCCGCCACGCGGTTCCTGCCGGCGCCGCTCCTAGCTCGAAGGGACAGTCCCATGCCAGAAGCCGACTTCCTCGCCGACCCCGCGCTCGTGCAACGCTCCGTGAACGCGGTTCGCGCCCTCACCATCGACGCCACGCAGGCTGCCGGCGACGGCCACCCAGGCATGCCCCTCGGCGCGGCGGCGATGGGCTATACGCTCTTCGCCCACACCATGCGCTACGACCCGCACGACCCCGCCTGGCCCGACCGAGACCGCTACGTGCAGTCGGCGGGCCACGGCTCGATGCTCCTCTACTCTCTCCTGCACCTGACCGGCTTCGAACTCCCCATGGACGAGTTGAGGCGCTACCGGCAGTGGGGCTCGCGCACGCCCGGGCACCCGGAGCGCGGGCACACGGCCGGGGTCGAGACGACGACGGGGCCGCTCGGCCAAGGCATCAGCACGGCCGTCGGCATGGCGCTGGCCGAGGCCCACTTGGCCGCGCGCTACAACCGGCCGGGCTTCACGGTCGTCGACCACCACACTTACGTGATCGCATCGGATGGCGACCTGATGGAAGGCGTCGCCGCCGAGGCCTCGTCGTTCGCCGGACACCACGGCCTCGGCAAGCTCATCGTCCTGTACGACGACAACGGCATCTCCATCGACGGCCCGACGAGCATCACCTTCACGGAGGACGTGCCGGCGCGTTACCGCGCCTACGGCTGGCACGTGCAGACGGTCTCCGACGGCAACGACGTGCTGGCGCTCAGGCAGGCCCTCTCCGCCGCGCGCACCGAGACGGCCAGGCCCAGCCTCATCGCGGTGCGCACCGTCATCGGCTACGGATCACCCAAGCTGGCCGGCACCTCCAAGGTCCACGGCTCCGTGCTCGGCGCCGAGGAGGCGGCGGCAACGAAGGCCAACCTGGGCATCGACTGGCCGGAGTTCACCGTGCCGGACGACGTTTTGCACCACATGCGCTCCGCCGTCAAGCGCGGCGCCGAGGCCCGCGCGACCTGGCAGGAGCTCTTCGAGCGCTACCGCGCGGCCCACCCCGAGTTGGCGGCCGAGTTCGAGCGCGTCATGCGCGAGAAGCTGCCGGCGGGTTTTGACGCCGACCTGCCGACCTACCCGGTCGGCAAGAGCGTCGCCACGCGCAAAGCGTCGCTGGAGGCCATCAACGCGCTCGCCAGGCGCCTGCCAGAACTCGTGGGCGGCTCCGCCGATCTGGCCGGCTCGAACTTCACGGACATCGAAGGCGAGACGGCCATGCGCGCCGGCGACTACGCCGGTCGCATCATCCATTTCGGCATCCGCGAGCATGCCATGGCGGCCATCGGCAACGGCCTCAGCCTCCACGGCGGGCTGCGCCCGTTCGTCTCCACGTTCCTGATCTTCTCGGACTACCTGCGTCCCGCCCTGCGCCTCTCGGCGCTCATGGGCCAGGGCGTCGTCTACGACTTCACCCACGACAGCATCGGACTGGGCGGAGACGGGCCAACGCACCAACCGATCGGCGAGTTGGCCGCGCTGAGGGCGATGCCCGGTCTCGACGTGATCAGGCCGGCCGACGCCAACGAGGCGGTGCAGGCGTGGGTCAGCGCGCTGCGCAACCAGACTAGGCCGACAGCCCTGGCGTTCACGCGCCAGAACGTGCCCAACCTGGCCGTGCCGGCCGGCGCGGTGGCACGCGGCGCCTACGTACTGGCCGAGGCCGGCGCGGGCGGCGGCCTGGCGGAGGGCGGCGCAGGCGCGACGCTAACGCCGGACCCGGACGCGAGGCCCGACCTGATCCTCATCGGCACGGGCTCGGAGGTGCAGCTCTGCCTGGCCGCCCGCGACGTGCTCGAGGCCGAAGGGGTGAGAACCCGCGTCGTGAGCATGCCGAGCACCGAGATCTTCGCCAGACAGGACGACGCCTACCGCGCGGCCGTGCTGCCGGCGGCGGTGCGAGCGCGCGTGGCCGTCGAGGCCGGCGCGACCTTCGGCTGGGAGCGCTACACGGGCGAGCTGGGCGAGATCGTCGGGGTAGACCGCTTCGGCGCCTCGGCGCCGGGCGATGTGCTCATGCGCGAGTACGGCTTCACGACCGAGAACGTCGTGGCCGGCGCCCGCAGGGCGCTGGGACGGGCCAAGGCCTAGGGGCTCCGGGCGAAACCCCTCCGGCGCCCGGCCAGAAGTGGGCACCCGTACACGCCGCGCGGCCGGGCTACCGTAACCTTGAGCCGTGCATCACGCAGGAGGATCATGAACCCAGTCCGGTCCAACCCAATGAACAGCTCGGGGGCGGCCCGCCCCGCCATGACGCTAGTACGCCTCGCGGCGATCGCCCTGCTGCTGAGCGCTTTGACCACCGTCGCCGCCCAGTCGCTCGCGGCGCTGCTCCCCTCCGAGACCATCGCCGCCGTGGGGGTGAGGGGGCTGGCCGACCATCAGGCGAAGCTCCAACCGTTCGTCGACGAGTGGGGGCGCCTCGGCCTCACGGAAGCGCTCGAGGACTCGGCCGACGAGGACATCGACGAGCTTGGCGCCCTCGCGGGCGTCGGCTTCTTCGACCTGCTGGGCGACGAGGCCTGGCTGGCCGTGTCGGCTTCAAACTTCAACCCGCTCCCGGCGGTCACGGTGGTCGCGCGGGTCTCCGAGGCCGGCGCGCGGGCGCTCGCCGACATGCTGGCCGATGCCGCCAGCAACGACGACTCCGCCCAGAGTTTCACCGAGGGCGGCATCTCGTTCACGCTGTTCGACTCGGATGAGGACTTCCCGGCGGCCGTCGCCCTCTCGGGCAACTTCGCAGCGCTATCCACCAACCCGGACACCCTTCGCGGCGTGCTGCGTCGCTACCAAGGCGCGAGCGAGCCGAACTTCACCGATTCGGTGGCGTACGCCTCCGCCCTCGCCCCGCTCGGGCCGTTCACGGTCGCCTTCACCCTCGACTACCCGCGCGTGGCGGACGCCCTCGCCCCGCTCGCGCAGGGCATGGGCTTCGACCAGAGCGTGGCGCGGGTTGCCAAGGCCCTGCGCACGGCCGGCGCCTACGCCGGCGCCTCGCTCCTGACGGACGGCGGCATCGAGTCGACCTCCCTGCAGGTGCTCGGCGATCGCAACCTCGATCCTGCCCTTTACGATCTGCTGAGCGCGAGCGCCCCCTTCCCTGCTGCCATCTTGCGCTTCGTTCCGGCAGGCGCCGTGGCCGTGCAGGCCGGTAACCCCGACATCGCCGGCTGGTGGGGCTACCTCAGCAGCCTGGCCGCCGACCTGCAGGAGATCGGCATCGGCGATCTCGACAGCTTCCTGGCGGAGAACCTCGGCATCGACATGCAGGCCATGCTGTTCAGTTGGATGGGCAAGGGCGGTGGCGCCATCAGCCTCACCGCGCCCTCGGCCGCGGCGCCCGGCGTGACGCCGGACAGCCTCCTCGGCGACAGCGTCTACCTGGTTGAGGCGAAGGACGAGGCCGCGGCCGCCGCGGGCATCTCCCAGTTCCTCAGCATGGCCGGAGCGATGGCCTCCTCGTTCGTCGACCCCATGGGCGAGGGCGGGTTCGTCGAGCCCGCGACGCGCCAGGTAGCCGGCGTCACAGTCAGCACCTACGACTTCGGCGACGGCCTCGCCTTCGAGACCGCCGTGGCGGGCGGGTACCTCCTCATCGGCACCAAGTCGGGTGGCCTCGACAGCGTCCTCGTCTCCAACGCCTCGGGCGGCACCGGGATGGCTACGGGCCTGCTCGCCTCGCTGCAGCAGCCCGTTCCCGCCGGCGCCAGGAGCATGAGCCTGTCAGACATGCGCGCGAGCATCGAGGCGTTGGCCGACGAGATGGTGTCCCAACTCGGCACGGTCGCTGGCCTGACGGGCGGCGCTGACCTCGACTTCGACGCCGTCGAGGCCTCCAGCCAGGCCATCGCCGAGTACATCCACTTCATCGCGCAGAAGGTCGGTGGCTCCTACAGCTACCAGAACGTCGACGGCGGCGCGGTGCGCGGCTACGGCCTGACGCAGATCGCCTGGTGAGCGGAGCGGTGGCGGCGCGTTAGGCGCCGCCACCGGCCTTCGACCGCCTGCCTATTCGAGGGTGGCGCACCTTCAGGGAAAGCGAGCCAGCAGCTCCTCCCAGAGGCGCGCCACCCTCTCCTCTAGGTCCTGCTCCGAACCCGAGTTGTCCACCACGTAGTCGGCTCGCGCCATCTTCTCGGCCAGCGGGAGCTGGGCGGCGTCACGTACGAGCACCTCGGCCTCCGTTAGCCCGGAACGCTCGGCGAGGCGCGACACGCGCGCGGCCAAGGGCGCGCTCACCACCACCACGAGGTCCACATCGCGCTCAAGGCCCGTCTCGAAGAGGAGCGGCACGTCGTGCACCACCACGCGCGGCCGCGGCTCCGTCGAGGCTAGTTCGGCTTCCAACTCCGCCCGGCGCGCGGCCACCCAAGGATGAACGATCGCGTTCAGCGCGGAGCGCGCGCGGTCATCGCCGAAGACGCGCGCGGCCGTGGCGGCGCGGTCGAGGCGACCGTCCTTGACGAGGTCGGCGCCCAGCTCGGCGGCTACCCGCTCCAGGACGGCCGGGTCATCCGTCGCCTGGCGGGCGAGCGCGTCCGCGTCTATCACGACCGCGCCATGCCGGGCCAGCAGTCGCGCCACGCTCGACTTGCCCGTGCCGATGTTGCCCGTGAGTCCGACCCGGAGCGGACGCCAGCGCTCGCCGGCAACGTCCCGCGCGCCTGCAACGTCCGGCGTACCAGCAACGTCCGGCGCGCCGGACGCCTCCGGGTCTACAGTGGACTCCTGGGAGGGCCGCGTGGCGACGGGTCCGAGTCGACTAGACACGCGTCAGTTTATGCCGTGGCCGACGGAGGTCGACCCGGCACCCCGGGAGGCGACGGAGGGCTACGGCCTGGCCAACCGTGCCTTTCTGGTCGGCGGCGCCGTCAGGGACGCGCTGCTCGGCAGAGCGTCCACCGACCGGGACTGGCTGGTGGGCGACCCGGAGGTCAGCGCGCGGCGCTTCGCGGAAGCAACTGGCGGGGCGCCGTTCGCGCTCGACGTCGAGCGCCGCCACTGGCGCGTGGCAGGGCCGGCCGGGGAGGTCGACGACTTCGTACCGCTAAGGGAGGGCGCCGCCTCGTTGGAGGGTGACCTCCGCCTGCGCGACCTCACGGTCAACGCGATGGCCTTGACCAGCGCGGGAGCGCTCATCGACCCCACCGGTGGCGAACGGGACCTGCGTCGCAGGCTCGTGCGCATGACGTCCGAGGACTGTCTGCGCGCCGACCCCATCCGCCCGCTGCGGGCGGCGCGCTTCGCGACCACGCTCGCGTTCGAGCTGGACGAGGCGACGCGCGGCGCCGTGACGAGGCGCTTCGAGGAGCAGCTGCGGGGCGCGGCGCTCATGCCGGCCTGGGAACGCGTCGGCGCCGAACTGTCCGCCATGCTGGCCTCCCCGCACGCGGCGCGCAGCTTCGCCCTCCTGAAGGCGCTCGGGGGCCTCGGGCCCTATCTGCCTGAGCTGGAGGCCTGCCGCGGCGTCCGGCAAGGCGGGTTGCACCACCTCGACGTCCTCGACCACCAGCTCGAGGCGCTCAACCAGCTGCTGCACGGCTTCCCAGACGCCGGGATGGCGCTGCGCCTAGCGACCCTCCTGCACGACATCGGCAAGCCGGCCAGCGCCGCCCTGGCACCGCTCGGCTGGAAGGACGCCCAAGCCGCAAGCGCGTCCGTAAGCGAGGACGCGTCTGCCGAACCGATGGCTGACGCGTCCGCCGAACCGATGGCTGCCGTCGGCGCACCGACCTTCTACGGTCACGACAGGCTCGGAGCCGAGATGACGGTCACCCTCCTCAGGCGCCTGCGCCTCGCCAACGAGATCGTAGCCCCGGCGGCCGCGCTCGTGCGCTACCACATGTTGCCGCTGCCTCACGGCGAGCGCGCGGTCAGGCGCTTCGTTCACAAGCGGCGCGAGCTCCTGCCGGACC
>JBDZVI010000132.1:0-4354 GCA_040255585.1 Deinococcaceae bacterium
GTGACAAGGCACCGTTCTACCGACGTGAGGAGAAGATGGAATGGAAGTGCGACGAGACCAAGGTCGACCTAGTCCCCGCTGTCGTTCTGGGTTCCAGCCCGAACCTGGGCGGTAACGAGCCCAAGTTCGCCGGCGGCGTTGGTTGGGACTCCCCCGTATCGACCTTCCGAAGAACAACTACGTGCAGCGCGACATCGCCCAGGGTGTCAACCGCGTCGACGAAGGGCTGTACTTCAACACCGCGTTGTACTCGCTCGAGTTCTTCGCAGGCACGAACGCCACGTGGAACGGCAAGATCGACGACGTCGCACCCAAGCTGGTCAACGGCTCCTGGTCGCCGGCCGCCACCTGGCAGTACGTACGTGCGTGTACCACTAGCGACTTGAACAGCTGCGAGGTCTACCGAATCAACGCGGCCGGCCTGGTCGAGGTGTACAACAAGTACTCCAATACGTGGTCCGTTCGCGCCAGTGGTCGCACCTTCAACGGCGTCGTCTACGTCAACGGCGCGGTCCAGAAGTTCCAAGGTCCGGAGCGCAAGACTGCGAGCGACTCGAAGACGGCCGCGCCAGCCATCGCCTCGTTCGCGCAGATCACTCTCGCCAGCAACAACGACATCCGTATTACTGGAGACCTCAAGTACGAATCTCCGCCCTGCGTCAGCATCCCGACGCGGAACAACGACCGCACCGTCAACGCTGCGAACTGCAACAACCTGACTGCGAAGAACCTGCTCGGCGTGTACACGCAGGCGGGCAACATCCTGGTCGGGCACGGCCATACGAACACGAAGAGCGACAGCACGGTGTTCAACGCGCCGGACAACGTGCAGGTCCACGCCGTCCTGATGAGCGCCGAGAACGAGGTGAAGGTCGAGAAGTACAACACCACCGACGCCGGCGGCTTCTTCCTCATGGGCGGCATGATCCAGGAGCGCCGCGGCATCTTCGGCACCTTCAGCGGCAAGGGCCAGAACGCCACTCGCACTGGCTACGACCGCATCTACACGTACGACCCCCGAATGGGCCGCGGCATGGCGCCACCGTTCTTCCCGTCCACCAACGTCGACGACGTCACGACGGTCACCTTCTTCACCTTCGGACAGAGGGAGCAGTTGTACGACTGACGACGCGTCACCTTAACGCTGTGAGACTCTGCGCCCCCGGTTCGTTGGCTTGCGAACCGGGGGTTCTTTATCCTGGTTCGCCGGACCCACCTGTCGTTGGAGGCTATGTGCCTACTGTATGCGGGCCTCAGCTCTTCGAGTCGAAGCTGCGGTCTTCCCGGCAATGCCAGATGCGTAGGACGAAGATGACCTCGGCGGCAATCTCGTACCGAACTTCGTGATCCCCTAAGGTGATGCGCCGAACCTCGCGCGGCTCATAGGCTTCGAGTTTCTCGCCGATCCAAGGGTGATCGAGAAGCCGTTCGGGCGCGTCGACAAGTTGCTGGACGACGCGTGCGGCGGCAGTATGGGCGACAGAGCTTAGGTGCTGGTGTGGACAGGCCAGATCCCCTGGGGCCTCGCTGGTCCGCCGGACTCTCACTTGTGTGGGATCGGAAGGGGGCTATCTGTGCCAAGGCTCTCGGCCCACGCCTTCATTGCAGCATGGTCGATGACCCTCCCTACGTCCACGTCGGCAAGGGCCTCCAGTGTCATCCGGTGCCGTTCTTCCTCGAGACCTACCCAGGCGGTCAGCGCCTGTTTCACTATCCATCCGCGCGAACGGTCCAACCGAGCGGCCATTGCGTCGACCTTATCGGCTAGGGCCGTGGGAATATGCGCGGTCAAGACCCTGGTTTCAGATGCCATGTCAATCACTCCTAATCATGATGATCGCAGGTCAATATGCTTCTACGCGTGCGGGTGACCTAGCCGTTTCGTGACCACACCACGTCATGTGCGCGCCGTTCGCCTTCGGATTGGTACAGTCTGCCAACAAGCTCGGGAGGCCGCATGAGACAGCAGCTGTTGGTACTCGCCCTCGCCCTCTTACCACTCGCGGCGGCCCAGACGCCGCGCACCATCGAGTTCACGCGCATCGTCGACCTCAGCCACGTGATCAACACCGACATCCCGCTATGGCCTGGCGACCCGCCCGTCGAGCTGGAGCCCGTGGCGCAGTTCGACACGGACGGCTACTACTTGCGCCGCTTCTCCATCGGCGAGCACAGTGCCACGCACATGAACGCGCCGAACAGCTTCCACGAGGGCGGCGTGGGCATAGACGCCTACTCACCCGAGTCGCTCGTGGTGCCGGCCGTTGTGATCGACGTTCGCGAGCAGGCGGCCGCCGATCCGGACCATGCGGTGAGCCTTGAGGACATCGCGGCATGGGAAGCGGTGCATGGGCCGGTACCGGCCGGCGCGGTCGTGATCGCCTACACGGGTTGGCAGGAGAAGTGGACCGACCCGGCGGCGTTCTTCAACGAGGACGCCGAGGGCGGCATGCACTTCCCGGGCTTCGCGGGGGAGACCACGGCGTTCCTGTTGGCCGAGCGCGGCATCGCCGGCGTGGGCATCGACACGCACGGCGTCGACCCGGGCCAGGACGAGGAGTACGCGACGAACACGCAGGTGCTGGCCGGCAACGGCATCGTCCTGGAGAACCTGACGAACCTCGACCAGCTGCCAGCCACGGGCGCCACGCTCGTGATAGGCATCCTGCGGCTCTACGAGGGTTCGGGCACGCCAGCGTCCGTGCTGGCGTTCGTGCCTTAACCGCGGCCGGCCGCGCCTCCGAAGAACAGCTCGGTGGTCGCGGCCGCCGCTTGCTCCAACTCGGCCTCGTCGGCCGAGCGCAGCGGTTGGGCGAGCGTGAGCAAGGCGCGCGTCAACCAGGCCGGGTCCAGGTCCCGTCGTACCTCGCCGTTCGTCTGGCCTTCGCGGAGTATCCGTTCTATCGGCTGTAGGAACTCCACGCGGTAAGCGTGCAGGAGCGAGGTGCGTCCCGTCTCCGTGAGGTTGCTGGCTTCGCGCTCCGCGAGCTTCATGGCGTTGAACTGCTGGTGGCGGTCGCGTGCGATCGCCACCAGCAAGGCGTTGACGCGATCACGGCTACCGCCGGCATACAGGGTCGCCTCCGTCGCCATCGCGCCGGCGCGCCGTACACCCGTCATCAGCACTTCCAGGAGCAGTGCCTGCTTGTCCTGGAAGTGGTGGTAGAGGGCTGCCTTGGACACGCCGAGCCGCTCGGCGATCTCGCGCATGGCTACGCCGGCATAGCCATGCGCCACGAAGAGCGTCGTGGCCACGTCAAGGATGCGTTCACGCGTGGCGGGGTGCGCGCTGGGGGCGCCGGTGAGCCTGTCTGACTGACCGTCCGTCTCAGGCCACCTGGCCCGCTACGTAGCTCATGCCGATACCGAACGCCATTACTGAGAAGAGGAAGGCCGCGCCCGACACGGCGAGCGGCGTCCACCGCCTGGTTCGCAAAGACCCGGGCAGCCAGTAGTAGGCGAGGAAGAACAGGAGGGGCCCGAGCCCGCCAAGGTAGTGGATGAAGAGTTGCAGCGGCCCTAGGCCCTGGTCCAGCAGCTTGATGCCGATGACGACCTGCACCATCAGAGCCACTTGAGCGAGGATGAGGATGGCGTTGCCCGTCAGACCCAGGTCGCGTTTGCGCCAACCGCGCACGGCGGTGTAGATCACGGCCGCGAGGGTGGCGGCCAGTACGACCGTGCCGCTCCAGACGTGCACGGTAGGTGGTACCCAGATGGAGTCCAACACGTTCGAGCCTCCTAGTGCGGACGGCGGGCGCCCTCAGTGAGCTGCCTTACCGACCGGTCGGTAAGTATCTTACCGCCAGGGGTGCCGGTGTCAAGCCCCCGGTGCTCCGCGACCGTCCCTGACCGAAGGCCAAGCCTCCTGGCCCGGCGGCGTTATCTCGCTCGATCCCACCGGTATCCGGCATGAGGGAAGGCTCCCGCTCTTCGCAACGGGAGCCTTCCCTCATGCCGGGTCATCGTGGGTTACGTGCGGGTGACCTCACCCACCGCGTTGGTGTTGGTGCTCAGACGCCCGTCCTGCACCTCACCTCGTAGCTCCAGATCGTGCGCGGGTCGGGGCCAAGGACCTCGATGGTGAACGTGTTCCCGCCGGTCTTCTTGAAGACGTTGGGCACTTCGCCCTGCTTGGGTCCAACCACGCCGCCGGGGTAGAGCGCCTCGCCGTCGTACCTCGCGTCGCCGCGCCACCCCGTGTCGTGGGCGAGCGTGCCGTCGGGCTTGATGACGAGGATGCGGTCGGGGATCCCGACGGTGTCGAACTTGATGTCGAACACGGCACCGGCCGGCACCGAGCTGATGTCCCAGCGGTCGATGGTCACGCCGTACGAGCCCGACTTCTGGCTCA
>JBDZVI010000048.1:0-23504 GCA_040255585.1 Deinococcaceae bacterium
AGCGCAACGCTCGACCCGAGCGCATAGACTGCACTCCGGTACCTCACTGGGGGAAAAACCCACACCCTGTAGTCAGTCAGCGACGAACGCCATGCTCACGAAAACGCCACCAACCGGCCCCCGCACTACCCGGCCCCCACCACCCCTGCCTACCCATCAGAAGCACCACACACCATAGTGCGAACACGCCCTAGCTCGAGGCGGGCGTCCCGGAAGCCGCCGTTACCGCACCGCCTCGGGCCGCGCGCACCCTGCCAAGCCCCGCGACCCGCACAGCTTCGCGGTACCGCCCGACGAGGTCTTCTGTGGCGGCGCCCCACGACCATCTCTCGGCCTCCGCACGGCCCGCCGCCGCCAACCGCGCGCGCGCGCCCTGGTCGGCGATCAACCGTTCGATAGCGGCAGCCAATTCGGCCGCGTCACCGGGCGGCACGAGCACACCGTTCTCGCCGTGATGCACGACGTGCGGCAGGCCTCCGGCGTCTGCGGCCACGACCGGCACGCCGGAGGCCATCGCCTCGAGCGCCGCGAAGCCGAGCGTCTCCGACGTGGAGGGGAACGCGAACACGTCGCCGCTCGCGTAGGCGGCCGAGAGCTCCTCGCCGGCCAGGAAGCCCGTGAACACCGTCGGGGTGTCGGCGAGGCGCTCGCGCAGCCACGCCAAAGCCGGGCCCTCGCCGACGACGGCGAAACGCACTCCGGCGGGCGCGAGCCTCTGCGCGGCGTCGGCGAGAACGTCGACGCGCTTCTCGAACGACACCCGTCCGGCGTACACGACGAGCGGGGCTTTGAGCTCCCCTCCGCTCAGCCGCGCGCGCATCTCGGTCGACCGGTAGCGGGCGTTGAACCGCTCGGTATCGACCGCCTTGTGCCAGAGGCGCACGCGCCTGATGCCGAGGCCGCGTGCCAGCTCGACCATCTGGGGGCTCGTGCAGAGGTTCACGTGCGCAAGGTTGTGGACTTCCCTGTCGAGGATCTCGAGGGGCCTACGCACGGCGCCGAGGCCGAGGTCGTTCACGACCTTCGGGTCGGTGTGGAAGCTCGCGACGAGTGGCAGGCGGGCGCGGCGCGCGAGCACGGCGCCCCATGCGCCGAAGAAGATGGGGTTGATTACGTGCACGAGGTCGGGCGCGAAGTCGCGCAGCGCGGCACCCAGCCAGGTGGCGGGCAAGGCGACCTTGTGTTCCGGGTACCAGGGGAACCGCACCCCCGGGGCGGACACGACGCGGTGACCAGCGTAATCGGCGGGCGCGCCAGGCGGGGCCAGCACGAGCGCCTCATGCCCCTGCTCGGCCAGCGCCGTCAGCGTGGCCGTGAGGCGCGTGACGACGCCGTCGACCTTGGGAAGGAACGTCTCGCTCACCCATGCGACGCGCAACGGGCGAGCATGTCTGACGGCGCTCAGGCCAGCCTGCGGGACCGGGAACGCATCACCCGCTGCGGACGCGAGCGGCGCCGGCGTGACTCGGTCGGCCTCCGTAATGCCGCTACCGCTCAGGCGTAACCGGCCAGGAACGCCTGGAGCTGCTCGGCGGACGGGCGCAGTTTCGTGTCCGGCAGCATGCTGAGGGGCGTCTCACCCAGTTGGCTCACCTCGGCGAGGCTCGGGCGCCGGTCGTCGTAGTGGACGATGCCGGTGAGGAGCTCGCCAGCGGCGTTCGCGCGCTCGAGGCGCGCCATGCCAGCGAGGCGGTCGGCAGGGTCGAAGTCGGCCTCGATCTTGCGCAGCGTCATGCGCGAGCCGTCGTGCAGCTCCACGACCTGCGTGGTGCCCGGGTCGTAGTCGTCGATGTAGATCTCGTCCTGGGCAGGGATGAACCCGACCTCCTGCAGCGCCTGCTCGTGCTCGCGTCCGTAGGCGTAGCTGTGGCGCGAGTCGGGCTCGTCGTTGAACGCGACGCAGGGGCTGATGATGTCGATGACCGCCGTGCCGCGGTAAGAGAGGCCGGCCTTGATGACCTCGCGGACCTGCTTGGCGTCGCCGGCGAACGTGCGCGCCACGAAGCCGGCACCCGCCACGAGGGCCTCCATGCAGATGTCGATGCTCGGGAACTGGTTGACGCCCGCGTACTTGAGCTTCGCGCCCTCGTCGGACGTGGCGGAGAACTGGCCCTTGGTGAGGCCGTAGACGCCGTTGTTCTCGACGATGTAGACCATGCGCACGTTGCGCCGCATCAGGTGCTTGAACTGGCCGAGGCCGATGGAGCCCGTGTCGCCGTCACCGCTGATGCCGATGGCGCGCACGGTGTGGTTGGCGACGAGGGCGCCGGTGCCGAGCGACGGCATGCGGCCGTGCAGCGAGTTGAAGCCGTGCGACTGGCCGAGGAAGTAGGCGGGCGACTTGCTCGAGCAGCCGATGCCGGAGAGCTTGATGATCTCTTGCGGGCGCAGGTCGAGCTCGTACGCGATCTGGATGAGCTGGCTGGCCACCGAGTTGTGCCCGCAGCCCTTGCACAGGGTAGACGGGCTGCCGACGTAGTCGTTCTTGGAGAGGCCAGCGCGGTTGAGCTTGACTGCCGGAGTCGGTCGTTCCATCGTCATCTCTTCTACTCCCCGAGGTGCGCCGCAAGGCGCTCCGCCACCCAAGCGGCGGTGAGAGGCATGCCGTCGAGGTAGGCGATCGGCTTGAGCTTGGCGGCGTGTTCGGGTAGCTCGTCGCGCAGGATGGCGGTGAGCTGACCGTCGCGGTTCATCTCGATGACCACCAGGCGCTCGTGCCTCGCCACGAACTCGCGCACCTCCGCGCCGATGGGGAGGGCGCGGATACGCATGAAGTCCGTCGTCACACCGTTCGCCGCCAGCAGGTCGCGCGCCTCCTCTATCGCGTAGCGCGTGGTGCCGTAGGCGACGATGCCGAGCGTGGCGCCTGGCCGCTCATCGACGACCGCGGCGGGCACCATGGCACGGGCCGTGTCGAACTTGCGCACCAGGCGGTCCATGTTCTGCACCCAGTGGTCGGCGCGCTCGGAGTACTTGGCGTTCTCGTCGTGGCCGGTGCCGCGGCCGAACCAGGCGGCGCGCGGGTTCTCGTTGCCTGGGATGGTGCGGTACGGGACGCCGTCGCCATCCACGTCCTTGTAGCGGCCGAAGTCTGGCAGCGCGGCCACCTCCTCCGCCGAGAGGACCTTGCCCCGGTTCAGGGGCGCATCCGGGTAGTTGAACGGCTCGCCCATCCAGTTGTTCATGCCGAGGTCGAGGTCGGAGAGCACGAGGACGGGGGTCTGGAGCGCGTCTGCCAGGTCGTGGGCGCGGTAACCGAACTCGAAGCATTCCTCGATGGACGACGGGAAGAGGAGGACCTGCTTCGTGTCGCCGTGGCCGAGGTAGTAGGAGAAGGCAACGTCGCCTTGGCTCGTGCGCGTCGGCAGGCCCGTGCTGGGGCCAACGCGCTGGATGTCCCACACGACGACGGGGACCTCGGCGTAATAGGCGAGGCCCAGGAACTCGGCCATCAGCGAGATGCCGGGGCCGCTCGTCGCCGTGACGGCGCGGGCACCCGCCCAGCCGGCGCCGACGACCATGCCGATGGCCGCCAGTTCGTCCTCGGCCTGGATGACCGTGTAAGTCGGGCGGCCGTCCACGTCGTGGCGCAGCTTGGCTAGGTACTCGCGGAACGCGTCGATGAAGCTCGTGGAGGGGGTGATGGGGTACCAGCCGGCCACGCTCGCGCCCCCGAAGACGGCGCCGAGCGCACCCGCCTCGTTGCCCGTCATCATGATGAGCCCCTCGGTCGCGTTCATGGGCTCGACGCTGAACTGGTCGTTCTTGGCGAGGTTCTCCACCGCCCAGGCGTGGGCTATCTTCACGACCTCGAGGTTGCTGTCGACGAGCTTCCTGCGGTTACCGAAGTGGTGCTCGAGGGCCTCCTCGATGACGGGGAGCGGCACGCCGAGGAGGTGCGCGACGACCCCGACGTACGTCATGTTGGCGATGTACTCCTTGATCTTGCCCTTGACCTCGACCCCGGCGAGGAGTTGTTTGACGGGCACCGGGTAGTACGTGAGGTCGGCCCGCTCCGGCTTGAGGTGCAGGTCCAGGTTGTGGACCACGACCCCGCCGCTCGGTAGGGTGGCCACGTCCTCGTGCAGGGTGGCGGGGTTGAACGCGACGAGGAACTCGGATGGCTTGCGGGCGATGTAGCCGTCCTTGTTGACGCGGATGTGGTACCAGGTTGGCAGGCCCTGGATGTTCGATGGGAAGATGTTCTTCCCGTGGACCGGGATGCCCATCTTGAAGAACGACCTTAGTAGCGTGAGGTTGGCGGTCTGGCTGCCCGTCCCGTTGGCGGTCGCGACGACGATGGAGAAATCGTTGACTCTCAGGCCCGCGCCGCGCTCTCCTTGCGGGCGGTCCACAGGAACGGTTACACCCATGCGGTAATGCACCTCGCCTCGTGTACGGGCGCCCATGGCGGCCCGGTATTACCGCAATAGTACCGCTACCAGCGGCGCGCTATGGGAGCACCGTTTTCACTATCGCCGCGTCGAGGGCCTCGTACGCCTCGAGGTCGATGGTGGCGTAGAGCTCGGCGCGCGTCTGCATGCGCGGCAGGAGTGTCCTCGCGCTGCCCTCTAGCCTCAGCGTGGCGTACAGCTCGGCCTGCGCCTTGTTGGCCATGCGCAAGGACGTTACGGGCCAGATGACGATCTTGTAGCCCAGTTCCTCGAACTCCGCTGCGCTCAGCATGGGGGTGCGGCCGAACTCCGTCATGTTGGCCAGGAGCGGCACGCCCGGCAGGGCGGCGGCGAACTCCCTGAACATGTCCGGCGTGGTGAGGGCCTCGGGGAAGATGACCTCGGCACCCGCGGCGACGTAGCGCTCCGCCCGCGCGACGGCAGCGCTGAGCCCCTCGCTCGCGACCGCGTCGGTGCGGGCCACGACCACGAGGTCGGTGGCGGCCTTGCGCGCGGCGGCGACCTTCAGGACCATGTCGTCGGCGCTCACGAGGCGCTTGTCGTTGAGATGCCCGCACTTCTTGGGAAGCTGCTGGTCCTCGATGTGCACGGCCGCCGCCCCGGCGGCCTCGAAGGCGCGAACCATCTGCATGACGTTGAGCGCCTCGCCGTAGCCGGTGTCGCCGTCGACGAGGACGGGCAGGCCGGCGCGCGCGACCTGCTTGATGAAGAAGGAGACGTCGTCGACGGTCATGATGCCGAGGTCGGGCAGACCCATGGAGGCGCTCATGGCGGCGCCCGAGAGGTAGAGCGCCTCGAAACCGGCATCGCGCGCCTGCAGGGCGGCCATGCCGTTGTGCGTGCCCGGCATGGGGAGGATGCCGGGCCTGGCAAGGAGCGCTCTCAGGCGGGCGCCGGGGCGCTCCTCGGGCAGGTCGGCGGCTACCAGGTACGGCATGCGCCTACCGCTTGCCGATCGGCACGAAGTCCCGGTCGTCCGGGCCGACGTAGTTCGCCGACGGCCTGATGATCGTGCCGCCCTCGCGCTGCTCGATGACATGCGCCACCCAGCCGGCCGTGCGGGCTATGACGAAGAGGGGCGTGAACATGGCAGTCGGCACGTTCATGACCGAGTACGCGACGGCGGAGTACCAGTCGAGGTTCGGGAACATGCGCTTGGACTCGTGCATGACCGTCTCGATGCGCTCGGCGACGCGGTACGTGCGCTCGTCGCCAGCCTCCTTGGCCAGCTCCAGCGCGACGGCCTTGATGATGTCGGAGCGCGGGTCGCTGACGCGGTAGACGGGGTGGCCGAAGCCGATCACGACCTCGCGCTTCTCGAGGCGCGCCCCGATGTCCGCCTGCGCCTCGTCGGGGGTCGCGTAGCGCCGCTGGATCTCGAACGCGACCTCGTTAGCCCCGCCGTGCTTCGGCCCGCGCAGGGCGCCGATGCCGCCGCACACGGCCGAGTAGACGTCGGAGCCGGTGCCGGCGATCATCCGGCAGGTGAAGGTGGAGGCGTTGAACTCGTGCTCGGCGTAGAGGATGAGCGAGCGGTGCATGGCGCGCACCCAGCTCGCCTTCGGCTCCTTGCCGTGCAGGAGCCTGAGGAAGTGGCCACCGACGGTGTCGTCGTCCGTCTCGACATCGATCAGCTCGCCCTTGTGCGACCAGTGGTACCAGTACATGAGCATGGAGCCGAGCGAGGCGACGAGGCGGTCGGCGATGTCGCGCGCGCCCGCTTCCGGGTGCGCCTCGTTCTCGGGCAGGACCGACCCGAGGGCCGAGACGCCGCTGCGCAGCACGTCCATGGGGTGGGCCGCGGCGGGGATGGCCTCCAGCACGGTCTTGACGGCGGCGGGGAGGCCGCGCAGGGAGCGCAGCTTCTCCTTGTAGGCCCGGAGCTGGGCGGCGTCCGGCAGAGTGCCATGGATGAGCAGGTGCGCGACCTCCTCGTACTCGCACGCGCCTGCCAGCTCCTTGACGTCGTAGCCCCGGTAGCGCAGCTCGTCACCGCTGGCGCCGACGGTTGACAGCGCCGTGTTGCCGGCCACCACGCCGGATAGGGCCACGGACTTCTTGGCGCGCGGCTGGGCCGCGGCGTCTGGTTCTGGACGCATCTAACTCACCTCCACGAAAGCTCTTCTAGAAGATCCCGGCCGGTGCCTCGCCGCCGAGCTTCTCCGGCTCGACGACCACGTTCAGCTGAGCGACCTCGGCCGGCGTCAGCTCGCCTAGGCGCGCCGTCAGCTCCAGGAACCTGGCCTGCTCGGCCTCCGCCACGACGCCCTCGGCGAGCGTCCTGAACTTCTCGACGTACTGCTGGCGGCGGAACGGCCTGGCGCCGAGCGGGTGGGCGTCGGCGACGGCGATCTCGTCCTCGATGACCGTGCCGTCGGTCAGCGTGACGACGACGCGGCCGCCGAACGCCTTCTCGCTCGGGTCGGGGGAGTGGTAGCGCCTAGTCCACTCCTTGTCCTCGATCGTGCTGACCTTGCGCCACAGCCGCACCGTGTCGGGCCGCTGCGCGCGCTCGGGCGCGTAGCTGCGCTCGTGGTGCCAGGCGCGGTCTTGGAGCGCGACGGCGAAGATGTACATGATCGAGTGGTCGAGCGTCTCGCGGCTCGCCTGAGGGTCGAACTTCTGAGGGTCGTTCGAGCCCGTGCCGATCACGTAGTGGGTGTGGTGGCTCGTGTGGATGACGACGGACTCCACGACGTCGGCGTCCGCGATCCTGGCGCCCATGCGCCGCGCCAGGTCGATGAGCGCCTGGCTCTGGTACTCGGCGGAGTGCTCTTTCGTGTAGGAGTCGAGGATGGCGCGCTTCGGCTCGCCCGGCTCAGGCAGGGGCACCGTGTAGCGTGCCTGCGGCCCGGAGAGGAGCCACGCGATGAAGCCGTCCTCGCCCTCGTACGCTGGCGAGGGGGCGCCCTCGCCGCGCATGGTGCGGTCGACGGCCTCGATGGCCATCTTGCCGGCAAAGGCGGGCGCATAGGCCTTCCAGGACGAGATCTCGCCCTTGCGCGACTGGCGCGTCGTCGTGGTGACGTGCAGCGCCTGCTGGATGGCCTGGTAGGCGGTCTCGGTGCCAAGGCCTAGGAGGGCGGCGATGCCGCCGGCGGCCGACGGGCCGAGGTGGGCGATGTGGTCGATCTTGTGCTCGTGCAGGCAGATGCCCTTCACGAGGTCGATCTGGAGCTCGTAGCCGGCCGCTATGCCTCGGGCCAGTGCGGCCCCACCGAGGCACTTCGTCTGGGCGACGGCCAGGATGGGCGGGATGTTGTCGCCGGGGTGCGAGTAGTCGGCGGCGAGGAAGGTGTCGTGGTAGTCGAGCTCGCGCACCGCCACGCCGTTCGCCCAGGCGGCCCACTCCGGCGAGAACGTGCGGGAGTTCGCGACGCCGAAGACGGAGCCGCCGGGCGTGCGCGGGTGAGCCAGCGTCTGCGAGCGCGCAGCGACGACCGGGCGCCTGGTCAGCGAGGCGACGGCCACCGACGCGTTGTCGATGATACGGTTGCCGATCATCTCTAGGACGGCCGGCTCCAGCGGGACGGGGTCGGTGGCCACCGCGGCGAGCTTCCAGGCGAGCTGTTCCTCGCGCGGCAGGTGCTCGGCGGACTTGTAAGTGCGTACCTGATGGGACTTCATCGTCTCAAGGACGATAGCATCCGCCCGGACGGGCATACTGCCTCGCGACGGGCGGTGCGGAAGACCGGGCCGCCCGGCCCAAACTGGGCGCCGACCCGGGCCGTATACCAGCCCCGCTCGGCCCATACGTGGAACTCCTCGCACCGCCTCATGAACGCATCCGGAAGAATGGCTGCCATGAACCTCACCTCCCACCGTCGGGTGCTCACCCCCCTTGCCCTCATCTGCGTCCTCGCCATCTTCGGCAACGCCAACGCCCAGAACTGGTTCGGCGTCAGGAGCGGCTACCCGCTCGGCGTCACGCTCCACTACGGCATCGCCAACGCCCTCTCCAACGGCTTCGACCTGCGGGTCAGCGGCCGCGT
Source organism: Deinococcaceae bacterium (assembly GCA_040255585.1). Lineage (GTDB taxonomy): Bacteria > Deinococcota > Deinococci > Deinococcales > Trueperaceae > JAAYYF01. The sequence goes on from JBDZVI010000048.1 coordinate 8,408, forward strand.
GACGGCCAGTGGCGGCAGCGCCCACTTCGGCATCGGCGTCGACGCGATGACGACCGTGGCGGCCGAAGGTCCGTTCACCGTCTACCTCGGGGCCGGCCCGGCCATCGAGTTCGGCAACGGCGGCGCGTGGCTCGACATCCACGCCTTGGCCGGCGGCGAGTTCCGCTTCGTCGACTTCGGCCTCGCGCCCTTGGGTCTCTTCCTCGAAGCCACGCTGGGCGGCTCCTTCGGCCTCGGCAACGGCTCGCCGGCGCGCATCCCGACGTTCGGCGCGGCCCTCGGCGTCAACTACCACTTCTGATGGCCGAGCGCCGCTTCGGCGTTGCCGTCATCGGCGCCGGCAACATCGCGGCGGCGCACATCGCCGCCGTCACGGGCCTGCCTGAGGGTCGGCTCGTCGGCGTGGCCGGCCGGACGCCGGAGAAACCCCGCGCGCTGGCCGAGAAGCACGGCGTGAAGGCGTACACCTCCGTGGCGGAGGCCGTCGCCGATCCCGAGGTCGACGTCGTGGCCGTCTGCACGCCGTCCGGCGCCCACTTGGAGCCCGCGCTGGCCGCGGTGACGGCCGGCAAGCACGTCATCGTGGAGAAGCCGCTCGAGATCACGACCGAGCGCGCCCGGCAGCTCATCGGGGCAGCCGAGGACGCAGGCGTGGCGCTCGCCACCGTGTTCATGAGCCGGTTCGCAGACGCGAACGCGTACGTCAAGCAGGCGATCGATGCCGGCCGGCTCGGCACGCTCCTACAGGGCAACGCGTACGTACCGTGGTACCGCACGCAGGCGTACTACGACAGCGGCGCCTGGCGCGGCACGCGCGCGCTGGACGGCGGCGGCGCGCTGATGAACCAGGCAATCCACCAGGTCGACCTTCTCCTCTGGATGATGGGCCCCGCGCACGAGGTCTCCGCCTACGCAGCCACCCTGGCGCACGAGCGCATCGAGGTCGAGGACACGCTCGTGGCAAGCCTGCGCTTCGAGAACGGCGCCCTAGGGCAGATAAGCGCCGCCACGTCGCTGTGGCCGGGCCGGCCGAAGGCGCTGGAGGTGTACGGCTCCGAAGGGCTGGCGGTCGTGCACGACGACGTGCTCGTCGACTGGCGCACGCGCTCTGGCGGTGACGCAGAACGCGAGAGCGTCATGGCCGCGCACGGCGGCCAGGCGACGGGCGGCTCAAGCGACCCCATGGCCATCTCGTTCGAGAACCACCGCCGGCAGTACGCGGACCTGTTCGCGGCGCTGGCGGAAGGGCGGAGGCCCGCCATCGACGGGCACGAGGGCTTCAGGTCCGTCGAGCTGATCGAGGCCGTGTACCGCTCCGCCGCCGACGGCGGGCGGCCGGTGACGGTGGGTGGCTAGCGTCTCGCCGTCGGCGCCTAGCGCACCCCCACCAACCCGAGCGCGTACTGCGCCGCCAGCAGCGCATGGAGCGCTGAGGCGGCGGAGGCCCGCGAGTTCTCGAGGGTCAACTGCGACTGCGAGTAGGCCAACTCCGAGATGGTGCCGGCCGTGAGCCGCACCTGTTGGGCCGCGAGTTCGGCGGTGGCGGACGCCACGGAGTCGAGCGTGCCGCGGTAACGGTTGCGGGCGGCCGTGACGGACGCGTACGCGCGCTGCACATCGCGCGTCACGGTCGTCTCCATGTCCTTCAGGGCGTCCGTGGCGGTGGTGACCGCCGTTCGAGCGGCCTCGATGTCGGAGCGGGAGCTCAGGGCGTTGTCGACGGCGGCGAGCTGCGCCTGCGCCGCCTCGAGGCTGCGCCGCGCGTTCTTCAGGCGGGCGCTGGCCTCCACGGCGCGGGCGGTGACCTCGTCCAAGGACTCGTCGGGCAGCAGGTCGTCCTCCGTGATCGGGGCGAGCGTGCCAGGGTCCTTGCCGAGGAGCGCGGCCAGCGTGTCGTTGGCGAAGGCGAGGTCGGTCTCCGCTTCCTGCAGCGTGCGCTGCTGGCTGGCGACGTCGCTCTCGGCCTTGGAGACGTCCGCCGGCGTGACGGCGCCGGCGTCGAAGCGAGCGCGGGTGGCCCGAAGCGTGGTGGTCAGGATGTCGAGCTGGTGCGCGGCCAGCGCGTGGCTGGCGACGGCCTCGAGCACATCGGCGTACGCCGCGACGACGTCGCCGTCGGCGGTGGCGATGGCCACGGCCAGGTTGTCCTCGGCCGCGGCGGCGGCACGTTGCGCGGCGGCCACCGCCAGTGGGGTCGTCGACGGGTCGGCGACGGCGATGTCGAGGTCGCGCTTGGCCGTGGCCAGGTCGGTCCTGGCGGTGACTACGGCCGACGCGTACTCGCTGCCGTCCACGAGGGCGGCCGCGAGGGTCAGCTCGGCGCTCTGCCCGGCGGTCTGCGGTGCGCCCTGCGCGCCGACAATCGACCAGGCGAGGGCCACGATGATCGCGATGGCGATGGAGACGGCGAGCGAGCGCGCCTTGGGAAAGGACGTCATCTGAGAACCTCCGTTGCCACGTTGCCCGTGGCCCTGGCGAGCGCCATGAGATCGAGTAGGTAGTTGAGCTTGGCCGCGCGCACCTGACCATCGGCCTGGAGGACGCCGACGCGCGCCTGGATTACGTCGGCCTGGCCAATGACACCGAGCTCGAAGCGCGCCTGCGCTGTCTCGTCCGCTGAGCGCGCCAGGCCGGCGCGGGACTCGGCGACCTGCAGGCGCGCGGCGTCCGCCTCGACCTGGGCGCGGAGCGCGGTGGCCTCGACGCGTGCGCTGGCGATCACCTGCGCGAGGCGCGCCTGCGCCTGCTCGTAGGCGACCTCCGCCGAGGCGACGCGCGTGTCCGGCGGTCCGAGGGGCACGCTCGCGCTGACGCCGAGGCTCGCGCGCCAGGTCGCGTCAGAGCCACCCCCGCCGGCCGAAGACGTGGAGGTGGAGAGCCGGCTCGTGAGGGCCGGCGTCTGGTCGCGGGTGTCCATGGACGCGCCGAGGCTGACCGACGTGGCGCCCGAGGAGGTGGACACGGAGGCGTTGGCGGAGATGTTGATGCCGGCGGCACGGCGGGCCTGGGCGAGCGAGTCCACCGCCGCGGCCAGGTCGCGCTGCGCGGCGCGGACGTCGGCACGGGCGGCCAGTGCGTCGTCCGTGACGGTGGTGCCGATGCTCCCCTCACCGACCGAGGCTTCGGCGGGCGAGGTAGCAGGCTCGCCCGCGGCGGCACTGTCGGCCGAGGCCCCGCCTTCCGCGCCGGCGCCGACGGGCCGCCCGTCCGGCAGCTCGACCGCTACGCCCGTGATGTTGACTCCGAGCGCCAAAGAGAGGTCCGTGTACGCGGCGGCCAGTGCCGCCTCCGCCGCCTTGAGGTCGAGCTCGGCGCTCTTCTCGCTCAGCTCGGCCTGCGCGACGTCGGTGGTCAACGCGGCGCCTGCTTCTAGGCGACTGCGCGCCGCCTCAGCCTGGAGGCTGGCCACCTCCAACTGGAGCTGCGCGACATCGCGCGTCGTGGTGGCCGCCAGCGCTTCCGAGTAGAGGCGCACGGCCTGCTGAACGGCGTCGGCGCGCGCCGTCTCGACAGCCGCCTCGGCCGCCTCGAGCGAGCGCTGGGCGGCGGCCGCGGCCTCGGCGGTGGCGCCCCAGCCGACCCGCAGGCTGGCGTTGAGGGACAGGTCCAGGGCGAGGCTGGTGCCCTGACCCGTGAAGTCGGTAGAGGTCGTGGCGCCGCCGGACGCGCTGGCAGACACCGGGTAGAGCGCCGACCGGAGCGAGAGGCGCGCCAGTTCGAGCTGCGCCTCGGCGGCGGTGACGGAGCTACCGGTGGCTGCCAGCTCGACGGCCCGCGCGAACGTGACGACCTCGCCGCCCTGGGCGGCGGCCACGGCGGTCACGGCCAGAAGCAGGCAAGCGACGAAGCGCGCTGCGCGCGCCATCATTCGTACCTCAGCGCGTCGACGGGGTCGAGCGCCGCCGCGCGGCGCGCGGGGTAGAAGCCGAAGAAGACGCCGACGGCGGCCGAGAACCCGAAGGCCGCCAGCATGGCTCCCGGCGTCGCCACGGCGCTCAGGCCGAAGCGCGGCAGGACCCCGAAGGCGAGCAGTAGGCCGAAGCCGATGCCCAGTAGTCCGCCGCCCACGGCCAGCAGCAACGACTCGACGAGGAACTGGGAGAGGATGTCGCGCGGCTTCGCGCCGAGCGCCTTGCGCACCCCGATCTCGCGGGTGCGCTCGGTGACGGAGACGAGCATAATGTTCATGATCCCGATACCCCCAACCAGCAGGCTGATGCCGGCGATCGAAGCGAGGAAAAGGGTGAGCGTGCCGGTGACCTCGGAGAAGCTCGCGAGGACGTCGCCCTGGTTCTGGACCTGGAAGTCGCGGTCCTTCTGCGGACCCATGCCGTGCCTGAGGTCGAGCAGCTCCTCGATGAGGGCCTGCGCGGCGTTGAGGTCGTCGGCCGAGCGCGCCTGGACGTAGATGCTCTGCACGGTCGGCCCGCCGACGGCGGAAGGGCGACCAACGCGCTGCAGATAGGTGGAGAGCGGGATGAGCACACTGCTGTTCATGCTGTTCCCGCCCGCGCCCTTGTCGGGCAGCACGCCGAGGACGGTGTAGGTGACGCCGGCGATCTTCACGTTGCCGCCCACCGCCGAACCGGTCGGGAAGAGCTCGGAGGCGACGGTGTAGCCGAGGACGGCCACGCGGTTGCGCGAATCGACGTCGGCCTGGCTGAAGAGCGTGCCCTGGTCGGGCTCCGTGTTGCGCACCGCGCCGAACTCCGGCCACGTGCCGACCACGGTGGCGTTGACGTTGAGGCTCCCGTTCTTGAGCTGGGCGTTGCTCTGCACGACGGGCGCGACGGCGGACACGGATTCCCAACCGGCGTCGCGGATGGCTTCCGCGTCTGCGACCGTGACGCTCTGCCGCGGCCCGCCGCGCACCAGGCCGCCACCGCCGCCGCCGAAAGCGCCCCCGACCGTGAGGAGGTTCGTCCCCAGGTTCGTGATGCTCTGCTGCACGCCGGCGTTGACGCCGGCACCTACGGCCGTGAGCGCCACGACGGCCGCCACGCCGATGATGATGCCGAGCGTCGTGAGCACGGAGCGCATGACGTTGCCGCTGAGGCTGCGCCATGCCATGCCGAGCACCTGGAACGGCCCGAGTCCGCGTCGAGCCACCCGCACTGGCTCGGCGGCGCGGCCGGCGAGGCCCCTGATGGTCGCCGTGCTCTGGGCGCTCATGCTGGCGCTCCGTCCGGCTGGGCGCCCGGCCTTCCAGCCGGCTGCTCACCACGGTTGGCGCGGGACGGCACCCGCCGCTCGTCGGAAGCGATGACGCCGTCACGTACGACGACGGTGCGCTGGGCGCGTTCGGCCACGTCCGGCTCGTGGGTCACGACCATGATGGTGGAGCCTGCCGCGTGGAGTTCGCCGAAGAGGTCGAGGATCTCGTCGCCCGTGGCGGTGTCGAGGTTGCCGGTCGGTTCGTCGGCGAGCAGGAGCGCGGGCGCCATGGTGAGCGCTCGGGCGATGGCGGTGCGCTGCTTCTGGCCACCCGAGAGCTGGCTGGGGCGACTATGCAGCTTGTCGCCAAGGCCGACGAGCTCGAGCAGCTCAACGGCGCGCTTGCGCCGCTGGGCTGCCGGGGCTCCCGCATACACGAGCGGCAGCTCGACGTTCTCGAGCAGGTCGAGGCGTGGCAGCAGGTTGAACGCCTGGAAGACGAAGCCGATGTAGCTGTTGCGCGCCTCGGCGCGTTCGCGCTCGTCGAGGCTGGCCACGTCGCGCCCGCGCAGGAAGTAGTTGCCTTCCGTCGGCCGGTCGAGGAGTCCGAGCACGTTCATGAGCGTGGACTTGCCGCTGCCGCTGGGACCCATGAGCGCCACGTACTCGCCCTCGTGCACGGCGAGCGACACGCCCTTGAGCGCCCTGAACTCGCCGCCGGCGAAGCGGTAGGACTTGGTGACGTCGCGCAGCTCCAGGAGCGGGGCACCGGCCGAGGGTTTCGCTGTCGGCCCGTCGGCTGCTGCCTCCGACCGGCGCGCGGTCCGTGTGCTCGCGTCGTCCACCCGGACGTCGCTGCGTACTGAGGCCGGCGCCTCCTCCATGCTCACCGCGGACCCCCGCCCTGCGGCACTCTGATCGCCGCCCCACCGCCACCGAACCCGCCGCCGATGCCGACGCCGGGCAGACCGAACTGCGCCCCCCGCGCGCCGTTCGCCCCCGCTCCCGCCTGACCCTGCGTGAACTGGGCGCCGCTCGGCACGACGACCTCGACGGCGTCCGTGAAGTCGCCCGTGACGACGCTCTGGAAGCCGACGGTCTCGATCACCTCCACGTCGCGGCGCTCCGTCTCGCCCGCGGACGTGACGACCATCAGGCTGCTGCCCCGCGGCGTCCGGGCCAGCGCCTGGCTCGGCACGGTGAGGGCCTGCTCGACCTGCTTCACGGCGATCTCGGCCTCGGCGGTCATGCCGGGGCGCAGGGTGAGGTCGGCGTTGGGGAGCGTGACGACGACGTCGAAGATGGCGATGTTGCTCTCGAGGCGCGCGACCGGCGACACGGCGGTCACGCTGCCCCTGAAGACCTGGCCGGGCAGCGCGTCGAGCGTGACGGTGGCCGGCTGGCCGCTCTTGACGGTGCCGACCTGCGTCTCGTCTATCTGGACGACGAGCGAGAGGGTGGAGTCGTCGATCAGCGTCAGGAGGGTGGTGGAGTCGTTGACGCCCGCCCCGACCACGACGTTGACCTGAGAGACGACGCCGTCGAACGGGGCTGTGACCGTTAGGGACGCGAGGTCGGCCTGCGCCTCCTCGACGTCGAGCTCGGCCTGCGACACGCTCAGCTGCGCGTTGGTCAGGTCGTCCTGGCGGGCGGTAGCCTGCAGGGCCAGCGTGGACGCGAGCGACGTCAGGTCGGCCTGCGCGTCTGCCGCGGCCTTGGCGGCGTCCTCAAAGGCCGACTGCGCGTTGCGCAGGGACTCGTCGCTCTCGGCGCCAAGGCCCTGCAGGTTGCGTACGAGTTCCAGCTCCGCGGCCTTCGTGTCGGCCGTGCGCTTCGTGGTGGCCACGTTGGCCTCGGCGGTGGCTCGCTGCTGGGTCGCCGAGGACTGCGCCTGGGCCTGGCTCGACTGGAGCGACCGGAGCTGCGCCTGCGCGCGCTCCAGGGCGAACTCCGCGACCTTGAGGGAGCGCTCGAACGCGCTCGGGTCGAGGCGCGCCAGTTGGTCGCCCGCCTTGACGCGGTCGCCGACGGAGGCGATCTCGGCGATGCGGCCCGTCAGACCGGCGGCAACGGTCAGGTTCAGCGACGTGCTGGCCTCCAGCGTGCCCGGACCGGCGACGGTGACGTTGTGGGGCGCGAGGACCACGGGCATGGTCTGGGGCCCCGTCTGGGACGCGCTCTCGGGCGTTGCCGCCCTGCTGACGAGGAAGTAGGCGGTGGCGCCGCCGGCGACCACTAGCGCCAGGACCGCCACCAGCCAACGGCGGCGCGCGCGAACCGGCGCGGTGCGAGTAGAGGTCCGTTCCATTCAGTGCACTCCCGTGGCGCGGGAAGTCACGCTCTGTCCGAGCGGGTTCCAGCGCAGACCCCACATGATAGGTAGCTTGTGTGTAGGGTTTGTGTAGGCGACGGAGTGCAAGCCGAAGTGCCAACCACCGTCAGTCGGGCCGGCCCACGTCCAGCGGTAGCCTCGTGCGGCGCCCGACCGACCCGTCGCGTACGATCTTGCCGTCCAGGAGCTCCACCTTCCGCTCCGCCAAGTCGGCGATGCGCGGGTCATGGGTGACCATCACGATGGACATGCCCGCCTCGTGCAGGCCGGAGATGACCTCGAGGATGGCGTTGCCGTGCTCGCTGCTCAGGTTGCCGGTCGGCTCGTCGGCCAGGAGGAGCGTGGGCTCGTTCACGAGCGCGCGAGCGATGGCGACGCGCTGCTGCTGGCCGCCGGAGAGCTGGCTCGGGAAGTGCCCGAGGCGGTCGGCCAGGCCGACCTTCGTGAGCTGCGCGGTGGCGCGCTCGCGGCGCTCCCGCGGGTTCACCCCCGCGTAGACGAGGGGCTGCTCCACGTTCTCCAAGGCAGTCAGGTCGGGCAGCAGGTTGTAAGCCTGGAACACGAAGCCGAAGTGACGGTTCCGAACGCGCGAGAGCTCGCGGTCGGCCAGGCGCGTGACGTCGTGGCCTTCGAGCTCGTAGCTGCCCGAGGTGGGCGTGTCGAGACAGCCGAGGATGTGCAGCAGCGTCGACTTGCCCGATCCTGAGATGCCGACGATGCTCACGAACTCGCCGCGCCTGACCTGGAGGTCGATGCCAGCGAGGGCAGCGACGTCGGTGCCGCCCATGTCGTACACCTTGAAGATGCTGCTCAGTTTGACCATCGGCACCGCGGCGATTACCCCGCTCCTCGGGTCGGTGGTCGCGACAGGTTGCGTACCTTCAGCCATGGCTCCTCCTCACCTGAGTTCCCCCTCGCTCGCGAGCTTGACGCTCACGTACTCCTTGTAGGCCTCGTAAGAGGTCGTGATGACACGTTCCCCGGCCTCCAGACCGCTGCGCACCTCGACCCTGTTGCCGTCGATGAGCCCGAAGACGACCGGCACGCGCCGCGCCTCCTCGCCGTCGACCACGAAGGCCAGCCGCTCGCCGCCGGTCGTCAGGTACGCGCCGCGAGGCAGGTAGAGCGCGTCCTCGCGCCTGCCGGTCTCCACCTCGATGGTGACGCTCCCGCCCAGCCGCAGGCCGGCAGGCGGCTCGTTGAACACGAGAGCGGCGCGCACCACGAGTCCGCCCGCCTGCGCCGACTGCTGGGCCTGTTGAGCGACGAGCGCGACGCTGCCCTGGTAATCGACCCCGGCTATCCGCAAGTTCGCGGGTTGGCCGACGGCGAGGAGGCGCGCCTGCGACTCGCTGAACTCGGCGTCGACCCGCAGGTCGTCCGTGCCCGCGATGGTGACGAGCACGGAACGGGCCGCCACGTTGTCGCCTACCACCGCGGAGAGCTCGATGACGCGGCCCGTGATGGGGGAGCGAAGCTCGGACGCCGCGACCTGACTCGTGGCCAGTTCGAGGGTGCCTCGCGCCCGTTCCACGTCCGCCGCCGCTCCGGAGCGCGCGAGCTCCCGCCGCGCCGCGGCGTTGCTCTCGTCGGCCCGCGCGTCATCGACGGCCTGGCCGGCCGATCTCACGGTCGCCTCGGCCGCCTCGACGTCCTTTCTTGGTATGGCGCCCAGCGCGTAGAGTGTGCGAGCCGAGTCCAACGCCGTCTGCACCTCAGTGACGGTGCGTTCCAGCCGGGCCAGGTTGCTCGCGGCCTCACGGACCGCCGCCGCCTGCTCCAGCTCCAACTCGGACCGCCGCCGCTCCGCCTGCGCGAGGTCAGCTTGCCTGTCGGCCAGCTCGCGCTGCAGCTCGGGCGAGTCGACGTGACCGAGCAGCTGGCCGGCCACCACGTCGTCGCCCTCCGCGACCAGCCAGTCGGCCAGGACTCCCGCGCCAGGCGCCAGCACCGAGCGTTCGTGGCGCGGGACGAGCGTGCCACCGCCGCGCACGTACTCCACGAGCGTGCCTCGCTCCACCACCGCCGTCTCGAACGAGCGGACGGTGAACACGTCGGCCTTCGGCCGCAGGAGCATGAACGGCACGACCACGAGGGCCGCCAGCAACGCGAGGATCACCAGCAACAACGGCCAAGGCGTGCGGCGCCTCTCCCCTTTCGGCCGGGCGGGCTGCTGGATGATGGGCTCGTTGCGTTGCGAAGCGACGCTCAAGGTGTTTGCCCCCGTCTTCGCTTGAACCTGCGTGGGTCTTGCTTGTCATGATAGCGCGTCATTTTAAGAAGCTTAAGAAGCGGTAGAATCCTACATGTTCAAGTTCGGGGTGGACGTTCGCTCCGCGTTCCGCCAACTGCGGACCTATCCTGTCGAATCGGCTCTGATAGTCATCGCGCTTGCTGTCGGCATCGGCGCACTCAGCGCCGTAGCGGCGCTTTACGGCGTCAACGACGAGATCGCTAAGCGGTTGCGGGCGGACCTGGCGTCGCGAGAGTTCGCGGTGGTTCCGGCAACGTCTGAGAGTTCGGCAAGCCTCCAGGGCGACCGCCTCATAGCGCCGTTGCGGGCGGGCCTGGCCACGAACTTCAGGTTCCAGTTGACCGACCTGAGCACCGTCAAGGAGCTTGCTTCTGGCGTCGATTACGTGTATTTCTTCCAGAGCAGAGCCTTCATGACGGCCGCGACCGATCCGAACGAAAACATGTCCTTCGTCTACGGGATCAGCGCGGACTACACGAAGGCCGCGGGCGCGATCGAAGTCGCACGCGGGTCATGGTTCTCGCAGGCAGACTTCGACGAGGCCCGCCGCGTACTGGTGTTGTCCGAGTCGCAAGCCGCTCGCTTGGGTATCAAAGGCGACCCACTGGGGCAAGAGCTACCAATGAACTACGCCGATGGGCGTGGCGCGCCGTTCACCGTGATCGGAATCGTGAGCGGCGACCAAGAACCGGCGCCGCGTTATGGGCTGACCATGGTCGGATACGTACCGGCCACGGATCAAGTCTCCGGCTACGCTCCATCGCTGCTTTCCGCTGCGGTGAACAACACGCGCCACATACCGCAAGCAACGGAAGAACTCCAGCACGCCGTCGACCGCATCTGGAACGACCAAGCGGCCTTACGCCCACCGCCCTCCCTCTGGCAAGCGTCAACTGCGGAACGCAACCGCGCTCTGCTGCTCGCCGGCTTCGCCTCGGCCGGCCTACTCATGGCGAGCCTGAACATCACCAACCTCATGCTCGCCAGAGTGCGTAGGCGCGAACGAGCCATAGCGATCCTCCGCAGCCTCGGCGCCACCAGAGCCAACATCCGTGCTCAGATCCTGACGGAAGCCGGGTTGTTAGGCCTGCTCGGCGGGTTACTCGGCGTGATCTTCTCCGAAGTGCTCTTGAGAACGCTCATCGCGACAGCGACGCCCGGCCAGGCTCAACTCTTCGGAACCACGTCGCTACCGCCAGTCGTCGTGGTGGTAACGCTCGTAGCCAGCGCCGCGGTAACCATGATCATCGGCATGGCCCCGGCAGCCAGGGCCGCGAGCTCTACGCTGGTTCCCGGCTCGGCAGCGGTCGCCGAACTGGCGCCAGGCCTACCGAAACCCCTGCGCCGCAACCCAGCGCGCCTCGTACTGACCATCCTGCAGATGGTCGTCAGCGGGGCGGCTATCGTGATAGGGCTGCACGTGCTGGTGGTCGGGAACGCCAGCAAGCCTGAACTGAAGTTCTTCCGCCTCCAGGCGCTCAACCAGGAGCACAATGTCCTACGGTCGGTGTTCACTCCCCAGAGGATCGACTCCTTCGCGGCGCTGGTGCCAAGCGCAACCGCCCTGCTAGCCGACGAGCCCGACTACACCGACGGACTGGTAACCATGTCCGGCCAGAAGTACGTCATCGACGGTATACGGCTCGTCGGCCCCAACTACCTATCCCTTGTCGGGGCCAACATCATCGCAGGCAACCCACTCAGCGGCAGAACGGACGGCCGCTCGCAAGAAGAGCTGCTGCTAGAAGAGAGTGTCGCGAAAGAGCTCTTCTCGACCGTCGAGGCTGCGTTGGGTAAGGAGTTGACGATCGGGCATAGGGGAACCTACCCGTTTGAGCGCGCCTTCGAGGTCATCGGCGTCTATTCCTACGCCGCCGCCAAGAGCGCGTTCGGCCCGCCAGAGCGCGTGGCCGCCATCACCAACCATCCGCGAAAGGACATCACGTCCATCCTGGCCGCTGCCACGCCGGACAAGGTAGACGAGGCGAAAGCCCAGCTCATCGCCGCAGCGAAGGCAGCGTACGGCGAGACCTACACGGACGAACTGGGGACCGGCAGCCTCGAGTTCGTCGCTTACGACCTGCAAGACCAGTCCCAGCTGCAGACTACCCTTGACCAAGCCGTCTTCCTCTTCACCCTCATGGCCATCACGGCCGTCATCCTCGCCGCCGTCGGCATATTCAGCCTGAGCATCCTCAACACGGCGGAACAGACGCGAGACATCGGTATCCGCCGGGCCCTCGGCGCGAGCAAAGGACAAGTCGCACGGGAGATAGCCGGCTCGGCCGCGTTCACGGCAGCCGTATCCGCCATCCTTGGCATCGCCATCGCCTGGCTCGTCTCGCCCAACCTGTCCAAGACGCTTTCCGACTCGCTACTGGCTGGAATAAGGATCCCCCAGCACGTCAGCCTCGCCCTCGCCACCCTGGGTATCGTCCTCGCCCTCAGCGCGCTGCTCGGCTGGCTAGTCGGGTTCCGCGCCACCCAGGCGAGCCCTAGTGCGGTGCTCAGCGAGGAAAGCATATAGGGGCAGGAATAGACCCTTAGCGATTTACCCGCCAGTTGGGTTCCTTGCCCGGTTCACTCGCCGGTTTAGCGGCCCAGTCTGCGCCCTCTGGCGATGAGTCGGCGCGAGGCGTTCGCACCCGGCTCGAGTAGCGCACCCCCACTACAGCACGTATGGTTCGCGTATCCCCGGATCGTCAGGTGGAAAGTCTTTGGTGTTACGGGTCACCAACAGGCGGCCGGCGGTCTGCGCCGTGGCCCAGATCACTGCATCCGGCAGCTTGATGCGGTGCGTACGCCTCAACTCCCCGGCACGGTTAGCGATGTCGTCGTCCAACGGAAGGACCTCGAAACCTTCCAGAAAGCGCCTGGTCGCTTCGACAAGGTCGGCCCTCGCGCCGACCATCACCTCCATCCACGTTATGACGCTGACCGCGCGGCTCTCGAAGCGTCCGATCTCTTCGCGGGCCTCGGGAACCGCGTTCAGATGGTCGACGAGAATGTTCGTGTCGAACAGTGCGCCTACCATTCGCGGCGCACGTTCTCCTGATAAACGACCCCATCTATCTCGCGCTCGCCCCACAGACCAAAGCCTTCCTCGACCTGTTCGCTGCGGTGCGACTCGAGGTAGTCGTCGATAGCCGCACGGATGAGGGCGGCGCGGGACTGGTGCACACGCTTGGCCAACGCGTCCAGAGCCTCGACCTGCGCATCGTTCATGTCCACAAGGGCTCGCATGGCATCCTCCAGTGTGATATGTGACATGTATATCACATGACGCTCCGCCAGGAGGTAGCTCAGTCGGGCGCATAAAGCAGCGGCGGCGGGCGGTCTGCGCCCAACGGCTCTACCCTGCCCTCGTGCGCTTCCAGCGATCGAAGACCGAGCAAAGGCGGCGGCGCCTTGTTCTTCATCACCGTCACCCCGGCGCAGCTCTAGGACCGGCAGGGCTACGCTCCTGCCAAACGTTTACAGATATACTCGACCTGTAATCGGTTAGGAGATGGAGTGGTCGCCACAGACCTGACACCAGTGTTCACCCTCGCCGATGCGCAGGCCCAAGGCCTACGCAAGGACCAGGTTTACAAGATGCTCGCGGAAGGCGAGATAGAGCGAGCAGGCCGAGGCGTGTTCCTTCGCCCAAATGCCATAGACCCGGCGTTCGTCGCACTGGCCGCCTCCACCGCAGCGCAGCCCAACGCCACACTGTGCCTAACGAGTGCGCTAGTGCACCATCAACTCAGCGACGCCATACCAACCGTCACCGACGTCGCCCTGCCGCGCGGCACCCGCTACCCGGCCGGGTTCGCGCACGTGGCCTGGCACAGCTTCGACAGTGCGACCTTCACCATCGGCCGCGAGCATCACACCGTTGCTGAGGGCGCGTATGTCGCGATCTACTCCGCCGAGCGAACCATCGTTGATTGCTTCCGCCTCATGCACCTAGAGGGCAGCGACGTGGCGTACGAAGCCCTGCGCAGATGGCTACGGCGCCGCGGCAACTGGCCGGCCGCCCTACTACGAATGACCGACTCGTTCCCAAAAGCCGAGCCTCGGCTCAGGCACGCGCTCGAAGTGCTGTCATGACACCAGCACCCTCCCGAGACACCACGGCAGGGCGGGCGTACAACGATCTGCGAAACCTCGCACGGCGCGAAGGAAGAGACCCAGGAGAGTTCCTAGTACTCTACGCGCTGGAGGGGTTCCTCACCCGGCTCACCGTTTCCAAACATGCCAGCCATTTCGTGCTAAAAGGCGGCGTTCTGTTGTCCGCGTTCACCGCACGCCGCGCTACGCGCGATATCGATCTCGCCGCCAATGGAATCGACAACGACATCACAGGAATCGAGCATGTGGTTAGAAGGATCATCGCAACTCATATAGATGACGGTCTCGAATTCGACTCTGAATCTGTGGCTAGCGAGTCTATTAGAGACGACACCGATTATCCGGGCGCACGGATTAGTCTCGCAGCTCGGCTGGCAACTGCGCGCATAGCGCTGCACATCGATGTGAACTTCGGTGACCCGATCTGGCCTGCACCAGCCAGTGTGGAACTACCTTTACTTCTCGGTGGCACACTTGAGCTAAGTGGTTACCCAGATCACATGGTGCTCGCCGAGAAGATTGTCACCGCCATCGCGCGGGGCGACCAGAACACCCGCTGGCGCGACTTCGTCGACATCGCCACGATAGTCAGCACTATTCGAGTCCGCCATGCAGACTTGCGAACCGCGATCGAGATAGTCGCAGAGTACCGACAGGTCCCGCTTCAACCTCTAGGACCACTCCTTGAGCGCATACCCGATACGGCGCAGACCAAATGGTCTGCGTGGCGACGGAAGCAACGTCTTGAAGCGACCACTCCCGAACAGCTTGGCGACCTACTAGCCGTATGTACCGAGTTCACCGACCCTGTTCTAGAAGCCACCGCAGACAGCCGCGTATGGGACCCGTCCAGTAAGAGATGGTGAAACATCCTGGGTTGCTCGGGTTCCGCGCCGCAACCCCACTTCGCACGGCTGAGTTCGGCGAGCTTGTCCGAGTAAACCTTCCTCTACGCACTCCGGGTGCTTCTGGACCGTGCCTTCCGCTTGACGGCTTCGATGTCGAACTCACCAGCGTCGCCGCTCTCTTCACCGGCGATGAGCGCATGTAGCAACGCCTCCACTCTGCCCTCGTGCTCTTCCAGCAACCGGAGACCGGCGCGGATGACCTCGCTGACCGATCCGTACCTCAGGCCTCCATGACCCCCGTATCGTCCGCATCGATCTCCTCCATATCGCTGCTCGCGCCGGTGGGTTTTGTTCCTTGTGTGAGTTCCCCCATCACCTGCTCCCGGATGGCCCTCA
>JBDZVI010000049.1:0-8951 GCA_040255585.1 Deinococcaceae bacterium
GCAACGTGGCGGCGCTGCACGCGTACGTCGAGCGCGGGGTGCCGGTAGTCGGCCTGGAGCCGTCTTGCGTCGCGGCGTTCACGGACGACTACCCCGACCTCGTCCCCGGCGAGGAGACCCGCGCCGTGGCCGGCAACGTGCGGATGCTGGAGGAGTTCCTGGCCAAGGAGTGGGCCAAGGGGCGCTTCGATCCCAAGGCCGTCTTCAGGAAGGACGCGGGCTCGGTGCAGTTCCACGGCCACTGCCAGCAGAAGGCGGTGCTGCCCGCGAGCGCCAGCTCCACCAGGGCGTTGCTGGAGTGGATCAGCGACGACGTGCGCGTGCTCGACGCGGGTTGCTGCGGCATGGCCGGCTCCTTCGGCTACTCCCACCACGACCTGAGCATGACGATCGGCGAGCAGCGCCTCTTCCCCGCCGTACGCGAGTTCGAGGGGACGACGGCCGCGCCCGGGTTCTCCTGTCGCCATCAGGTGAGCGACGGGACGGGCAAGACGGCGAGTCACCCCATCGAGCTGCTGGCCAGCTACCTTCGCTGACGCGGCGCTAGCCGACGCTCACATCTGCTCCGGCGCGCCGATCCCGAGCAGCCCCAGGGCCGCCGCGAGCGTGGAGCGCACCCGGTCTACCAGCACCAACCGCGCCTCGCGTAGGCCCGGCTCGGCACGCATGACCTGCGTGTTGGGCCGGCCGTCCTCCCCCTTGTGGTTGTAGTAACCGTTCCAGGCCGTCGCCAGGTCCAGGGCGTACTGGGCCACCTGGTGCGGGGCGAGGGCAGAGGCGGCGCCTTCCACGACCTCTGGGAACCGCCTCACGACGCGTGCGAGGCGTACCTCGAGCTGACCGAGACTGGCGAAGTCGGCCGTGGCCTGGGCCGTCGCCAAGTCGATGCCGGCTGCCTCGGCCACCCGTAGGATGCTGCACGCGCGGGCGTGGGCGTACTGCACGTACGGGGCGGAGTCGCCTTGCAACGACAGCGCCTGCTCCCACCGGAAGTCGATGACCTTCTTGGCCTCACCCTTCAGCATGCCGAAGCGTAGGGCTCCGATGCCCACCTGCCTTGCGACCTGGTCGACGTCCGCGAGGCCCGGGTTCTTCTCCTCCACGACGGCGCGCGCCCGGCGCGTGGCCTCCTCGGCGACCTCGTCGATAGACAGGGTGATACCCCTGCGGCCGCTCATCGCCTGACCCTCGAGCGTGACCACCTCGTAGGCGAGGTGGTGCGAGTTCTCGAACGCGCGCGCGCCTTCCGGCGTGCCCGACAGCGCGAGGGCCGTACGCACGATCGTCTGCGGGTGGCTCTGCCTGACGTCGATGACGTTGATGATCTCGTCGGCGTGCGCGAACGACCGGCCGTCAGGGTGTAGTTCGCCGTGCTGGCTGGACGTATAGAGAGGGCGGCCGCTCGGCTGCTGCGCGAAGCGCTCGAACGTCAGCCCCTCGAAGAGGCCGGCCTTCCAGAACTGATAGCCGATGTCCTTGGCCACGTACATGGCGTTGCCGTCGGACCTGACCAGAACGACGAGCGGCTCCTCCAGCCCGGGCAGGAACTCGCTGACGTCCATGACGAGAGCGCCGGCGTACTTGCCCGAGTCGGGGCGCGAGACGTGCGGGCTCCTCTCCATGACGTCCAACCCCCGCCTGAGCAGCCCGCCCTGGACGATGTCGGACTCCCAGACGAGCAGGTCGTACTCGACGCCGAGCGAGTGGTAAGTCTCGAGCTGCGCCCTGAGCACCCGTTCGACCTCCCGCCTGAGCTCGCCGCGCTCGAGACGGTGCATGACCTCGGTGACGCCACGGTCGATGGCCTCGCCGTCCCGCTCCTTGGCCGCGGAGAGCCGCACGTACAGCTCACCGAGCCAATGATCGTACTTGCGGTCGGTCTCGGGCGAGTAGCGGGCGTTGAAGTAGGTGACGGCGAAGATGCTCTCGGCAGCCTGCCTACCCGTGTCGTCTATGTAGTTCTGGACCTCGACGTCATGCCCGACGGCGGCGAGGATGCGCGCGCTCGCGTCGCCGAGGACCGTGTTGCGCAGGTGGCCGACGTGGGCCTCCTTGTTGGGGTTGACGCTCGTGTGCTCCACGACGACCTTGAGGCGCCTGGCGCTCGGCCGGCGCGGCTCAAGCGCCACCTGGCGGACGAACCCGGCCGGGTCGACATGGAAGTTGATGTAGGGGCCGACGGCCCTGGCCTCCGCCACGCCCGCAGGCAGGACGAGCGCTGCGACGACCTCCGAGGCCATGGCCGCCGGGCTCTTGCCGAGCGCCTTGGCGAGCGCGAACGCCACCGGTGTGCCGTAATCGCCAGGACGTCCGTCCGGTACCTCTTGCACCTGGACGGTGGTGCCTGGTGCTCCGACGGCTGTGGCTGCTGCTTCGACTGCGCGCTGCAAGGCGATGACGACGTCGTCCATGACGGCGTCACGCTACCACAGGCCACCTTTAGCTCCCTGCCAGAGTGTAGAATCGAGCCCACGTGACCTCGGCCCCACCGCGCCGCAGCCGGAACTGCGACCGGCGGTCGCGACCAGCGATAGCGACCAGCTGTCGCGCGAGGTCGAGGAGCAGTAGACCTGTGTGCCAGGAAACACGTGAGCAGGTAATACGCAGTAAACTTGAGCAATCTTGACTCAAGCATCCTGTCGCCCACGACCCTACCACCCACGGCACCTCGACCCCCAACCCCGCGGTGACGAGAACCGCCGAACCAACGACCGCAGCCCCACCCGCCCGAGCGGCGCCGCACCCTCGACCCCACACCGCGACCGCGCACGTCGCGACCGGCACTAGGAGACCAGCATGTCAGAGGTCACCAACAGACCAGACTTCACGGCCCCGATCCCCGTATGCCCGGTTCGTGGCTCCGTGCTCTACCCCACCATGGTCATGCCCATCGACGCGGGCAGGCCCGTCAGCATCCGTGCCATCAACGCCGCCCTCGACCGCGACCGCACCATCGTCATCGTCAGCCAGAAGGACCGCGACGTAGAGGAACCCACCCCCAAGGACCTGTATGAGGTCGGCACCGCCTGCAACATCATGCGGATGAAGAAGAACCCCGACGGCTCCATCCAGATGCTCGTGCGGGCCTTCGCGCGGGTCAAGGTGCTGCAGTACATGGGCGGAGACCTCATCGAGGCCCTCGTCGAGCCCATAGAAGTACAGGTCGGAGACGCGGTGGAGCTGGAGGCCGCCTTCCGCGAACTCCGCGAGAAGTTCAGGGAACTCGTCGAGAGCGGCAGCCGCAACGTGCAGAACGAGGTCGCCCAGTTCGTCCTGAACCTCGAGGACCCCGGCCAGTTCGCCGACTACGTCGCCTACCACCTCGAGTTCCGCCTCGCAGACAAGCAGGCCGTACTCGAGGCGCCGACGCTGGCGGAGCGCATCAAGCATGTGCTGCTCCTGATCGACACCGAGATCGAGCTCCAGGAGACGCAGCGTCGCCTGCAGCGCGAGGTCAAGGAAGAGATCGACCGCAACCAGCGCGAGTACTTCCTCCGCGAGCAGATCAAGGCCCTCCAGAAAGAGCTGTCCGGCTCGGACGACGAGGAGGACGAGGTCGAGGCCTTCCGCGAGAAGCTGCAGGCTCTCGAGCTGCCCGAGGCCGTCATGAAGGAGGCGCAGCGCGAGCTGAACCGCCTCAGCCGCATGCACCCGGACTCGGCTGAAGCCTCTGTCATCCGGACCTACCTCACCTCCATCGTCGAGCTGCCGTGGAACACGCGCAGCGAGGACCGCCTCGACATGCGCAAGGCCGAGGAGATCCTCGACGCCGATCACTACGGCCTCGAGAAGGTCAAGGACCGCGTGCTCGAGTACCTCGCCGTGCGCAAGCTCAAGAGCGAACGCGCCGCCAAGGGCGAGCTCGACGCGTTCGAGGTCAACAAGGGCCCCATCCTCGTCTTCGTCGGCCCTCCCGGCGTCGGCAAGACGTCCATCGCCCAGTCGATCGCCAAGGCGCTCGGCCGCGAGTACGTGCGCATCAGCCTCGGGGGCGCGCGCGACGAGTCCGACATCCGCGGCCACCGCCGCACCTACATCGGCGCCATGCCCGGCCGCATCATCCAGGGCATCAGGCAGGCCGGCGCCAAGAACCCCGTGTTCCTCCTCGACGAGGTCGACAAGCTCGGCAGCTCGTACCAGGGCGACCCGTCCTCGGCGCTGCTCGAGGTCCTCGACCCGGCCCAGAACGCCAACTTCGTCGACCACTACCTCGGCGTACCGTTCGACCTCTCCGAGGTGCTCTTCATCGCCACGGCCAACTACGTCCAGCAGATCCCAGAGGCGCTCCTCGACCGCATGGAGGCCATCGAGTTCTCCTCCTACATCGAGCAGGAGAAGCTCGAGATCGCCAAGCGCTACCTGGTGCCGAGGCAGCTCGTCGAGAACGGCCTCAAGCCCAGGCAGGTAGACCTTACGGACGGGGCGCTGGCGCGGGTCATCACGTCCTACACGCGCGAAGCCGGCGTACGCAACCTGGAGAGGCTCATAGGTACCCTCTGCCGCAAGGCGGCCAGGCGGATCGCCGACGGCGAGGCCAAGCGCGTCAAGATCACGGAGCGCAGCCTCGAGCAGTACCTCGGCGCGCAACGCTTCACGCCTGAATCCGAGGCGGAGGACAACCTCGTCGGCGTGGCCACCGGCATGTACTACACTCCGGTCGGCGGCGACATCCTGTTCGTCGAGACCTCGGTCACACCGGGCAAGGGCGGGCTCGTGCTGACCGGTCAACTCGGCGACGTCATGAAGGAGTCGGCGCGCGCCGCCCTCACCTACGCCAAGACGAACTCCGAGCGCTTCGGCATCAAGCGCTCGCTCTTGGATGACTCTGAGATCCACATCCACATCCCCGCCGGCGCCACGCCGAAAGAGGGCCCGAGCGCGGGCGTCGCGCTCGCCACGTCGCTCATCAGCGCGCTCACGGGCGTGCCGATCCGCAAGGAAGTCGCCATGACGGGCGAGATCACTCTGCGTGGCCGCGTGTTGCCCATCGGCGGCCTCAAGGAGAAGGTCCTCGGCGCGAAGCGCGCTGGCATAAAGCACATCGTCTACCCCTCGCAGAACGAGGCCGACATGAAGGACATCGCCGGCCACCTCACGAAGACGTTGACGATGCACCCCGTCCAGGACCTCGACTCCGTGCTCGAGGTGGCGCTCGTCGGCGGCCTCGCGGCGCTCGAGGCGCGTGCGCTCGAGTCACGGTCCGGCACCGACGGCGGTGCGCCCAAGCCCAGGCGGAAACGCGAGGTACCGCCACCGAGCGGCGTGCGCGCCTGACCTCCCGACCATCCCCCTGACCGACTCCGCCGCCCCTGAACCGGGCGCCGGACCCGTTCATGACCCTCGATGACCCCTGGCGCGGCGTCTTCGCGACCCCTCCCATGCGCGGCGGCGCTGCCGTCGCGCCCGGCCGCCCCGCGGCATCCTGGATGTGCCCTACGGTATCCTTGGCTGCATGTCCCGCCCTAGGCAGCTCATCGCAGGGAACTGGAAGATGAACAGGCTTCCGTCCGAGGCAACGGCTTGGACGCGCGAGCTGTTGGCTCGGCTCGACCGCTCACCGGCTTGCGCCGGCGAGCTGGCCCTGATCGTCCCCTTCACGCACCTGAGCGCGCTCACCCAGCTCACCTTCGGGTCCGGCGTCGCTATCGGCGCCCAGGACGTGAGCGCGCACGAGTCCGGCGCCTACACGGGTGAGGTCGCGGCCGCCATGCTGGCCGACCTCGGCGTGCGTTACGTAGTTGTCGGCCACTCCGAGCGACGCTCGTACCATGGTGAGTCGGACGCCGTCGTGAACGCGAAGACCCGCCGAGCCCTCGAACACGGGCTCGTACCCATCGTCTGCGTGGGCGAGAAGCAGGCGGAGCGCGACGCCGGCGACGCCGAACGCGTCGTGCTCGGCCAGGTCAGGGACGGGCTGGAGGGCATCGCCGTCGGCGCTCCCGAAAGCCTGGTGGTCGCGTACGAACCGGTGTGGGCCATCGGCACCGGTCGTACCGCCACCGCCGCCGACGCGGCCGCCATGGGAACCGCCCTCCGCTCCGAACTCAAGCGCCTCTACCCCACAACGGGAGACGGCATGCGCATCCTCTACGGAGGCAGCATGAAACCAGGCAACGCGGCCGAGCTCCTGGCTCAGCAGGACGTGGATGGTGGGCTCATCGGCGGGGCCAGCCTGGAACTCGACGACTACCTGAAGATCGCGGAGGCCTCCAGATGAGCGCTGCGGGCAGGAAGAACGCGCTAGACCAGGATCTCGAGCTGCAAGGGCGCTTGGCAGCGCTGCGCGAGCGGCTGCGCTCGGCCGGAGCGGACGCCATGCTGGTGACGAACCCGCCCAACGTGCGCTACCTGTCCGCGTTCTCCTCGCCTGAGGACGGCGCCGTGCTGGTGACGGGCGACGCGGCGACGCTCTACACGGACGCCCGCTACACGACGCAGGCCGGTCAGGAGTCGCTCATCCCCGTCGAGATCGTGTCAGGCATCGACGAGGCCGTGGGTGACAAGCTCACCGGCCAACGTTTGGCGGTCGAGAGCGAACACATGACGTTGGCGCGCCACCGCGCCCTCGCCAAGCGGCTCGGCAGCGAGCCTATGGCCTTGGACGGCGCCTTCACCGACCTGCGCACCGTCAAGTCCGCGCGCGAGATAGCGGCTCTGCGGGAGGCCGCGCGCATGACGGACGAGGCGTTCTCCGCCGCCCTGAGGATGATGCGGCCCGGGGTGCGCGAGGTCGAGGTGGCGTTGTGCCTCGAGGGCGCCATGCGCCTGGCCGGCGCGGAGGGCTCGGCGTTCGACATCATCGTCGCCAGCGGCCCGCGCGGCGCCATGCCCCACGGCGCGGCCTCACAGAAGGAGCTCGCGTCGGGCGAGCTGGTGACCCTCGACTTCGGCGCCGTCAAGGACGGCTACCATGCCGACATGACCCGCACCGTGGCCATCGGTGCGGTCGGCGCGGAGGAGCGCAGGCTCTTCGACGCCGTGCTAGAAGCGCAGGAAGCGTCGATGGCCGCTCTCGCGCCCGGCAGGACGGGCCGCGAGGTCGACGCCGTGGCCCGCGCCGTGCTGGCAAGGCATGGCCTGGAGCAGTACTTCACGCACTCGCTCGGCCACGGCACCGGCCTCGTCATCCACGAGGAACCACGCCTGAGCAAGAAGAGCGACACGGTCCTCGAGCCCGGCATGGTCGTCACCGTCGAGCCGGGCGTCTACCTGCCGGGCTTCACCGGGTTGCGCATCGAGGACCTGGCCGTCATCACCGACGACGGCTACGAGGTCCTCTCGAAGAGCCCGAAGGGCTTCCTCTCCGTCTGACGCACCGGGCCTCCGTCTGACGGGCCGCGTCGGCACCTGCCTCCGTCCGTCAGGGCGGCCAGCCCAGTCAGCCGCCGATCAACGCTGCCGTCGCCGCCAAAGCCTCTCGCACGGTGTCGACGTCGGGCCCCTCGCAATAGACGCGCACCAGGGGCTCCGTGCCGCTCGCGCGCACGAGCACCCAGGCGTCGTCGGCTAGGTTGAGCTTCACGCCGTCGAGGCGCTCGACGCTCGTAACCGGCCGGCCGGCCAGGCTGGTCGGCGGTCGGTCGAGGGCGGTCGCGGCGCGGGCCATCGCCTCCGGTCCGTTCAGGTGGAGGTCGAGGCGGTCGTAGGCGTGGCGCCACCCGGCCTCCTCCTCGAGCGCGGCGAAACGCTCCGCGAGCGGCACTCCTGTCGTCGCCACCGACTCGAGCAGTAGCAACGCGTTGGCAAGGCCGTCACGCTCCGGCAAGTGCGCGCTCACGCCTATGCCGCCGGACTCCTCGCCCCCGAGCAGGACCCCACCGGCGAGCATGGCTTGCGCCACGTGCTTGAAGCCGACCGGCGTCTCGATCACCTCGAGGCCGCGCCGCCGGGCGAGCCGCTCGATGACGCGGCTGACCGTGAAGGTCTTGACCACGGCCCCGTGCCCGCCACGCCGCAGCAGGGAATCGAGCAGGACCGCGAATATCTGATGAGAGTCGAAGAAGACGCCTCCGGGCAGCACGACACCGATGCGGTCCGCATCGCCGTCGGTCGCGGCGGCGAACGCCACCCCTGGCGCAGGGGAGCGCATGTGAGCGAGCGTCGTGCCCAGGTTGGCGGCGATCGGTTCGGGGTTAACGCCGTAGAACGTCGGATCGGGCCTTCCACGCACCTCCTCCACGCGCTCGGCCAGGCCGCGCCTGGCGAAGTAGTCCACGAGCCACCCCGCGCCAGCCCCACCCATGGCGTCATGCACTAGGCGCACACCGGACCGTGCGAGCGCGCCCATGTCAACCAGGCGGTCAAGCGCCGCGTAGTAGGCATCGCGAGCATCGAAGACCCCGGGGGTGCCAGAGCGGCGCACGTCTGCCGCGGCCGTTCTAGAAACGCGCTCCGCCACGTCGCGGTAGACGGCGTCGGGAGCGGAGCCGCCGAAGGCGGCCTTGAGCTTGAAACCGGAGTACTCGGCGGGGTTGTGCGAAGCGGTGATCATCACGCCACCGCGCGCGCCAAGGTGGGTCACGGCGTGAGAGAGCGCCGGCGTAGGGAGGTAGTCGACGCTCAGGAGCGCCTCGATACCGTTGCCGGTCAGCACCTCCGCGACAAGGCGCGCGAAGCGCCTACCCATGAAGCGCGTGTCGTAGCCGACGAGCACGCTCCCTACGCCGTCTTCGATGAGGTGCTCGGCGTAGGCCTGCGCCGCGCGGGCCAGGTTGGCGGCGGTGAACCGCTCGGCGATGACGTCGCGCCAGCCGTCGGTACCGAACACGAGCTCCTCGAGTTGGCTTGCTGGTGTCACCTAGCCTCCACTCACACCGCCAAGCGACCGCGGTGCGTCCCGTCCCCGACCCGCCCGCGGCGCTCCGAGATGCCGGAGGGTACCACCCGGCGCCCCGGGCCCGATCCGTCCGCGCTCCTGCGGACGCGGGAGCGCGCGGGACCGTAGACTTGCG
>JBDZVI010000049.1:9051-23443 GCA_040255585.1 Deinococcaceae bacterium
CCCGATCCGTCCGCGCTCCTGCGGACGCGGGAGCGCGCGGGACCGTAGACTTGCGCTCGTGAGCATCGTCATCAAGTACGGCGGCAACGCCATGACCGACCAGGCCACGCGCCGCGCCGTGGCCGCCGGCCTGTGCAACCTCGCCGGCAGCAACGGAGCGGGCGCCTCCGACGCGGTTCCGCCCGTGGTGGTGCACGGCGGCGGGCCGTACATCCAGGCCGCCCTCGACGAGGCGGGTCTGGAGCACCGCTTCGAGCGCGGGCTGCGCGTCACCAGCCCGGAGTCCATGGCGATAATCGAGCGCGTCCTTACCATGCTCTCGAAGGAGCTGGCGTACGAGATCGGCCCGGCGGTAGGCGTCACGGCGCGCGACGCGCGCACCGTAACCGCCGAGGTGCGCGACCCGGCGCTCGGGCGGGTCGGACGCGTCACCCACGTCGATACCCGCGCGATACGCGCTCTGCGAGAAGCCGGTCTCATCCCCGTCCTGGCCTGCCTGGCCGTCGACATCGACGGCGGTGCGCTCAACGTGAACGGCGACGAGGCCGCCGGGGCGGTCGCGGGGGCGCTCGGCGAGGGCGTCGTGTTCCTCACCAACGTGCCCGGGGTCCTCGACGACCCGGCCGTGCCGGGTTCGCTGCTCGGCAGCCTCACGCGCACCGACGCGCTGGCGCGCATCGCGGACGGCCGCATCGCCGGGGGCATGATCCCCAAGGTCGAAGCGGCCCTCGACGCGCTCGCGGCCGGGGCGCCGTTCGCCGTCGTCGCCGACGGTCGCGACCCGCACGGGGTCGAGGCGGCGCTGGCCGGCGGCGGGACGCGCATCCTGGCTGGTTGAAGCGGCGCCTCGCGGGTCGAGGCCGCGCGGTGAGATTCCTGTAAGAGACCCGAAGCTACCTTGGTGTCGGCACCGCCCTGCAGGAGTTCGGGGCGGCACCGTGGAGACGAGCTAGCCGCTCTAGGAGCCTCAAGATGCATGACGACATCACAACGCTGCCCACACCGGATCTGATCCGCCAGGCCACCGTGCTCGAGCTGAAGATCATCCACGACACCAGCTCGGCCATGGAGACCGAGCGGTACTGCCTGATCCAAGTGGAACTCGGCGGTCGTCTCGCCCGAGACCTGGTGGTCGATCCACGGGACTGACGCGATGAGCACCCGCTCCCTCCCTTAGCAACGGCCCGGCGGGTGCCGTCGTTTAAGAGCATGCAACGCCCCGGAACGGGGTCTGGCACGGCATAGCCGACGACGCCTCACGTTCCGCGATGCGATTGCCGGGTTTTTCCTGTTGCGGGTAGCGCTCGTTCTGGTACATTTGACAACGTGCGCTCATCCAGCCTGTTCCGTTCCGTCCTCGCGGTGGTCGTCCTGGGGACCGCAGCGGCATCCGCCAAGACCATCACGGTGCAACCGGGCGACAGCCTCTGGGCGCTAGCACGCCGTTTCGATACAACCGTAGCCGAGCTCCGCGAACTCAACGGGCTCTCCTCCGACGCGCTCCGCCCCGGTCAGGTCCTCACCGTGCCGGGCGATGAAGAGGAAGCCGCCGCGCCGGCCACGGTCGTGGTCGTGCGCGCCGGCGACACGCTTTACGACATCGCGCTGGCGAACAACGTGTCTGTCGCCGACCTCATCGCGTTCAACGACCTCGACGGCACGCTCATCCACCCTGGTCAGGAACTGCGGTTGGCCGCGGGCGACAAGCCCCCCGAGCCGCTCGTTGTCACGGTGGCCGCCGGCGACTCCCTCTGGGCGCTCGCCAGGCGTTACGACTCGAGCGTGGCGGCCATCGCGAACGCGAACGGGCTCTCGGAGTCCGCCACGTTGCGCGTCGGCGCCCAACTCTCCATCCCAGGGCAGTACGCCAGCGCGTCGGAGATCGACGTCGGCGGTCCGGTGCCCATGCAGATCGTCGTCGCTCCGGGCGACACGCTCTGGTCCATCGCCCAGCGGTACGACAGCTCCATCGCGGCCCTCAAGAGCGCCAACTCGCTCAAGGGTGACAACCTCTACGTTGGCCAGCAACTCCGTATCCTGCCCGGCTCCGACATCGCGCCGACCAAGGCCGTCGCCGCCGCGCCGGCCCCGCAGGCGCAGGGCGACGACGCGCTGATGTGGCCGCTCATCGGCGCCATCACCTCGCGCTTCGGCTACCGGCAACTGCGGGTGAGCGGGAGCAACTTCCACACCGGGGTCGACATCGACGGCGAGACGGGCGACCCGATCCGGGCCGCGCACGGCGGTACGGTCACCCTGGCCGGCTGGCACGGCGGGTACGGCAACCTCGTGATAGTCACCTACGGCAACACCGAGTACTACTACGGCCACGCCTCCGCCATCAAGGTCGAGGTCGGCGACGAGGTCGCCGCCGGGGACGTCATAGCGCTCGTCGGCAGCACGGGGAACTCGACAGGGTCGCACCTCCACTTCGAGATCCGCGTCGACGGAGAGATGATCGATCCCCTACCCCGCCTCGAGACGTACGCCGGGCGTTGATCGACCGGAAGTGAGCTGACCGAGTGCGTATCGTCGTCATCGGCGACATCCACGTCCAACCCGACAAGCTGTGGCGCATGCTCCGCGAGGCCGGCCTCGCAGACGAGCAGAACCGGCCCACGGAAGCATTGCGCGGTACCGACACGAAGCTGGTGCTCCTCGGTGACCTCGTGCATGCGAAGAGCAGGCAGCGCTATGCCGACCTCATCAACGTCAGACGTTACGACGAGTACAACCCGCGCCACCTCCAACGGGCCGAGGCGATCCAGGAGCGGTTCCTGCGCGAGGTGAAGGGGTTCCAGGAGCGCGTGCCCAACGGCAATATGGTGATACTCCTAGGCAACCACGACTTCAACGCCGCCACGGTTGAACAGGGTCCCCTGCGCACCGACGACGTCTCCCACCTCGAGTGGAAGCCCGGTCACGGCGAGGAGCTCGACCCGGAGTTGCGCGACTGGATCCTCGCCTGGCCCCGCGAGTTGGCGTTGGAGGGGCTGCATTTCGCCCACGTCGGGCCGCTCCCAGAGCACAACGTGTACGACCAGGCCTTCTACCTGGAGAACCGGCGCCGCTGGTTGCAGGAGGACAAGGACTTCCTCGACGGAACGCCCTACCGGCTTGGCGTCTACGGGCACACGCCCGTGCGCGGCGGCGTCAACGTCGCGTCGCAAGGACGGGCGCTACTGCTGGACACCAACGGTCACAAGGACGAGTACGCGTGGCTCGAGATCGATACGAGCAACGCCGAGTACCGGCTGCGCCTGCACGGCCTCTTCTTCGACGAGATCGTGCCGCGGCTGGCCGCTGGTTGAGGGGTCCCCGAACCGCTACTTGGCGCGCGAGTAGTGCGTGTCTAGGCCTACTGCTCCTGGCGGCTCTGGTAGGTCGGCGTCAGCATCGCCCACGTGCGGAACGGGGCGAGATCGACGACCTCGCCACCGAGCGTACGGAACTGCACGCCTTTGCCCGTGGAGAGTACCCAGCGACCGGGCTCGGCCCGACCACGCAAGTAGAGCGTGGCGTCGCCGCCTTCCAGCGGGATATAGAGGCGGCCCTCGGTGTCGCCGGGTAGAACGCGCGCCGTGATCTCGCCTACCAGTACCGCGTCGAAGAGCATGATCTGCCCGTCGGGGTGACTGGCCGGCGCACCATCGCGGACCCAACGGTAGGCGTTCAGAACCGCGTCGTACCTGAAGCCGGACGTGTAAGCGCCGCTGTACCTGACGCTGACTTCGGTGACGCTGACGGCCGCGTCAGTAGGCTGGAACACCTGGCCGCTCACCACCTGCGAAGACTCCGGTACGAGGCGAAGCATCGCCGACCTGAGATCCGGCCCGGAGCCGTAGAGGTTGTATGGGGCCGAGCGCTCGCCTTCGCGCGCGAAGAGGGGGCCGTTGCTGTATGCGTTCAGCGTAGGCAGACTGGAGTTGGCGATGGCGATCATCGCGCCAGGCGAACCACCGTCATGCACCAGGACGGCCTGGTTGGTCTGCGCCAGTTCCACGAAGTAGTCGCGGGCGCTCCTCACCGGCCCGACCCGCCTGGGGAAGTTGCGGTCGTAGAGGGCCATCAGGCGGGTCAGGCCGCCCTCGACCGGCATCTCTACGATCATGCTCGCCTCGCGCAAGCCGGTCTGGGGATAGCCGCCGACGTTGTCGACCAACACGGCGAGGGGCCGCTCCCGCGTGAAGGAGAAAGGCAAGCGCGCCGCCTGAGCCGGGGCGCCCGTCCCCTGGCCGACGCCGTCCGGGCCCGCGTTGAGCCCGCGACCGTCGGCGGCCGCGTTCGGGTCGAGCGGCCCCGTCTGCCCGGCGGTTGAGGCGTTCCCACCCGGGGTTCGGTTGTTCTGGACGGTGGCGGCGACGTCGGTGTCGCCCGGGCGCGTGCCGTCGGCCCCGGGCGCACCGACCGCGGTCGCTGCGGAGACGATGTTGGCCCTGACGGCCGGCGCGGGGATCTCGGCGACCTGCGCCACGGCGACCTCCGGCACGACCGTCACGTCGCGCCGGGTACCGACCTGAGCGGTGGCGGTCGGCTCGGCCAGCGGTCTTGTCCCGGCGACGCTGGCGGCGACACCGGAGGTGGAAAGCGCCGTCCCGCTCGCTACCTGAGCCGAAACGGCGGGAGCGGCCAAGGCGGTGCTGGCGGCGACGGCCGCTTGCGCGTTAGGGGTCGCGAGCCCGACGGACTGCGCGACCTGGGCGGCGGCGGCCGGAGCGGCGATGGACTGCGGCGCGGCTACGGCTGCACTCATCTGCGGTGTGGCGAGCGCGGCGGTCTCGCTGACGGTCGCCGTCGGTTGGGCTGCCACGGAGCGTGCGGCCGTCACGTTGGCGCTGGCCGGTGGTGTCGGTAGCAGGACCGGGTCGACCAGCGGTCGAGGAGCGATGGCTACCGGGTCTATCTCAGGCAGAGGGGTGGCCGGCACATCGGCCAACGGCAAGGACTCTGCCGGCGGTGCGGCTTCAACGACCTGTGGCGTCGGGGCGGGCGCAACGGGTGCGTCTGCCGTAGCCGCCTCCTCCGGAACCATCTCCTCGGGCTGGGCAGCCTGGGCGGGCGGGGCCTCGGGCGCGGGCGGTTGCAGCGTTATCGGTCGTGCTTCCGGTGCCGTCGTCTCGCGCTGCTCAGCCACCAGGTCTCGCGGTGTTCCGATCTGCTCGGATGCGACTTGCGGTGACGGCGCGGGCGGTGCCGGGCTCTCGGCCGTAGGCGCCAACGTGACCTCTTCGGCAAAGGCGGGGGTACCGACGTCGATGACGATGTACGGCGGGATCTGCTCGGGACGCGGGCGAAGCCCGAAGTACAGGGCTATCAGCAGCACAAGCATGTGCAGCGTCAACGACACGGCCATGGCCCGACGCTTGTCCGGATCCTGCCATGGGCGCACCTGATGCTGCGCGTCGCTCGTCATGCCTGCCCCCTCACCCTCCGGTAGAGATGGCTATGCGCTGGGCGCCGGCCTGCTTGATGAGATCCATGATGCGCACGGCCGTACCGTGCGGCAACTCCCTGTCGGCACGAAGGACTATGGTCGAGTTACCTGAGCGGTTTATCTCCGTCCTGACCAGTTCCACCAGTTCCGACTCGTTCACGCGGGCGCCCGCGAAGTACACGGCGCCGTCCTTCATCACTGTCACGGTGGGCAGGTTGGAGGGTTCGGCCACGCTCATCTGGGCATCCGGCAGATCGACCGGCAGGCCCGTCTCCACCGTAATGAACGTGGTGGACACCATGAAGAAGATGATCAGGAGGAACACGACATCGACCATCGGCGTCAGATCGAGTTCCGGATCGATGGTCAGCCCACGTCCGCGCCTGAGCCTCGCTCTCGACACGGTTCAGGCCTGCGGCGCCGGACGCACGCCGCGCATGTCGACGTTGCGCTCGGCCTGCGGCTCACTGCCCTGCCTGTACGTGGTCACGCCGCCCTCGTCGCGCCTATCAGCGACGGCTCGCACGATGCTGCCCATCAACTCCTCGCGACGCTTGTCGATGTCGCCGAGGAGCTTGGACACCAGGCTGTTCAGGTAACCGTGACCGACGAGGACTGGGATCGCAACGATGAGGCCGGCAGCCGTCGTAACGAGTGCCTGACCGATGCCGTAAGCGAGCTGACCGGCGTCACCCGAGCCGTGCAACGAGATCTCGGAGAAGGAGATGATCATGCCCGTGACAGTGCCCAGGAGGCCAAGCATCGGAAGGATCTTGGCCATGATCGCGAGCGGAGTCAGGCCACGCGTAAGGTTCTGCTCCTCGGTGATGGTGGCCTCCTCGAAGGCCGCCTCGACCGCCGGCCTACCGTACGGCAACCGCTCCAACGCAGACTTCAGGACGCGCCCGGTCGGCCCACCGTGGCGCTCGCATGCGTCAAGCGCCGTGTCGAGGTCCCGCTCGCGGACCGCAGCGTTGACGCGCGCCATAAGACTGGTGGTGTCGGAACGCTCGCGGTTGAGCTTCAGCAGGCGCTCGACGAAGAGGTAGACGGCATAGATCGACACCAGGATGATGACGACAAGGATGGGCCCACCGCTCAGAAGTAGTTCAGTTACAGTCATTCCACGCTCCTTGCGCGGTTTAAAGCTTGCGCCATGTTAGCGCGCCGCACATGAGAAACGCGTAGCGCCGACGCTATTGGTCCGACCAGTCAGCTCAGCCCGTGTTGCGCATGCCCGCGCTCACGCCCATCAACGAGAGCATCACCCCGTACGAGAGCGCCTCGCGATCCGGCCCTTCGGGTGGTTGTCTCCTCAGACGTCGCAGGAGCTCGACCTGCAGGCGGCTGATGGGGTCGACGTAGGGGTTGCGTAGCTGCAGGGCACGCGCGAGCACCGGGTCCTGCTCGAGCAGCGGCGCCCCAGTGATGGCCTCGACCAGCCCGAGGGTCTCGGCGTGATGGCGCTCGATGCGCTCGCCGAAGTGCCTTAGCGGCTCGTCGACCAGGCCGAGGTAGGCGCCGAAGATCGGCATGTCGGCCTTGGCGAGGCTCATCTGGGCGAAGTCGATCATCGTGGTGAAGAACGGCCAGGCGCGGTACATCTCGCGCCCGAGCTCCGGACCGATCGCCGCGAGCGCCGCCCCGAGTCCGTACCAGCCCGGGAGGTTCGCCCTGCACTGGGTGAAGGCGAACACCCAGGGGATGGCGCGCAGGTTGGCCATGCTCGGGGCGCCGGCGCGGCGCGTGGGGCGCGAGCCCAGGTTGAGCTGGGCGAGTTCCTCGATGGGCGTCACCTGCTTGAAGAACTCCATGAACCCCTCACCCTGCACGAGCGCCCGGTAGCGGGCCATCGCCGCATCGGCGCCGGCGTCCATGGCGGTCCGGTAGCGCGGCTCGACATCGGGAAGGGCGCGCGCGTCGCGGGCGCTGGCGAGGATGAAGGCGTGCATGACCTGCTCGAGGTGGCGATGCGCCAGGTCCGGATCGGCGTAGCGGTCGGCCAGCGCCTCGCCTTGCTCCGTGAGGCGCATGCGCCCGGCCAGGCTGCCAGGGGGTTGAGCGAGGATGGCCGCGCCAGCGGGGCCCCCTCCCCTCCCGATGCTAGTGCCGCGCCCGTGGAAGATGCGCAGAGGCACGCCGGCCTCCCTGCACACTTCCGCCAGGCCTTCCTGCGCCACGTACAAGGCCCAGGAGGCCGACACGAAGCCCACGTCCTTGTTGGAGTCGGAGTAGCCGATCATCACCTCCTGCACGCCGCGGCGCCGCACGTGCGCGAGGTATTCGGGGACCGCGAAGAGGTCGCGCATGACGCGGGGCGCCGCGCGCAGGTCGGCGAGCGTCTCGAAGAGGGGCGTGGCCTCGATCTCCGTGACCCCTGCCTCCTTGGCGAGCAGCAGGGCCTCCATGACGTCGGATGCCCCCTCGGTCATGCTGACGATCGTGCTGCCGTGGGCGTCGTCACCGTGCCGGTCGGCCGCGCGGCGGAACTCCGCCAGGAAGGCCAGCGCCCGTTCCGCCTCGGCGGCGACGCTCGCGCGGGGGCCGAGCAGCGGCCGCGGCGAGCCCAGCTCGCGGGCGAGGACGGCGACCCGCTGCGCTTCGGGTAGCGACAGGTAGTCGGGGTGGGCAGCGCCGGCCGCCAGGACGCTGGCAACGGCCATCTCGTGCGCACGGCTGTGCTCGCGGATGTCGAGCGGGGCGAGCGGAAAGCCGAACGCGGCCGCTCGGCGCATGGTCGGTCGCACGAAGGCGTCGGCCGGCCGTCCCCCGTGCCCGAAGCGCAGCGCCGTCTCGAGGCGCGCCAGGTCGGCGCGGTAGCCGGGCTCGCCGCCCGGGTAGGTGCCGGGGTCGGCGCCTTCCCTGACCAACGCCTTGTACACGTGCTCCAGCCACCGACGGTACGGCTCGCCCTCGAAGCGCGGGCTGCGGCCCTCCGAGTCGTCGCGCTCGGCGAGCGCGGCGCGGAACTCCTGGGTCAGCATCGTCCTGCCGTCCCACTGCGAGAGACGCTGCACCAAGCCGTTGACATCGGCGACATATGCCTCGTTGGCGACGGCTGCGTGAAGGGCGAACGCCTCGCGCATGACCTCAGGGGTCACGTAAGGGTTGCCGTCGCGGTCGCCGCCGATCCAGGAGCGGAAGCGCAGGACCGGCACGGGCGCCTCGCTCGGTGGGCCACGGTGGTCGGCGCGGCCGACCCCGCCA
The DNA here is from genome assembly GCA_040255585.1 of Deinococcaceae bacterium. Lineage (GTDB taxonomy): Bacteria > Deinococcota > Deinococci > Deinococcales > Trueperaceae > JAAYYF01. The sequence goes on from JBDZVI010000049.1 coordinate 17,693, forward strand.
TCCGGGAAGTAGGCGTCGAGCGCCTCCTCGAGCTCGGCCATCAGGCGCGGCACTACGTCGAGGATCGAGCGCCTGAAGTAGTACAGAGCGCTCTTGACCTCGTCGAGGACGCTCGGTCGCTCCATGGCGACCTCGCGCGTTAGCCAGAGCGTGGCGATCTCGGCGTAGATGCTGTCCGTGAGCACCTTCCTCGCGCGCGGCGCCAGCTCCGTTTCGTGCAGGCGCCTGAGCGCCTCGCCGATGCGCTCGAGCTTGAGGCGAACCGTGTAGCGCTTCACCTCCGTCGGGTGCGCCGTGACGGTGAGCTGCAGGTCGAGCCCGCGCAGGAAGGCAGCGGCCTCTTTACGGGTGAAGCCCTGGTCGCGCAGCGCCTTGACCGCGGCGGCGAGGCTCTCGGCGCGCGGCTCGTCGACCGTCGCACCCCGCTCGCGGTGGCGGTTGACGCGCACGCGGTGTATCTCCTCGGCCAGGTTGACGAGCTGGAAGTAGACCGTGAAGGCACGTACGAGCCGCTCGGCCGTGGCGGTATCGAGCGAGCCGAGGACTCCGTCCAGCTCGGCCGCCACCCCGGCGTCGCCGGCGCGCAGGCGCTTGGTGAGGTGCCTGACGCGCTCGACGAGCTGGAAGAGGCGCTCGCCCTCGAGCTCACGGAGGACGTCACCGAGGGCCGTGGCAAGGAAGTCCACGTCGCTCGACAGGAGCTTGAAGCTGGCCGCTTCGCCGCCCACGTGTTCCGTCGCCCTCTTCGTCACACTTGCGTGTCCTTGTCGCCATGTTCCCAGCGCAGGCGGGTTATCGCCACGGCGCGCGGCCCGTCGAGCTCGAGCGCCACGGCGCTCACGCTCGCCGACCCCGTGGCCGGCCGGTACTTGGCGGGCAACCTCGTGACGAAGCGCGAGTGGACCTCCTCGAACGCCATGCCGATCGAGGAGCCCTGCACGCCCGTCATGCCGACGTCGGTGATGTAGGCGGTGCCCTTGAAGACCTGCTCGTCGGCGGTCGTCACGTGCGTGTGCGTACCGAGCACCGCGGCCGCCCGCCCGGCGAGGTGGTACCCCATCACCTTCTTCTCGCTCGTCGCCTCGGCATGGAAGTCGACGACGACGGGCACTCCGGCTGGTGCCTCCTCGAGGACGGCGTCGGCCACCCGGTACGGGTCGTCGAGCGGGTCCATGAAGACCCTGCCCATCAGCTGCGCCACGACGATGCGGCCGCCTCCGCGAGCCTCGAAGGCCGACCACCCGAGCCCTGGCGTGCCCGGCGGGTAGTTGGCGGCGCGCAATAGGCGCGGCGTCTCCTCGAGCAGGGGGATCACCTCCGACTGGTCGAAGGCGTGGTTGCCGAGCGTGACCACGTCGGCACCGGCCGCCCGTAGCTGCTCGAAGTGCCGCCGGGTGATGCCGAAGCCGCCCGCGGCGTTCTCGCCGTTGACGATGATGAAGTCGTAGTCGTCGCGCACGGCCCCCAGGTAGGCCAGGGCCGCCCGCATGCCAGGGGTGGCGAACACGTCGCCGATGAATAGGACTCGCACACGCCAGGATACCCTTGGCGGGACGCATGATACATTCGGGCCCAGCATGGAGTTCGACGCCGTTGACCGCCGCATCCTGGAGATCCTGCTGGCCGACGGTCGCGCCTCACACGCTTCGGTAGCCAAGGCCGTCGGGCTGTCGGCCCCCGCCATCGGCGAGCGCGTGAAGAAGCTCGAGCAGGCCGGCGTTATCCGCGGCTACCACGCCGACATCGACCCCGTCGCCGTCGGGCTGACGATCACGGCTTACGTCGCCATCACGCCGCAGCCGCGCAAGCCAGCGCAGCGCCTGGTCGAACGCCTCCTCGAGTACCCGGAGATCGAGGAGTTGCACGCGGTGGCGGGCACCTACTCGTTCATCGCGAAGGTACGCCTCGCCTCGACGGTCGCCCTGGACGCCTTCCTCGACCGCCTGTTCACGACCGAGGGCGTCGAGCGCACCGAGACGACCATGGTCCTACGCACCAACCTCGAGCGGCCAACGAGCCTGCCGTTCGGCTGAGTCACTCCACGCGCCCACACGGGACGAAGCGCCCCGTGCAGCGCCGACGGCCAACTGCGCGCCTGTCTGGCACCTGACGCCTGCCCGCGCCAGTGCTCGATCGCTTCGACGAACCATGGCGGCAGCCGCCGGTACTGGCGCCGGAGGAAGCTGGGGAAGTCGGCGTCGAGCAGATAGGTGACGGCCCGGTCCTCCTCGCTCCTGACGCTCCGCCCGTACGCCTGCACGACACTGAGCGTGGTGCGCCAGTCGTACCAGTCGCGGTCGCGCTCCATGCGCGCGGCCACTTGTCTGTCGCCCAGGTAGGGGTACGGCACCTTGCAGAGCACTTGCCAGCGTGAGAGGTCCTCGGCAAGGTCGATGCCCTCGGTCATGCTGGGCGTGAGCAGGATGGTCGGTTCGGAGGCGGCCAGGTGCTGCGCCAGGGCGGCCTCCCGGCCGCTCGCGCCCTCGTGGGTGATGACGCGCCACCGGACCTCGGGATCGAGGTTCTTGGCCAAGTAGCTCGCGATCTTGTAGGAGTGGGCGTGCACGACGCCTTTCTCGTCTTCGTGGCGAAGCGCCAGCTCGTTGACGGCCTTGGCGAGCAGGGGTAGGTCGCGGTCCTGGTAGTGGCGGGTGAGGCGCGCGACGGGCCATACCACGATGGGGCGGTTCTCGGGCGGGAAGGTGGACGGCACGGCGATGACCTCAGCCTCCTCCGGTTCGATGCCGAGGCTACGCAGGAAGGTCGGGGCATCGAGGATGGTGGCCGAGAGCATCAGGACCTTGTCCGCGTAGCCGAACAGGAAGTCGTTGGCCAGCGCCGCGACCTCGACAGGTTTGAAAACGATGCTGGCGCCGTCGCGGCCGCTGTTCCTCTCCACCACCCACTCGACCTCGCCCGACTCGTGACTGTTGAGGAGGAGCTCGATGCGGCCGGCTTGGCCGTCCAGCCACTGCTTCGTCCTGAGGTGTTGCAGCATGGCCTCCTCGCCTGCCTCGCTCCTGACAAGCAGTTCGACGGCCCTGGCACGGTCGCGCAGTTCGGGCAGAAGCAGCTCGGCGAACTCGAAGGCAAGCTCGTCACCCAAGTCCGGTGGCAGAGAGCGTTGGAGGCCGGCGCGCATGAGCGCTGCCTCGCCAAGCACCACCTGGACGAAGTTCATCAGGGCGCCCTCGACGTTGTGGGCCTCGTCGAGGATCAGGAGCTCGCGGGGGGCGAAGCCGCCGGCGTAGTTGAGCTCCGCCAGAAAGTACGCGTAGTTGAGCGTAGCGACGTTCGCCTGCATGGCGATGTCCTTCGCCGTGAAGTACGGGCAGTCGTCGCACTGGGGATAGCGCCTGCCCGCGATGCAAGGAGCCGCCGCGGCATGGGTGGGTGCCACGAGGCAGTCGTAGTTGGCTCGCCCCTTGAGGAGGGCGAGGTCAGGGAAGTCGCGCACGTACTGGTCCTGCAGGACCTTCTGGTTGGTGAGCACGAACGCCGAGCTCGCCTCGCGCGCGAGCGTTACCGCGACGGCGCTCTTGCCCGCCCCGGTGGGCGCCTCGATGACCACGAAGCGCTTACCGGCGGCGAAGGCCGCGCGCGCCTGCTCGAGCGCCTCGCCTTGCCCGGGCCGGAAGCGCGGGAACGGGAAGCTGGCCGGCGGCTGGTCCGCGCCGCCGTGATCGGCTCCGATGCGGCGCTTGACCAGGGGCATGGGTCAAGCTATCACGCGCTCGCGCGGCGGCTCGGCGTCAGGTAGGCGGAAGCCGTGTCGCACATCCCAGTTCATGGCCGGCTCTCGGTAAGGCCCGGATCCAGGGCATCCGGCGGACGCGGTTGGGGCCGGAGGAAGGCCCACCGACCGCCGCGGAGTCGACTCGGTGAACGAAGTCGGGACCGACTAGTTTCGTCGGTCCCGACTAACGGCTTGCCGTCATCTCATGGTGCCGAGGAGGGGACTTGAACCCCTACAGCCTTGCGGCCACCAGCCCCTCAAGCTGGCGCGTCTACCTATTCCGCCACCTCGGCAAGGGTGCCGTGAACGCGTGCAACACCGTCCACAAGGCGAAAATCATGATATCGCCCACAGAGGCGGGGCGTCAAGCGCGCAGTGTGACCTCGACCGGCGGCACGGGAGCGTACGGACGGAAGCTCAACACGGTCGCCGGGACACGGAAGGCGTCCATGGAGTAGAACCGCCGCCGCTCTTCGAGCGACTCGGCGGCGGCTACGCGGTCCAGAAGCGTCGCTCCGGCGGCGTTGACCTCTTCAGCATCTATGCCCCAGACGTCCCAGAGCACCATCTCATGGCGGTTCAGCGCCGCCAGGTCCTGCACCACGTTGTGCCAGAGGTACGGGATCGCTCGCAGGTTGGGTTCAGGGATCTCCGGAGCGACGACGAACGCCTCGGCGCGCAGCTCGCCGGCCCGGACCAGCCGCCAGGCGTCCGGCCCCGGCAGGAAGATGTCTCGCGACAGGTCGGTAGGGTTCACAGGCTGCCCGCAAGCCATCACCCACGGGCCGCGCAGCTCGGCGTCGACCAGGCGCCACCGCCGCTGGTCCTCGTCCCAGACCTCGGCCACCGTGTGATCGATCCACCAGTCAGCGGCGAAGTAGCTGGCGAACCCTACGCGGCTGCGCGCAGCGTAGCCATGGTGCCTGGCCAGCGACACCAGCAGTAGCGCCCAATCGCGGCAGCATCCGACCATGCGCTCATGCGGGAGCCGAACTGCCCCTGGCTCGATCGGCTTGTGGGAGGCGATGCAGGCCAGCATGTCCTCGGCATAGCGCAGGTTCACCTCCTCGATGCGCGCTTCGGCGATACCGTTCTCGGCGAACGGACCGTCACCCCGGTAGTGGAACACCAGCGGCAGGACCGCGGCCGCCATGTCCTCGATCGTGGGGTTCACAGCGTCCCATACGGCTGCGAACCGGCCGGGGTCCGTCATGGCCGAGTGCTCACGGTAGAAGTCGAGCTCATTCATGGTTCGAGTGTGGGATCCGCGCCCCTCGCATCGTCAAGAGGTCTCGCCAACCGAAGGCCGCCTCGAGGTACGAGCCGTCACCCAGGACGAGGCCCTTCCGGCCTACCGGCTCGCCGCCGAGGTGAGCATAGAAGCCCGCTGTTGGATTGCCCTCCAGCACCCAGAGCCGCAACGACCGGAACCCTACCGCCACGGCCTCCTCACAGGCGCGCAAGAAGAGTTCCCTGCCGATGCCGCGACCGTGGTACTCGGCCAGCAAGTAGATGGTGTAGAGCTCGGCGTCGAAGCCGGACTCGGGCTCGCGCTCGGGTCCGCAAGACGCGAAGCCGACGACGCCACAGCCCTCGAGGGTGGCGACGACGACACGGTTGAGGTCGCCGGGCGCGCCGGATGCCGCTATCTGAGCCGCCCACTGGGCCTCCCGCCGCTCGACCGACAGGTTCGCCAGCAGGTCGTCCGGCAACAGCCCGGCGTAGGTCTCTCGCCACGTCGCCACGTGCACACGGGCGATGGCGGGCGCGTCCGCCGGGCTGGCCCGTCGTATCTCGATCACGGCAGTGGTCTCCGTCATACGCCCACCAGCCTATGCGGGCCGGCCTTCGCGAGTGGCTCAGGTGTCATGGCGGTCGCTGGTCCGATCACTCCGGTCACTACTAGGGTCTGTTCACTCTTGACGGCACGGCGTCAGAAGTCGTGCACGACCGAGACACCATCAAGGACGAACCACCAGCCTCCTCCCACACGATGACCGAACACGACAAGACGC
>JBDZVI010000133.1:0-4189 GCA_040255585.1 Deinococcaceae bacterium
TCGTGAGGGTGGGCGTACGGTTGGTGCTGGGGTTGTGACCAGCATCACGAAGTAACGTTATGGCCGCTCCCAAGATCCGCATCAAACTGAAGGCCTTCGATCACCGTAGCCTCGACTCCTCGGCTACCAAGATCGTCGAGACCGTGCGCCGCACCGGCGCCAAGGTTGCGGGCCCCGTGCCGCTTCCGACCCGCATCCGGCGCTTCTGCGTGCTACGCAGCCCCTTCACCGACAAGGACAGTCGCGAACATTTCGAGATCCGGACCCACAACCGGCTCATCGACATCAAGTCGCCGACCAAGAGCACCATCGACTCCCTCATGCATCTCGACCTCCCGACCGGGGTCGACATCGAGATAAAGACCGTCGGAGGCCGTTGACAGTGAAAGGAATCCTCGGCACCAAGGTGGGCATGACCCAGGTGTGGCAGGACGACCGGCTCGTGCCGGTGACCGTCGTGCTCGCCGGGCCCTGCCCCGTGGTGCAACGCAAGACCCCTGCCACCGACGGCTACGCCGCGGTCCAGTTGGGCTGGGACGAGCTCCCGGGTAAGGCGGTCAACAAGCCGCGTGCCGGCCACTTCAAGCGCGCCGGCGTCGCCGCCACCCGCCACCTGGTCGAGTTCCGCGACTACGCGCCCGAGGCCGACGAGGTCAAGGCCGACGTCTTCGCGGCAGGCGAGTCCGTGGACGTCACCGGCACGAGCAAGGGCCGGGGCACCGCGGGCGTCATGAAGCGCTGGAACTTCAACGGTCTCCCCGCCACCCACGGTGTCAAGAAGAAGCACCGCGCGCCCGGCTCGATCGGCCAGCGCAAGTGGCCGGGCCGCGTCTACAAGGGCAAGCGCATGGCGGGCCATTACGGCAGCGAGACCGTCACCATCGTCGGGCTCAAGGTCGTCGAGGTGCGTCCGGAGGACAACCTGATCCTCATCAGGGGCGCCATCCCCGGCCCCAACGGCAGCCTCGTCCAAGTACGCCAATCGAAGAGGAAGGTGAGCTGATGCCGGTCACGATCGACGTCATCGGCAGCGGGCGCAAGGTCACCCTCGACCTGCCCGAGCCCAAGGAGTCCGTGCTGCACGAGGTCGTCATGTGGCAGCTCGCCAAGCGTCGCCGCGGCACCGCCGCCACCAAGACGCGCGGCATGATGTCCGGCTCCACCGCCAAGATCTACCCGCAGAAGGGCACCGGCCGCGCTCGCCACGGCGACAAGAAGGCCCCGATCTTCGTGGGCGGCGGTACCGCGTTCGGCCCGCAGCCGCGGTCTTACGGCTACACGCTCCCGAAGCGCGTCAGGCGCCTCGGGCTCCAGATGGCCATCGCCAGCCGCGCGCAGGACGGCCGCCTCACGCTCGTAGACTCCTTCGGGGTCGGCGGGAAGACGCGCGAGTTCGTCGCGTGGGCGAAGAGCCACGGCTTCGACGGCAGCGAGCGCGTGCTCCTCGTCACCGACGACGAGCTCGTGCGCCGCGCCGCGCGCAACCTGCCCTGGATCGACGTCCTCGCCGGCGCCGGCCTCAACGTCTACGACGTGCTCCGCGCCGACCGCGTCATCGCGGACGCCAAGATCTTCGACGAGCCGGGAGAGAGCGCATGAACGCCTACGACGTCATCCTCGCCCCGGTGCTGAGCGAGAAGGCCGTGACCGCCATCCAGAGCGGCAAGTACTCGTTCTACGTCCATCCGCAAGCCAACCGCGTCCAGATCCGCGAGGCCATCGAAGTGGCCTTCAAGGTCGACGTCGTCAAGATCAACCTGGTCACCGTCAAGGGCAAGATCAAGTCGCTCGGCCGCTTCTCGGGCCGCAGCCCCGAGCGGAAGAAGGCCATCGTCACTCTCAAGGCCGGGCAGCGCATAGAGCAGCTCGAAGGCCTGTCGTAAGGAGGAGGCAAGGACATGGCAACCAAGAACTACCGTCCGTACACCCCCTCCCGTCGCAGCATGAGCACGCTGGACTTCGCGGACATCACGCGCGATGCTCCGGAGAAGTCGCTGGTTCGGCCCCTCAAGAAGACGGGCGGGCGCAACCATCACGGGCGCATCACGTCGCGCTTCCGTGGGGGCGGCCACAAGCGCCGGTACCGCGTCATCGACTTCCGTCGCCGCGACAAGGAGGGCGTGCCCGCCAAGGTCGCCAGCATCGAGTACGACCCTAACCGCAGCGCCAACATCGCGCTCCTTCATTACGTCGACGGCGAGAAGCGCTACGTTCTCGCCCCCGACAAGCTGACCGTCGGCAGCTCGGTCGTCGCCGGCGCCGACGCCGAGCCCGTGCTCGGCAACGCCATGCCGCTGCGGTTCATCCCGGTCGGCGCGGTCGTGCACGCCGTGGAGCTGCTGCCCGGCAAGGGCGCGCAGCTCGCGCGCTCCGCCGGCACGAGCATCCAGATCCAGGGCCGCGACTCCTCGTACGTCACCCTGCGCCTGCCGTCCGGCGAGCTCCGCAAGGTCCACGGCGAGTGCTACGCCACCATCGGCGTCGTCGGCAACTCGGACCACAAGAACGTCGTGCTCGGCAAGGCCGGTCGCACCCGGTGGCTCGGCCGCAAGCCGCACCAGCGCGGTCGCGCCATGAACCCGGTCGACCACCCGCACGGCGGTGGCGAAGGGCGCTCCACCGGTGGCCGCCCGCCCGTCAGCCCGTGGGGCCAGAAGGCCAAGGGCCTCAAGACCCGCGACAAGCGCAAGGGTTCCAGCCGCTTCATCGTGCGGCGCCGGAAGGGGAGCTGACAATGGCGCGTAGCCTCAAGAAGGGACCGTTCGTCGACGGTCACCTGCTCAAGAAGATCGACGCAGCCAACGCCTCCGGCGACCGCCGCGTGATCAAGACCTGGAGCCGCCGCAGCACGGTGGTCCCCGAGATGGTCGGGCACACCATCGGCGTCTACAACGGCCGGCAGCACGTCCCCGTCTTCGTCCAGGAGACCATGGTCGGGCACAAGCTCGGCGAGTTCTCGCCGACCCGCTCGTTCCGCGGCCACTCCGGCTCGCGGAAGGAGTGACCGTGGCTCAGCAAGCCAAGGCCTCCCTGCGCATGTTGCGCGTCACCCCGCGCAAGACGCGCCTCGTGGCCGACCTCATCCGCGGCAAGGACGTGGCCAAGGCGGAGGACATCCTCCGCTTCACGGACAAGCGCTCCGCCAAGCCGATGCTCAAGGTGCTCCAGAGCGCCAAGGCGAACGCGGTGAACAACCACGACATGTTCGAGGACAGCCTCTTCGTAAAGGCGATCGAGGTCAGCGAGGGCCCGACGCTCAAGCGCTTCCTCGCGCGCGCCCGCGGGCGCGCCGACCTGATGCGCAAGCGCACGTGCAGCATCTCGATCACGCTGGAGGAACGTAGTGGGAAATAAGATCAACCCCGTCGGCTTCAGGCTCGGCGTCAACAAGGAGCCCTCCGCTCACTGGTACGCCGCACCGGCCGACTACCCCCGCCTCCTGCAGGAGGACGAGCTCATCCGTGCGACGGTGCTCAAGGACGTCGGGCACTCCGGCGTGTCGCGCATCGACATCGAGCGGGCGGCTCACAACATCAACGTCACGATCCACACGGCCAAGCCGGGCGTGGTCATCGGGCGCGGCGGCGAGGCCATCAAGGCCCTGCGCACCAAGCTGAGCGCGAAGATCCCCGGCACCATCGGCGTCAACGTGCAGGAGGTCCCGAACCCCAACACGAACGCCGCGCTCATCGCCCAGCGCATCGCCGAGCAGCTCGAACGCCGCTTCGCTTTCCGCCGAGCCATGAAGCAGGCCGTCCAGCGCACGATGGAGTCTGGCGCCAGGGGTGTCAAGGTCCGGTGCTCCGGCCGCCTCGGTGGGGCCGAGCAGGCCCGCCCCGAATGGTACGCGGACGGCCGCGTGCCGCTGCAGACCCTGCGTGCCGACATCGATTACGGCACCGCGCGCGCCAACACGACGTACGGCGTGATCGGCGTCAAGGCGTGGGTCTTCCACGGCGAGATCGTCGGCGACAAGCAGCGCAAGGCCGCCGTCCTCCCTCGCCCGAAAGTCGACGACGACAAGAAGCGCCGCCGCCGGCCGGCCGGCCCGCGCCGTCGCGACGGCGCCAGTCGACCCGGCGCGCCGAGCGGCGCGCGCGACGCGCGCCCGCGCGCCAGGAAGGAGCGTGGCTGAGCCATGTTGCTACCGAAGCGCGTCAAGTACCGCAAGCAGATGCGCGGCCGCATG
>JBDZVI010000003.1:0-35937 GCA_040255585.1 Deinococcaceae bacterium
CGAGAAGCGCAACGCTCGACCCGAACGCCTAGACCGCGCTCCGGCACCTCGCTGGGGGAGAGACCCACACCCCGTAGTCAGTCAGCGGCGAACGCGATGCTCACGAAGACGCCACCAACCGGCCCCCACTACCCACCGCCCCCACTACCCTGCCTACCCATCAGAAGCACCACACAACATAGTGCGAACACGCCCTAGAAGAGGGGGCGCTCCCAGGGGATGGATACGATGACGACCACGAAGGCGAGAGTGTAGAAGATGGCGGCCTGCAGCGGGGAGTCCTTGCGCTTGGCGCGCGCCGCGCCGATATGGACGAGCACGGCGGCGATGAGCATGCCCACCAGGTGCTCGGCGACGTAGAAGCGCAGGTCGGGGTTCTTCATGGCGGCGCCTATGTTCTTGAAAGCGCCGGTCGTCAGCGGGCTGAGCACGGCGTAAAGGAGGACGCCGACGAGCACCTGCAGATCGAACAGGCCGGTGAACAGGCGACCGAGGTTGACCTGCGGCGGCGTCCAGCGCCCGCGCGAGGCGGCGCCCGACCAGGCGAGCACCAGGGCGGCCAGGCCGACGAGGAGCAGCGCCCAGCGCAGGTAGTTATGCAGTGTCAGCACGAAATCGTACACGAGTTCCTCCGAGAAGTCCCTAGGACGGTGGTTGGTGGCGGCCGGGGCCAAGGCGGGGCCTGGCAGGAGCGCCTGCCAGGAGCGCCCAGACGGGCGCACGAGGCCGACAACGGCCTTAAGCATCGGTCACCTCCGGCAAGGTGTCAACTCACTCGCCTTCGGTGCCCACAGGTATGCGAGGCTCATGAGAACGCTGCCCCTCCGCAGCGTCCCTAACCACGCCGCCGGCCACCGCGGCGTCGACCCCAGGCGAGCCGCCGAAGGAGATCCGATGACCCTAGCCGATCCCGACCGTATCCCTGGTCTGAGCCCGTCCGGGTACGACCGGCTGGGCGAGTTCCACGACCTGTTCGTGGACGAGGCCCGCCTGCGCCTCCGACCGGCGTTCGAGTCCGCTTTCGGCAGGCTCGAGCCGAGTGCCGTCGTGCTCGACCTCGGCGCAGGCACGGGGTTGGGCGTGCGTCATCTCGCTCGGGCGACGCGGGCTCGGATCGTCGCGGTAGAGCCGTCGGTGACGATGCGCGCGGTACTGCTCGCCCGTGTCGCGGACGATCCGGCGCTCGCTAGCAGAGTCACGGTCGTAGCCGGCTCCGTGCCCGGGGCGTTCGACGAACTGCCGGACGTGGTGGCGGGGTTCGTGTGCGCGCACATGCTTGGCCATGTCGGCCCCGCGGACCGCGCCAGGACCTTCGCCTTGCTGGCCGAGCGCCTCGCGGACGGCGGGGTCGGGGTCGTCACCGTCAACGCGACGGCGGAGCCACGGAGCGAAGTAGCCGTCGAGGAGCGTCGGATCGGCGAGCACTCGTACATCGCGAAGTACCTGCCGCCGGGACCGGACGGTCGGCCCAGCAGCGAGTACGAGGTGCGAGACGCGGACGGATCCCTGCTGCGGGCGGAACGCTTCGCCGGGCAGTGGACGCCCATCACAGCGGAAGGGTTGAGGGCCGAACTCGTCAATGACGGGTGGCGCCTGACTGCCCAGGACCGAGCTGCGACTGTGCTCGTGCTCAGCCGCGAGCGGGAGGACGATTCGCTAGCGAGCTCGCAAGCTCGCTAGCCAAGTCGTCCGATGTGCTCACCGGCAACCGGCAGGCGCCGGCTTGGCACACGTAGGCCCGCGGCGCGCCGCCGGAGAGCGCGCCGAGGCGCCCTGCCAGGAGCGGTAGGCGCAGGAGTTCCGCGGGCGCGCCAGGGTCTACTGCCAGGACCAGCAACCCGGGATCGACGAGCGCTTCCAAGGCGCTACTGAGGTCCGCCAGCGCGGAGCCGGACGCACCAACGATCACGACTTCGCGCTGCCCGCTAGCCTGAAGCCACGCGAGCCGTGCGCTGGACGCGAGGGCCTGGGGCGCCTCGCCCGCAGCGGCGGCGGCCCCGCGAACGGCTCGCTCCGAGCGCGCCGCGGCCGCCGGATCGTCCTGGTAGCGGGCCGCCCACCACGTCAACTCGGCGGCGGCGGCGTTCTCGCTCGGCGTGGCGCCGTCGAGGAACCCCTTCGGTCGGGCGATCAGACCCCGATCGCCCTCCGCCACGCTGAAGAAGCCGTCGCCGGCCCGATCGGCGAAACGACTCGCGACGGCGGCGGCCAGCTCGAGGGCCCACGCCAGGTGTCGCCAGTCGCAGGTGGCGCGGTGCAGGGCGATCAGTCCAAGGCCCAGGTAGGCGTAGTCCTCGAGCAGGCCCTCGACACGGCGTTGGCCGGCGCACGAGGAGTGCCACAGACGCCCGTCCGACCACAGGCGCTCTCGAACCGCGGCGGCCGCCCTGGCGGAGACCGCCGCCAGACGGGGCTCGGCCATGGCAAGTGAGGCATCGGCCAACGCACCGATGGCCAAGCCGTTCCACGACGCGAGGACCTTGTCGTCGGTGGCGGGCCTGGGGCGAAGGGACCTGCGGTCAAGGAGCCTCGCGCGCGCGTCGGCAGCCAAGCCGCCCGCCAGCACGAGGCCCTCATCCACCCGGCCGGCCACCGGCACGAGACGAGCGGCCTCGCCCCCGAGCACATCTTTCAACTCCGCGGCGGTCCATACGTAGTATTTCCCCTCCTCCCCTTCCGACTCGGCATCCAGCGCGCTGTAGAGGGCGCCGTCCTCCGCCATCAGGTCGCGCTCCAGCCAGGCGGCCGTGGCGAGCGCCACGTCGCGGTACCGCTTCTCGCCCGTGAGCCGGTGGGCGTGGGCGTAGGCCCGGACGAAGGCCGCATTGTCGTAGAGCATCTTCTCGAAGTGCGGGACGCGCCAGCCCTCGTCAACCGCGTAGCGGAAGAACCCTCCGCCCAGCTGATCGAAGAGGCCGCCGGCCGCCATGGCGTCCAGGACGCGGAACGCCACAGCCCTGTGAGCGTCGCCGCCGGCCTCGAGGAGCAGGCGGAGCGCCTCGTGCATTGGGAACTTCGGCGCGCCGCCGAAGCCGCCGTGCTCCCGGTCCTCCAGGGCGACCAGCCGCGCCGCAGCCTCCCCGGCGGCGTCCGCGCCGGGCGCGTCACCGGGCGCGAACCCCGGGTCCTCGAGGCGCCTCAGCGCGGTCCCGAGGTCCGCGGCGGCGACGAGCACGGCGGCGCGCCGCTCGCGCCAGGCCGACACGAGCGACTCGAGCACCCGCCTGAAGGACGGCATGCCCAGCCGGTCGTCGGGAGGGAAGTACGTGCCGCCGTAGAACGGCTCGCCGTCCGGGGTCGCCACGACGGTCAGTGGCCAGCCGCCGCTGCCCGTCATGGCCTGGACGGCCGCCATGTAGACGGCGTCCACGTCGGGCCGCTCCTCCCGGTCCACCTTGACGTTCACGAACTCGCGGTTCAACAGCTCCGCCACGGCGGGGTCGCGGAACGACTCACGCGCCATCACGTGGCACCAGTGGCAGGAGGAGTAGCCGATGGAGAGGAGGACGGGCTTGTCGGTCCTCCGCGCCTCCGCGAACGCGGCCTCGCCCCACGGCCACCAAGCGACGGGATCCTGCGCGTGTTGGCGAAGGTACGGACTCGGCTCGTCGGCCAGGCGGTTGCGGCTCATAGGGCGAGCCTAACGCTTGGCGGCGGCGTGCCCTCGTAAGGGGCACGCCGCCGCTGTTCGTTTGGCGCGCGCCGGGGTCCGCGACGCAGCGGGAAGGGGAAGGCCAATGCGTCTCGCCTCCAGCGCGCTCCATCACATTAGGAGCGGGGCGCTGACGGGCCTCTTACAGCGGGCGACCTAAAAGGCCGGCAGGTTCTCCGGGTAGGTGACCACGCCCGCGCCGCCGATGATGCCGTTAAGCAGGGCGTCGGAAGCGGAAGCTACGACCAACTCGCGGGCCGAGCCCTCGACCTCGCTGAGCGGCCGGACGCGGGCCGGCGTGTGATCGTAGACGAGGATGAGGTGGTAGCCGAACTGGGTCTGCACCGGGCCGACGTTCTCGCCGACGGGCGCGGCCACGACAGCCGCCTCGAAGTCGGGCACCATGGCGCCAAGTCCGAAGCAACCGAGGTCGCCGCCGCGAGTCTTCGTGCCGTCGGTGCCGAACTCCGCGGCTAGGTCGCCGAAGTCGGAGCCGAGCGAGAGCCTGGTGAGCAGGTCGCGTGCCGTCGACTCCTCCGGCACGAGGATGTGCTTGGCGCAGTACTGCTCGGGTTGCGTGAAGCGCTGACGCTCGGCCAGGTAGCGTACCCTCACCTGGTCGTCGGTCACGCCGGCGGCGGCCTCGTCGTGCACTTGCGTGAGGAGCTGCTGGATGAGGTCGGACTCCTCGATCATCGAACGAAGCCCCGCCTCGTTCGGGAAGCCGGCCTGGCGGACGACGGTATCGAAGTCCTCGTCCTCCGCCAGGCCCGCCTTCACGTTGTCAAGCGTCGACTCGAGCTTGGCGGCGTCGGGCACGAGGCCGCGGCGACGCGCCTCGGCCACGAGGGCGACTTCCTGCGTGCGCTGGTCGAGGTAGTAGGGGATGAGGCTCCAGAGGCTCGCCGCGAAGTCCTCCGAGTAAGGCTGGCCCTGCTGGGCGGCGACGCCGCGCAGCGTCACGCCGAAGCGCCAAGCGAAGTCGCTGGCGCGCTCCTCGTAGGAGCCGAGGCGGAGGACGACGGGGTCGCCCCCTGCGGCGCCCTGAGCGCCGTCGCTTTCGCCCTGGGCGAAGGCTCCGGCTAGGAGGAAGGACGTCGCCAGGACGGCGAGGGTCTTGAGTACGCGGCTGAAGGCCGGGGATCGGGTCATGGGAGGCAGGCTAACACCTGCGCCGCCGCTGGGGTGCGCACCATAGCGCGCGCCCAGTGGGCGCATGCTCGCCGGCGGGTCGCGCCCGCGGCGCGGCGGCGCAACGCCTCAGCTCGGGTCTCGACCCAACCCTTTGAGTTCCTCGTAGAGCCGCCGCTGCTCCGCGCTCAGGTGGTCCGGCACGCTGACTCGCACTTCGGCGAACTCGTCGCCGCGCCCGTCCGCCGTCGGCCAGCCCTGACCGCGTAGCCGCAAGACCCGGCCGCTGGAGGAGCCCGGCGGCAAGGTCATGTCGACCTCGCCGTCCAGGGTCGGCACCCTGACGCTGCCACCCAGGGCCGCCAGGTAGTCCGGCACGCGAAGCTTGACCCGCACGGAGTCGCCTTCGACCGTGAAGGTGGGGCTAGGAAGGTGGCGCACGTGCAAGATGAGGTCGCCCCCGCCGGGAGCCTGTCCGCGGAGCCTTAGCTTGGCGCCGTCTCGCGTACCCTTCGGGATCGTGACCTCCAGGCTCTTGTCACCGACACGGATCGAGGTTGGACCGCCGCGGTAGGCGTCGAGAACGCCTATGTCCAGCCGCGCCTCTACGTTCTGCGGTCTAGGCTCCCCGAAGTCGAAGGGGTCGCTCCTGACGGAGCGCCCGCCGAAGTCGCTCGAGTACACGGCCCGGCCCCCGCCGAAGCCGCCCGCACCACCGAAGAGCGACTGGAAGAAGTCGGAGAAGCCGGCGAACTCCTCCGACGAAGCGTTACGGAACTGCGTGCCGCCGTAGTGCTGGGCCGGCTGCTCGAAGGGCGGCGGGGAGCCGGTGCCGTACTGATCGTAGAACTTGCGCTTCTCCTCGTCGGAGAGGACCGTGTACGCCTCGTTGATCTCCTTGAAGCGCTCCTCGGCGCCATCATCGCCAGGGTTGCGGTCGGGGTGGTGCTTGGCCGCGAGCTTGCGGAAAGCGCGCCGGATCTCCTCCTTCCCGGCATCCTTGGAGACACCCAGCGTCTTGTAGTAGTCCTTGAAGGCTGCCACGTAGGCCTCCTAGGCGCCGGGGGCCCGACCGGCCGCCCACGCCGCTTCTGCGGTCCTCGTCACGCCGCCGCTCGCTTCAGTTCGCGCCACCATCCGCCACGACGACACGGGCCACGCGTATCAGCCGGTCGCCCTGCAGAAAACCCGGCTCGAACACTTGGAAGATCGTACCCGGCGGCCGACCCGGACCGGCGGGAACCGTGCTCAGCGCCTCGTGCACCTGCGGGTCGAACTCCTCGCCAACCGTCCCCGTGCGCTTGATGCCGAGGTTGGCAAGCTGACGCTCGAGGTTCTCCTTGACGAGCTTGATGCCGGCTACGATGCCGCCGCCCTGGTCGTCCGTCGAGGCGGCTGCCGCAAGGGCGCGTTCCAGGTCGTCGTACACGGCCAGCACGGGCATCAGGGTCTCGTCCATGCCCCTGTCTCGGGCTTGCTGGAGCTCGCCCTGCAAGCGGCGACGCATCGTCTCCATCTCGGCCCGACACCTTAGGACGCGGTCCTTGGCTTCCGCGAGCTCCTGCTCAAGGGCCGCGGTCTTCTCGCGAACGCGTCGAAGCTCCGTGCGTAGGATGTCGACCTCCGTGTCTTTGGCATCCGCCTGGCCAGGTTCCTGGCCTTCCCGGTCCGAGGGCGGCTGCTCTCCGCCGGGCTCTCCTTGCCAACCGGGCGTCCGCAAGCGTTCGTCCTGGTCGCTTCTCATGTTAGGTCACCGTTCATAGTCGAACCTCGTCTTCCGGCGAAGCGCGCCGCCGCCCGTCCGTCAGTAACGGCGAGGCCTGGCCGCGTGCACATGACCAGGCCCCGCCAGACGGGCGCTACGCGCCGCCTCGCATCTCTCAACCCGCTGGCTTGAACTCCGCGTCGATGACATCGTCGCCCGCGGGCCCCTGGTCGTCTCCCGACGGGCCAGCGCCCTGCTGGGCCGCTCCGCCCTGTTGAGCGACCTGTGCGAAGGCCTGCAGCTTGTCGCTCAGGTCACGGCCGATGCTCTCCAGGCGCTCCTTGGTGGTGAGCTCGGAGCCGAGCGCCTGCTGCGCCTCGGCGACGAGGTCCTCGACGGGCTTCTTCTGCTCGGGCGTGGCGTCCGTGGCCTCCTCGAGCGTCTTGCTCGCCGTCAGCCTGAGGCCGTCGAGCTGGTTCTTGGCCTCCGCCAGCTCCTTCGCCTTCAGGTCGGCCTCGGCGTTGGCGGCGGCGTCCTTGACCATCCGCTCCACCTCGTCCTCGCTCAAGGTCGTGGTGTTCTGGATGGTGATGCTGGCTTCCTTGCCGGTGGACTTCTCCTTGGCCGTGACGTGCAGGATGCCGTTGGCGTCGAGGTCGTAAGTGACCTCGATCTGCGGCATGCCGGCCGGCATGGGAGGGATGCCCTCGAGGTTGAAGCGCCCGAGCGACTTGTTGGCGCTCGCCATGGACCGTTCACCCTGCAAGACGTGGATGGGCGCGGTCGTCTGGTTGTGGTCGGCGGTCGAGAAGGTCTCGGACTTCCGCACGGGGACGGTCGTGTTGCGGTCGATCAGCTTGGTGAAGACTCCGCCCTTCGTCTCGATGCCGAGGCTCAGTGGCGTGACGTCGAGGAGCACGATGTCGTCGACCGTGCCGGTGAGGACGCCCGCCTGCACGGCGGCGCCGAGGGCCACGACCTCGTCGGGGTTGACGGACTGGTTCGGCTCCTTGCCGAGGATGTCCTTGACGATCTTCTTGACGGCCGGGACGCGCGTGGAGCCCCCGACGAGGATGACCTCGTCGATGTCGGACGCCTTCAGCTTGGCGTCGGCCAACGCCTGCTCGAGCGGCCCGCGCACGCGCTTGAGTAGCGGCGCGATGAGTTCCTCGAACCGGGAGCGGGTCAGCTTGGCCTCGAGGTACAGGGGCGCGTTGGAGGCGGGGTCCATGGCGATGAACGGCAGGGAGATGGTCGTCTCGGGTAGTCCGGAGAGCTCGATCTTGGCCTTCTCCGCCGCTTCGATGAGCCGCTGCAGCGCCTGCTTGTCCTTGCGCAGGTCGACGTTGTACTCCTTCTGGAAGTCGTCGGCAAGCCACTGCACGATGGCGTAATCCATGTCGGAGCCGCCCAGGTGCGTGTCGCCGCTCGTGGAGCGCACCTCGAACACGCCGTCGCCCACTTCGAGCACGGAGACGTCGAAGGTGCCGCCGCCCAGGTCGAAGACGAGGACCGTCTCGTTGCCCTTCTTCTCGAGGCCGTACGCGAGGGCCGCCGCCGTGGGCTCGTTGACGATGCGGAGCACTTCGAGGCCCGCGATGCGGCCGGCGTTCTGGGTGGCCTCGCGCTGGGAGTTGTTGAAGTACGCGGGAACGGTGATGACGGCCTTGGTGATGGGCGATCCGAGCCGCTCGCTCGCGTCGGCGACGAGCTTGCGCAGGATCATCGCGGAGATCTCCTCGGGCGTGTACTGCTTGCCCTCCACGACGAAGCGCACGCCGCCGTCGTCGCCGCGCACGACCTCGTACGGGGCGCGCTCGGCCTCGCTCTTCACCTCGTCCCACGTGCGGCCGATGTAGCGCTTGATCTCGAAGAGCGTACCCTTCGGGTTGAGCACGGCCTGACGCTTGGCCACCTGGCCGACGAGGCGCTGCTCACCCTTGAACGCCACGACGGAGGGCGTGGTGCGGCTACCCTCCGCGTTCACGAGCACTACGGGCTCGCTGCCTTCCATCACCGCGATGACGCTGTTGGTCGTTCCGAGGTCTATGCCTACGGCTTTTGCCATTCTGGGCTCCTTACTCGATCTAGGGGAATCTTTTCGACGAAGCTCGTAATCACGTCCTGAGCGCTCGAAGCAAGTCGCGCGGCCCGGCACGGGCTTGTCACTGGCGGGAAGTATACCCAGCCTGGCATTCCCATGTCAAGAGATGTGAGTGTGCTCATATCAACTTTGACGAGGGGGTTCGCTTAGGACCCGCCGATCCCTACTCATCCGTGCGGTCGTACCAACGCATGCCGAACTGCACCGCGCCGGGTTTGCCGACGCGCGCGCCGCGTTCCTCCGTTGCGCCGCCGCCGCGCGCGGAGGGCGGGTCGACTGGCGCGCCGTCCCACACGAAGCGGCCGCTGTCCCACGGGCCCGTCTCGTCGGCCACGACGAACTCGCCGTTCGGCAGCAGTTCGACGACCCCGATGTCAGACGCGGTCTCGCCGGAGAGCGCTCGCAGGCTCTCCCCATCGCGCACGAGCTCGAGGCGCCCCCACGGCTCGCCGGAGTCGAAGACGCCCGCCAGGAGCTCGGCCTCGTCGGTCGTCGGCTGTGCGCCGTGCGCGAACGGCGCCGCGCCGAGCGGCAGGCCGAGATAGGCGTTGACGGCCGCGAACCAGAGACGCTTCACGGGCACCTCGTCGAGGTTCGTGAGCACCGCGATGCCGAGGCCCAGCTCCGGCACCATGCCGACGTGCGACGAGATGCCCTTGAGCGAACCCCCGTGGCGCCTGAGCGTCAGGCCGTTGAAGCGCTCGCGCAGCATCCAGCCGAGGCCGTAGCTCGTGAGGTGCTCGGCCCAGGCGCGCGGCCGCCACAGTTGCCCGACCGCCTCCGGCGAGACCGCGAGCCTGCCGGGCGCAGGCGCGAGCAAGTACTTCAGGTAGGCGCTCAGGTCATCGGCGCTCGCCTTGAGGAAGCCGGTGGCGAGGTAGGCGGGCGCCTCCTCCCACTGGGGCGAATGGATGACTTCGCCACTCGGAGTGCTCGTGTACAGCTCGGTGAGCCTGCCGGTGGCCCGCGCCTCGGCTGTGTCGAAGCCGGCGCCAAGCCCGAGGGGGCCGAGGACCTCGCGCCTCACCACCGCAGGGTAGGCCTCGCCTGTCGCGGCCTCGATGACGGCGCCGAGAAGCCCGTAACCGTCGTTCGAGTAACTCACGACGCCGCCGGGATGCGCAAGGGCCGGCCGCGTCTCGGACGCCAGGTAGGCCAGTAGGGCCGGGTAGTCGTCCACGCGCGGCGCGTTCGTGTAGTCGCGCGTGTTGTAGGCGTCCGACGGGTCGCCGACCTGGCTGGGGTATACGGCGTAGTCGAGGCCTCGCACCGGCGGGAGGCCGCTGGTGTGGCTGGCCAGGTGCCAGACGCGTACGGGAGCCTCTGGCACGAAGCCCGGGTAGGTGAACGACGGCAGGTAGCGCGTGACCGGGTCGTCGAGCCTCAACAAGCCCCGCGCCTCGAGGTTGAGGAGAGTGAGGGCCGTGAACGCCTTGGTCACGGAGGCCAGGCCGAAGAGCGTGTCCATGGCGGCCGGCGCGCCGGCCTCGCGGTCGCGCTCGCCGAAGGCGCGCCCATAGGCCGTCTCGCCCTCGTGGACGATGGTCACGGCAGCGCCCGGCACCTTGTGACGGGTCATGAACTCGCCGGAGAAAGCGTCGAAGCGCTCCAGCCAACCTTCGGATGGCTCTGGGATCCGCGGCACCTCAGCGCCCCTCTTCCACGGCCAGGGCGTCGCGCACCGCGTCGCCGAGGAAGTTGAAGCCGAGCACGACGATCATGATCACGGCGCCCGGGAACACGGAGTACCACCAGGCATTGAAGATGTACTGCTGACCGCGGTTGATCATGGTGCCCCAACTGGCGAGCGGCTCCTGGATGCCGAGGCCCAGGAAGGAGAGCGTCGCCTCCGAGAGGATGGCCCCGGCCACGCCAAGGGAGCCGATGACGATCATCGAGGCGAGGGCGTTGGGCATGACGTGGCGCAGGATGATGCCGAAGTCGCGCAGTCCGAGCGCCTTCGCAGCCACGACGTACTCCCGTTCCCTGACCCTCAGCACTTCCGAGCGCATGACGCGTGCCTCACCCGGCCAACTGATGAGCCCGAGCGCGAGGAAGATCGTGGTGGCGCTCGAGCCGAAGATGGCGACGACCACGATGAGGAAGAGCAGCCCCGGGATGGCGAAGAACACGTCCGCGATGCGCATGACGAGGTTGTCTATCCAACCCCCGAAGAAGCCGGCGGCCGCGCCGAGCGTGATGCCGACCAGGAGCGCGATCCCCTCGGCGATGATCCCGATGCGCATGCTGATGCGCGCGCCGTAGACGATACGGGAGAAGAGGTCGCGGCCGAGCTCGTCCGTGCCGAACCAGAACTCGCCGCCGGGCGGTACGAGCCTGGCGGTAGCGATGCGCTGCGTCGTGGGGTCGTAAGGGGCGATCTGCGGGGCGAAGAACGCTATGAGCGTGAACACCAGGATGATCACCAACCCCACGAGGCCGAGGCGGTGCCTGGAGAAGGCGCGAAGGCGGCGGAAGCGGGACGCGCCGCGCGCGGGGCCTGCGGTGGAGACGGTGGCGCTCATGCGTACCTGATCTGCGGGTTGATCACCGCGTAGAAGATATCGACGAGGATGTTGACTGCCACGAAGAGCAGCGCCCCGAAGACGAGAGTGCCGATGATGACGGGGGCGTCGCGGCGCGAGATGGCCGTGACGACGGCGCGGCCGAGACCCGGCCAGTTGAAGACGGTCTCGGTCACGACGGAGCCGCCGAGGAGATAACCGACGTCGAGACCGATGATGGTCACGACGGGGATCATGGCGTTGCGGAGTTCGTGCCGGAAGATCACGCCCGGCTCGCCGAGGCCCTTGGAGCGTGCCGTGCGCGAGTAGTCCTTGCGCCGCTCCTCGAGGAGCGAGGAGCGCATGACGCGCGCGATCGTCGCCGAGAGCTGCGTGCCGAGCACCAGGGACGGCAGCACGAGGTAGAGGGGGCTGCCGCCCCCGTAGCCGGCCACGGGGAACAGCGCTATGCCGTACGTGTCTTGCGTAAGGAAGATCTTGGCGAGCACGGCCTGCCAGAAGACGGGCATGGCCACGCCGAGCAGCGCGATCAGCATGAGGGTGTGATCGATCCAGGTGTACTGGTACCGCGCCGCGAGGATGCCGGAAGGGATGCCGATGAGGATGGCGACGACTAGCGCGGCGGACATGAGCTGCAGGGTGCGGGGGAAGCGGTAGCCGATGATGCCCGTCACCTGCTCGTCGAGAACGAAGCTCTTGCCGAGGTCGCCGCTGGCGGTCTTCAGCAAGAAGCGCCCGTACTGCACGAGCCAGGGGTCGTTGAGACCGAGGGAGTCGCGCACGCGCTCGATGGTGGCGGGGTCGGCACGCTTGTACTGCTCGCCCATCACGGCCCTGACGGGGTCGCCGGGCATCAGATACGTCAGCAGGAAGATGATGGTGAAGACGCCGAGGAGCGTGGGGATGGCCCACAGGCCGCGGCGAAGAACGTACTGGAACATGCGAGCGCGTCCTCTCGAGCCTCACGGACTCGGGGCTGCGTCGCCTCGCCCCCGGTCCTCGACCCAGGCGGGTCGGCCGACCCTGCTCCCGCCAGCCGGCCGCCCCGCTTGGTGCGGTCGGGTCGCCTCCGCCCATCCTCGGGCGGAGGCGACCCGCGCTCCGTTACTTCTTCTCGATGGTCCAGAGCGGCGAGCGATAGGTGCCGGCCGCGGAGACCTGGAAGTTCTCGATGTTCGGCTTGACCAGGTACGAGACCTTGGAGTAGCCGGAGACGATCCATGGGGCGTCGGCCATGATCCGCTCGTGCGCCTGGCGGTAGATGGCCTCGCGGGCGACGGGGTCGCTCTCGGCCCTGGCGGCGTCGAGGAGGTCGTTGACTTCCGGGACGTCGTACTTGGTGTCGTCGCGGCCATGCGCGAAGAGGAAGTCGAAGACCTCGCTCGGGTCCAGGAAGTCGGAGCTCCAGCCGGAGAGGAAGAGCTTGACGTCGGGCTCGCCGACGTGCGACCAGTAGGTGCTGTTGTCTTCCTTCTGCAGGTTGATCTGCACGCCGATCTGGGCCAGCATGTCCTGCACCGCGATGTTGGGCGCGTCCGAGGAGGAGGCGTAGTAGAAGAGCGTGATCGGCTCGAGGCCCTGGCCGTTCGGGTAGCCGGCCTCGGCGAGGAGCTCCTTGGCCTTCTCGAGGTCATACGCGTAGCCCTCGACGTCGGCGGCGGGCATGTCGGGCGGCAGGACGCCCATGTTGCCCGGCACGCGGCTGCCTTCCATCAGGATGTCCCAGATGAGGTTGCGGTCGACGGCGTAGTTGAAGGCCTGGCGCAGCTTGACGTTGTCGGCGAACGGCGGCTCCGTCATCTTGAAGCCCCAGTAGGCGACGTTGAGGCCGGCGCCCTCGTGGTAGTCGGCCGCGAACTCGTTCTTGATCGACTCGAGCTGGCCGTCGGGGAAGCTGACGAGGACGTCGAGCTCGCCCTGGCGGTACATGAGGAGGCCGGTCGTGTCGTCCGGAACGTTCCAGAAGGTCACGCCATCCAGGCTCGGGCGGCCGTCCCAGTAGTCAGGGTTGGCCTTGAGGACGAGCTGGTCGTCCCTCGTCCAGCGGTCGAACATGAACGCGCCGGTGCCGACGGGCTTGTTGGACAGGTCGGAGCCGAGCGCGTCGAGCGCTTCCTTCGGAACGACGTACGCGTTGACGAGGTCGGCGAGGAAACGGTGGTTCGGCGCGTCGAGCGTCATCGACACGGTGTAGTCGTCGATGACCTTGAAGCCGGCCC
The DNA here is from genome assembly GCA_040255585.1 of Deinococcaceae bacterium. Taxonomy (GTDB): domain Bacteria; phylum Deinococcota; class Deinococci; order Deinococcales; family Trueperaceae; genus JAAYYF01. Next base: position 13,337 of record JBDZVI010000003.1, read on the forward strand.
ACTCGTCGGTCTCGCCTGCCAGCACCGCGTCGGAGCCGCTCACGGAGGAGACGTACTCGGGGTGCTCGGAGATCGAGGTGTCTTCCGTAAGGAAGCGCTGGAGTGACCACAAGACGTCATCGGCCTTGACCTCGCGGTCGGCGTAGTTGACGCCCGGCGTGGCATGGAAGAGGACGCCATGCCGCAGGTGGAACGTGTAGGTCAGCCCGTCGTCGGAGATGTCCCAAGACTCGGCGAGGGCCGGGATGACGTCGCCGCTGTTGCCGTCGAACGTGGTGAGGCCCTCTAGGACGTTGACGAGGATCTGGCGCGTGGCGGTCGTGGACGACCGCCACGCGTCGAGGTGCTCCGGGTCGGCTTTCATCGGGTAGTTGAGCGTTCCGGCGGCCGAGGCGCTCCCGATCAGAGCGAGGACGGCGGCGGCTATCAGCAGAAGTCGGCGATGTGGCACAGCTTCTCCTCCCAGGTGTCCGGTTTGGCGCGGGCACCCCTTCGTTCCGTCCCGGCAGACCAGGCCGCCGGGGCGCTGCTTGCGGGGGCAACGGACTTGAGCGACCTCACAGACGTTCAAGACGCCGGCAAGAGACGGACGAAGTTGGCGAAGTGTAACAAAGTGCATGAACGCGGTAAAGGTCACATCCGTTAACGGACCTTCGCCAGGACGCGAGCTTCGCGCTCGCGGTATCCTGGCTCGCGATCGGCCTCGAGTACCTGGGTACCCAAGCTCGCGTAAAGCGGCGCCGGCAGGTCGCGGCCAAGGAGGTCCAGCATGCTTTACCTCGTAGTGGCTCACGACGGCACTGACGCCGGCGCCAAGGAGCGCCGCGCTGCCGCCCGTCCGTCGCATCTGGAGGGCGCCAAGGCGCGCTTCGACGCCGGCGGCATGCCGATCGGCGGCGCCATCCTCGACGCCGCCGGCGCGATGATCGGCTCCGCCATGGTCGTAGAGGCGGCCGACGAGGCCGAGGCCCGTGCCATCGTCGAGAACGACCCCTACACGAAGCAGGGGGTATGGGTCAGGTACGACGTCTGGCCCTTCAAGCGCGCGTTCTAGGCGGTGTCAGGTGGTGTCTGGACGGCGTCTAGACACCACCTGGCCGTCCTTGAGTTCAGGGCTCGCCTTCCCATGGACCTTCGACATTGTCGGCCGCCCACTGCAGGCCGAGCAGTTCCTCGACGCTCGGAGTGACGCCGTCCGCGTAGACGAGGTTGCCCTTGCGGTCGTAGATGGGGCCCGTGAAGGGGTCGAAGGCGACGGGGGCGCTCGACATCTGCTCGATGCGCAGCAACGCGAGGTCGTAGACGGAGAGCCTATCGCCGTTCGCGAGCTCGACCGTCCGCTCCTTGAGGGCCTCCTCGTACGCCGGGTTGATGACCATGCCCGGCTCCGCGCCAACCTCGACGGCGTCTTGGGCTAGGAGCCAGAAGTAGTCGACGTCCTCGAGGTTGGTGTTCGTGTAGGTGCCGTCGATGACCTTGTTCAGGATGTCGGTCGTGAGGACGCCCCAGTTGACGAGCTGCCCGGAGGCGATGGTGTCGGGCGCGTACGGCAACATCGAGGCGTAGTGCGAGAAGCTCGGGTAGCCGTGGGCGGCGGCCGTCTGGGCGACGGTCGGCGTGTCTTCAGTGAAGGCGAAGACGTCGGCGCCGTCGGCGATGAGGGCCTCGGTAGCCTCCTTGGCCCCGGCCGGGTCGAACCAGTTGTAGAGCCAACGCACCACGACCTTCGCGTCCGGGTTGGCCTCCTTGACGCCGATGGCGAAGGCGTCGATGTGGCGCTTTACCTCCGGGATCGGGAACGCCCCGATGTAGCCCACGACGCCGGAGTTCGTGAGACCGCCCGCGATCAGGCCGTTGACGTAGTAGACCTGATAGAAGTCGGCCATGTACGTGAGGAGGTTCGGCGCGCGTTCGACGCCGGTGGCGTGCCCGAAGATCACGTTCGGGTAGCGCTCGGCCGAGGCCAGCAGGCCGTCGCCGAAGCCGAAGGACGTGCCGAACACGACGTTGCAGCCGTCGGCGACGAGCTGGTCGACGGTGGCCTCGACGTCCGCCTCCGCGACTGCCTCGACGTACGCTGTGGTGATACCGGGCAGGTCGGCGGCCGTCGCCTTGCGACCGAGGTCTTGGGCGTACGAGAAGCCGTAGTCGCCTACCGGACCGACGTAGATCCAGCAAGCCTTGACGTCGGTCTCGCTGATCTGCGCCGTGGCGCCGCAGAAGACGGTGAGGAGTGCCAGGACGGCTAGTTGACGGGCGAACCGCATTCTTAAGACCTCCGAGGTCGCGCCGGCCGGGGCTCTCGTCTCCCGGTAACGACACGCCGTGACTACCAAGGTGGACGCGGCGCGTCCACCTCGCCCACCGCCGACCCTGCGTCGGCGGTCGTGGCCAAGGTTCATTCTCGCTCCCCGCGCCGGTACGGCGCGCCGAGGGCCTCCGGGGCGCCCACCGCACCGCGCCCACCGCGCCAGGCGATGAGCGTGAGGGCGAGCACCGTGACGAGGTACGGGAGGAGCGTCAGCAGCTCGGGCGGCAGGACGGCCTGCAGCCGGAAGGAGAGGGTGAAGAAGGCGCCGAAGAGGAGGGCGGCCGGCACGGCCCGCAGCGGGTGCCAGAGCGCCAGGATCGTGAGGCCGAGGGCGATCCAGCCCATGCCGTTGGTGATGTTCTCGCCCCAGGCCGGCCGGTAGGCGAGCGAGAGGTACGAGCCTGCGAGCCCGGCCAGGGCCCCGCCGATGAGGACGGCTAGGAAGCGCACGCGGCGCACGTTGGTCCCCGCGGCGTCGGCGGCGGCCGGCGACTCCCCCACCGTCCTGAGCGTGAGGCCTGGGCGCGAACGGAACAGGACGAGCCAGATGACGACCGCGAGGACGAGCGCGGCGTACGTGAGCGCGTACTGCCGCGTGAAGAACGCCGGTCCGAGCACGGGGATGGCCGAGAGGAGCGGCACGTCGAAGGGGAGCATGGGCGCGGCCAACGGCTTGCCGACCCACTCCTTGCCCAGGAGGTTGGCGAGCCCCACCCCGCCGATCGTGATGGCCAGGCCGCTCACGAACTGGTTGGCGAGCAGGAACGTAGCGATGACGCCGTGCAGCGCGGCGACGACCGCTCCGGCGAGCACGGCGGCGAGCAGAGCGAGCGGCAGGGAGCCCGTCGCGGCGGCGACCATGAAGCCCGCGACGGCGCCGAGCATCATCATCCCCTCGACGCCAAGGTTGACGACCCCGGCCCGCTCGGCCACGACCTCGCCGAGCGCGGCGAGCAGGAGCGGCGTGCCGAAGGCGAGGGCACGCGCCAAGGTAGAGGTGAGCAGCTCGAGCTCCATCACTCGCCCTCCGGGGAGCGGAGCGCCAGCCCGGTCCCCTGGCCGTCAGGGGAGACGGGGCGACGCACGAGCACGGGGCGGTACGTGAGGAGCGGCTCGGAGGCGACGAGGAGCAGGAGCGTGAGGCCGGTCATGACGTCGGTGAGTTGGAAGGGTAGTTGCAGGCTCACCTTCACGACGTCCCCCGCGGCGAGCACCCAACCGAGGAGCGGGGCGGTCACCAGGGTGGCCCAGGCGTGCCCGCGGGCCAGGAGCGCCACGAGGATGGCCGTGTAGCCGAAGCCCATCGAGATGCTCGTGGGCTCGATGAGGCGGTGGTGGATGCCCGCCACCTCGCCGGCGCCCGCCATGCCGGCCGCGCCGGCGGAGAGCGCGGCTAGGGCGAGCGTCGTCGGCAGGAGCCTGACACCGGCGTAGCGCGCGGCGTCGGGCGCCTCGCCGAGGAGCCGGATGGAGAAGCCCAGGCGCGTGTAGCGCAGGAGCCACGTGAGGCCGAGCGCGAGCACGACGCCTATCACAAGTGTCGGGACGTGTATCCGGGTGCCTTCGAGCAGGCTCAGGTACGTCTCGCGTGGGAAGCGGTCGGAGTAGCTGAAGCCGGTGACGGACTTGCCGCGCCACGGGCCGTTGATGAGCCAGCGCACGGCGTACATGGCGACGTAGTTGAACATCAGCGTGGTGATGATCTCGTTCACGCCGAGCCGGGCCTTGAGGAGCGCCGGCACTAGGCCGTAGAGGGCGGCCCCCACGAACGCCGCCAGGTAGATGGCGGGGATCGTCATGGGCCCGAGCCCCTGCGCGAAGAGCGCGACGGCGCTCGCTGCCACGGCGCCCGCCAGGATCTGACCCTCCGCTCCGATGTTCCAGAAGCGCGCCCGCAACGCGACGACCAGCCCCGCGCCGGTGAGCAGGAGCGGGATGGCGCGCCTGACGACTTCGCCAAGTCCGCGTCCGTCGAGCAGGGTGCGCTGCACGACGGTGGCGCCGGCCGCCCAGGGGTCGAGGCCGTACGCCTTGAAAGCCACGAGCGCGGCACCGATGGCCAGCGCGAAGGACGCCGCGCTGACCGCGAACGTCAGGAGCGCCGGCTTGGAGTCGCGCCTCACCCAGCGCACGCGCATCATGCCGCCGCGCTCCCGCCCATGAGGAGCCCGAGGCGCTCCCAGCCGGCCTCGGTGATGGCCTCGCTGATAGGCAGCGTGCCCACGACGCGCCCGCCGAAGAGGACCGCGATGTTGTCGGAGAGCGTGCGAAGTTCGTCGAGGTCCTCGCTTATCAGGACGACGGCCGCGCCCCGCTCGCGCTGCGCGAGGAGGCGGTCGTGGGTGAGGGCCGCGCTGCCGACGTCGAGCCCGTACGTTGGGTGAGAGGCGACCACCAGGCGCGGTTCCCCCGCCAGCTCGCGCGCCAGCACGATCTTCTGCACGTTGCCGCCCGAGAGGGTCCGCGCGGCCGTGCCGAGCGACGGCGTGCGGATGTCAAAGCGCTCCACCGCCCCTTCGGCGAACGCCTGCGCCTTGCGCCAGTCGATGAGGGGGCCCCTGGCGAACTCCTTGTCGCGCACCTGCCTCAGCACGAGGTTCTCGGTGACGCTCATAGTGCCGGCCACCCCCTCCGCGCGCCGGTCCTCTGGGATGTACGCCACGCCGAGCTTGCGTACTTCCCGCGGCGAGAGGCGGCCGACGTCGATGCCGGCCAGCGTGACCGTGCCCCGCTCGGGCCGCGCCAGGCCCGTGAGGACCTGGGCGAGCTCGCTCTGACCGTTGCCGGCTACGCCGGCCACTCCGAGGATCTCGCCCGGGCGGACGGCCAAGTCGAGGCCGCGCAGCGCGGGTCCGCGCCGGCCGCGTACCCACACGCCCGCGACGTGGAGGACGGGCTCGCCCTCGGGAGGGATGCCGAGCCGCTGCGGGGTGGCGGTCGGCGCGCCGACCATGAGGCGCGCCAGCTCGCTCGCGTCGGCCGCGCCGCGCGCGCGGCGCCCGACGACCTTGCCGCCCCTAAGGACCGTGATGCGATCGGCGACGCTGAGCACCTCGCCGAGCTTGTGGCTGATGAAAAGGATGCCCCGGCCGTCCCTGCGCATGTCCGAGACGACCTTCAGGAGCGCGTCGGCCTCCTGGGGCGTCAGCACGCTCGTCGGCTCGTCGAGGATGAGGAGGCGCGCGCCCTGCATGACGGCCTTGAGGATCTCGACCCGCTGGCGCTCCCCGGGGGAGAGGCTCGCGACCTGGGCGCTCATGCGGACCGCGAGACCGTAACGTTCAGTGAGCTCGGCCGCGCGCTTGTTCAGCGCCCGGGTCGGGCGCCAGAAGGGCGTGCCGCGCAGGCCCACGGCGAGGTTCTCCGCGACCGTGTGCCGCCTGGCGAGGTTGAAATGCTGGGCCACGAGGCCTATGCCGAGGTCCATGGCGTGCCTCGGGTTCTTGATGGCGACGCGCCGGCCATCCATGGCGATGCTGCCGCCGTCGGGCTGGAGTAGCCCGTAGAGCATGCTGATCAGCGTGGTCTTGCCGGCGCCGTTCTCGCCCAACAGGGCGTGCACCTCACCTGGAAGCAGGTCGAGGCTCACGGAATCGTTCGCTACCACTCCTGGGAAGCGCTTGGTGAGGTCGCGAACGCTGATCAGCGGGACGGAACGAATACCCGGCAGGTCGTCGGGCGGTCGCACCTAGGTAAGGTAACACAAGGGGCGCTAGGCCTGGTGCGGGCACCCGCGGGGCGCGACCCAAGCCCAGCCGGACGGAACCTGCCCCTCGACCCGCCTACCGGCCGGCGGTCCGACTAACCTCCAGCGGCGCTACCCTCTAGGGGCCCCTAGGGGCGCTCGCTTCCCGGGCCGGCTCAGGTAAGGGGGGACTCCGCCCGGCGCGTGTCGCGCTCGTAGTACGGGTTCTCGCCCGTCGCGTGGTCCGTGGCATCCATGACCCCGCGGATCTCGGGCACCTGCTCCTTGAGGATCCGGTCGATGCCCTGCTTGAGCGTGAGGTCGGCGGCGCCGCAGCCGTGGCAGCCACCCCCGAAGCGGATGATGGCCATGCCGTCCTCGACGCCCTCGAGCGTGACGGTGCCACCGTGGCCCGCCACGCCGGGGTTGATGTGCTTGTCGATGACGTCCTGCACGCGCTGCGCGAGCGGGTCGTCCCAGCTCGGGCTCGGGTGGTAGATGCGGAAGCCCGACTGCATGACGCCTTCCACGAAATCGACGACGGCGCCATCCAACTGGGCGGCGGTGAGCGGGTCGAGGAACACCTCGAAGCCGGCTTCCGCCTGGACCCGGTCGTCTGGTCGTCCGTCTTCCGCCTTGACGAGCCAGAGGCGCTGCTCGGCGCGGTTACCGGCTATGCGCAGAGCGCGCATGCCTTGGCTGCTCTGGGCGTCCAAGAAGCGGAGGACGCGTTCCTTGGCTATATCGGTGAACTTCAGCATGACCGAAGCGTACTCCGTTCGCTACAGAACCTGCATCACGTAGTGGTCGGTGGCGCGCTCGAGACCGGGCACGTCGGCGACGTACACACCCCGGGTACCGGACAGAGCGCCCTCGCTGCGCAGCTCCCCGAGGATGCGCGTGATGGTCACGCGGCTGGAGCCCGTCAAGTCGGCGAGGTCCTCGTGCGTTAGCGCGAGGGGGAGCTTGATGCCGCCCTGCTGGTCGTCGGCCGGCAGACCGAACTGCTTGGCGAGGCGCAGGAGCGCGCGCGTGACGCGGGCGCCAACGGGCATCTCGGCCTCGTCGAGCATCTCGCGGCTGCGGCGCAGTTGGCGCGCGAGGCTGCGCAGCACGTAGTCGCGGAGGCCGCGGTCGTTCATCGCCTGCTGCGGGTCGATGGGCGTGAGGCAGGCGTCGTGAACGGCCACGACGGTCTCGGCGTGGTTGCCGCCGTCGAGCGACGACAGGCCCAGCACGTCTCCCGGGCCGTAGAGGTCGGCGATGCGGTCGCGGCCGAGGCTGGTGGGGACGACCGCCTTGAGGACGCCCTGGTTGACGATGTAGAGGCTGCTGGCCTCGCGGTCGGCTTCGTAGAGCACCTGACCGGGCTCGAGCGTGCGCGTCGGCAACGCCAGACCGGTGGGCACGATGCTTGCTACCTGACAGGTGCTCGTCGTATCGAGTCGTTCGAACGTGTCGAGCATTATTCGTGGTTCCTTTCGAGTCGGCGCGGTCCCGGGCGGCCCGCCCGGGTGAGGTGGGTGCGCTCAACTACAGAAACTATAGCAGGGCGCCCCGGCTTTGTCCACAGGCCGCCTCTGGGGTGAGAAACGCATTAGAACCGTTCTGGACGGGCTTAATGCGCGGCCTCGCGGCCGGTTGACAAGCCGCGGTCACTACCTTAGCATTTTAGGTAGTCATGGACCATTCATCAGACACCCGCCCATTGCCGCCGGCCCAGGCACGGGTGTACCAACGCCTCCTCGAGCACGTACGCCGCACGGGCTCCCCACCCGATCTGGCGGAGTTCGCGCGGGAGCTCGGCGTTCACTACGTCTCGTTGCGCCAGCACCTGGAGGCTCTGAACACGAAGGGTTACCTGCGCTTCGAGAGCCGCGGGCGTGGGCGCTCCCCGTCGCTCGAGCTTCCTGCCCTGGCCACCGGCATCCCGCTGCTCGGCGAGATCCCGGCCGGACCCCTCGCCATCGCCACCGCCCACGCGGAGGCGTACCTTCCCGCTGCGGCCGGCGGCGGCCGCGCCGAGTCGCTCTTCGCCCTGCGAGTCCACGGCAACTCCATGGCCGACCTGCTACAGAACGACGACGTCGTGCTCCTCGCCCAACGGCAGCCGCAGCGCGGCGGCGAGATCTGCGCCGTGCGGGTCGGCGAGGAGGAAGTGACCTTGAAGTACCTCGACAGGCTGGGCGGCGGTCGCTTCGCGCTACGGCCGCATAACCCCGACTATCCGACGGTCGAGGTGGCCGGCGAGCAACTGGCTGTCGACGGCGTCTACCGCGGCCTCCTCAGGGGCACGGTGGCGGAGGCGTTGCTGCTCAGGGAGTGAGCCCATGCCAGCGCCGCGTACGCGGCGCGCCGCAGCGACCACCGTCCGGTGGCCACCGCATGCCGTGTCGCACCGCGCCTCAGCCCTTCACGACCCCCGCGGCCGCCAGCGCGTCGATCTCGGCGGCCCGCAGACCGAGTTCGCGCTCCAACACGAGCCGCGTGTGTTGGCCCAGGAGCGGCGGGACGGGCGCCTCGCCCGGCGTTGGCGCCAGTCCGAGCGGCCCGCCGTCGGGGCCAAGCGCGTGCCACAGCGGGCTCGCTACCATCGGCAACTCTCCGATGGTCGGATGCGCCCCTTGGACGACCATGCCACGCGCCACGGCCTGCTCGTCCGCCAGCGCATCGGGCAGCGTCGCGATGGGCGTGGCCGGCACGCCGGCCGCCCGACAGGCGGCCAGGAACTCCTCGCGCTGGCGCTCGCCGATAGCGCGCGCCAGCAGCGGAACGATGACGGAACGGTTCGCTACGCGCCCGTCGTTCGTCGCGAAGCGCGGGTCATGAGCCAGCGCCTCGGTGCCTAGGACCACGCAGAGGCGCGCGAACTGCGCGTCGTTCCCGACCGCTACCACCACTCCGCCGTCCGCCGCATCGAACGACTGGTACGGCACGATCGTCGGGTGGGCGCTGCCGAGGCGCGGCGGCGCCTCCCCTGTCAGCAACGCGTTCTGGGCCTGGTTGACCAGGCTCGCCAGCGCCACATCGAAGAGCGACACGTCGAGCCGCGCGCCCTCGCCCGTCCGCTCGCGCCGGTGGAGCGCGGCCAGCGCGCCGGTGGCGGCGTGCAGGCCGGTCAACACGTCGATCCAGGCCACGCCGAGCTTGATGGGCGGCCCGCCCGGCTCGCCCGTCATGGCGAGGAGCCCGGACTGCGCCTGCATGGCGGCGTCGTAGCCCGGCTCCGTCGCCCTCGGGCCGTCCTGGCCGAAGCCCGTGATGGACACGTAGACGACGCGTGGGTTGGCGGCGGCCACGCTCGCGTAATCGAGCCCGTAACGCTCCAGGTCGCCGACCTTGAAGTTCTCGACGATCACGTCGGCCTTGCGCGCCAGCTCGCGGACCATGGCGGCCCCACGCTCGTGCTTGAGGTCGACGACGACGCTCTCCTTGCCCCGGTTGACCGAGAGGTAGTACCCGCTCTCGCCGCCGGGGTAGGGCGGCCCCCACCGCCGCGTGTCGTCGCCCGCCGGCGCCTCGACCTTGATAACGCGCGCGCCGAGGTCGGCCAGCAGCAGGGTGCAGTAAGGACCGGCCAGGACCCGCGTGAGGTCGAGGACGAGGAGGTCTTTCAGCACGCCCGGCCCACCGCAAGGCTGGCGGAGTTCAGGACGCGCGGTCCGTTCAGCACGGCGCACCAGCGAGAACGGTCATGGCAGTACGAAGTCCGGGACTATCCCGGCGTCGAACTGCCGCCCGAGCACCGCCATGGCCCGATCCGGCCGGTCGGTGATGAGACCGTCGACGCCCATGTCGAGCAGGCGGCGCATCTCGGCCGACTCGTTGACGGTCCACACCTCGACCTTCACCCCGCGCGCGTGCGCCGCCTGGATGAAGTGCGGGGTCACGACCGTGAGGCTCCCCTGCTGCACGGGCACCTGGACGGCGACGAACGGCGGCGTGTAGACGGCACTGAGGCGAGCCCGCGCCAGCACGTAGAAGAGCGTCACTTCCGAGCGCGTGGCGGAGGTGGCGACCTCCGGACAAGCCTGCCTGAAGGCCTTCATCGGGGCGCTGTTGAACGAGGCCACGAGGACGCGGCCTGTGCTGCCGGTGCGGTGGAGCAGCTCGCAGAGGGCCGTGCCTGCCTCGGAGACTTCCTCCTTGATCTCGATGTTGACGGCCGAGTCGGGGAAGCCCGCGAGCACCTCGGCGAGGGTCGGGATGGCGACCCCCTGCCCGCGGTACGGGAAGTCGCCGTCCTGACCGGACGGGCGGTTGCCGGAGATGGTCCAGCGGTAGCCGTCGTCGAGGGCCTCGACCTGGGCAGCGCGCAGGGCGGAGACGAGCCCAGTGCCGTCCGTCGTGCGGTCGACGGTGGCGTCGTGGATCACCCTGAAAGCGCCGTCGCCGTCGCGTTGGACGTCGAGCTCGAGCACGTCTGCCCCAAGCGCGGCGGAACCCGTGAAGGCGCGCATGGTGTTGTCCGGCCACAGGCCCTGACCGCCGCCGTGCGCGAGCACGAGCGGACCCGCTCCGAGGCGCGAGTAGTAAGGATGCGGCCCGCGCGGGCCGTTGACTAGGGCCAGGACGCCGTAGGCGGCCGCGAGGACGATAGCGATGATCAGGAGGGCCTTTAGGAAGCGCATTGTCACCGGTCCTATCCGGAGTGAGGGGCTGGGGGCTTGGTTGGCGTACCTCTAGCTAGAGAGTAATCGTAGCGAGCCTATGCGCGAAGGCGCTAGACGTCACAGTCACGACGGCCGCGCTGCGCCCCGTTCCAACGTCCTGATCGCTACAGAGGCCGTTCTTCCCACCCTTCCGTGCTCAGCGAAGCGCCTGCCGCAGCGGGGACGGCGGTATCATTGGCGCCTGTCACGCGCCCGCCGACCGCGGTGGCCCATAGCGGAACGCTCCTCGTTACGCTCCCTGGTCGACCACGGGTTCGAAGGTGCGGGAAGGAGTGAAGGACAGGTGCCTGGACATCGTCTCGTACTACTCGCGATCCTCACCGTCGGTCTCTCGTTCGCCAGCGCCCAGGGGGGTACGTCTTCTCCACCGGTGGTTAACGCGGCCATGGAGGCGACAGGGACGTTCTCCTGGGTCCTCCACGGCATGGAGCACTTCGGAACGGCCGAGGCCAACGGTATCCGCGTCGTTGCCACGCCTTACGCCTCGAAGCAGGCGACCGAGATAGCCCTGCGCTCGGGGGAGGCTGACGTCAAGGTGGACGACTTCCTCGGGCCGGTACTACTGCGCGACGCGGGCATCATGGCCAGCGGCATCTACCCGTACGCGACCTCAGTAGGGGGGCTCGTGGTGCCGGCCGGTTCCGAGATAACGAGCATCGCCGACCTCGCGGGCAAGACGATCGCCGCCGGCAGTCTGCGCGACAAGAGCTTGCTCATCCTGAGGGCGCTGGCCGTGTCTCAGTACGGTTTCGACCCGCAAGTCGACGCGGAGGTCGTGGCGGCCGCGCCACCGCTCATGGCGGAGCTGACCGCGAGGGGCGAGGTGGACGCCGCGCTGCCGCTATGGCATTGGGTACCAAGGATGGAGGCGACGGGCGCACGTGAGGTCATGAGCATCGCCGACATGTTGGGTGGCCTCGGGCTACCGACGGATCTCCCCAACCTGGTGGTCGTGGCGCGCGACGACATGCCCGCCGAGCTCAAGACCGCCTTCCTCGCGACCCTGCGCGACACCTTCGACATCATGTTGGCGACGCCCTCCGACGACCCCTTCTGGCAAGAGATCCTAGACCTGGAACTCTACTCGCTGCCCGATCGGAGTCAGTTCCCGAGCGTGGTGGAGCGTTGGAAGATGGGTACAACGACCACGTGGACGCAAGAGTCGATCGACGGTCTGACGGCCATGGTCGAGCGCCTAGTCGAACTCGCCGGTCCTGAGGTAGTGGGCGTGGACGGGGTCGATCCTGCCGCTTATACCCTCGAGTTCCTGCCGGACTGAGTCGGACTAGCGGTGCGTTCGCCTACCCGGGGCGCGCGGACCGCCCTCCGCCTCGTCTCGTACGCCTCCATCCTCGCCTTGTGGATCGTCGGCGCACGGCTCCTCGGGTCGAACGTCCTGCCCGGCCCCGGCGAGACCTTCGCCTTCATCCTGCGCGAGGCGGACAGGGGCGTGCTGCTCCCCCACCTCTGGATCACGGCCCAGCGGGTACTCGCGGCGTTCGTCGTAGGCATGCTCCTCGGCACGGTGCTCGGTGCCGCCATGGGCCTGTCGCGCCGGGCCGACGACCTGTTGCAGGGCTGGCTCGTCGTCACCCTCACAGTCCCGCGCATCGTCCTGTTCGTCGTGGCCTACTTGAGCATCGGCCTGTCCGACCGCGCGCTGATCCTAGCCCTCGTCATCACGATCATTCCGACCATCGTCGCGTCAGTGCGCGAGGGCGCACGCGCGCTGGACGGCGGCCTCATCGAGATGGCGGTGGCCTTCCGCCGCTCCCGCTCTAGCATCTGGCGCCGGATCGTCTTCCCGCAACTGACGCCTTACCTGGTGGGCACGGCGCGTGGCGCGCTGGCGCTCACGTGGAAGATGGTCGTCCTCGGCGAGCTGCTCGGACGCACGTCGGGGGTCGGCTACCAGATCTCGTTCTACTTCCAGTTCTTCAACATGACCGGTGTCCTCGCCTACGGCGTGACGATGATGCTCCTGCTCGCCGTCATCGACCTTGGCCTGATGGGGGCCGTCCAACATTTCGCCTTCCGTTGGCGTGCGCCAGTCAAGGTCGGCGCGGTCGGCTGATGGCGGAGCTGACGGCGCGCGGCATCACGAAGTCGTACCCGACCGGCACCGCCGGCGAGCGGCGCGCCATCGCCGGCGTGGACCTCCACGTCGCGAGCGGTGAGCTGGTGTGCGTGATCGGACCATCGGGCTGCGGCAAGACCACGCTCCTCAACGTGCTCGCCGGGCTGGACGCACCGGATAGCGGGACCGTCGAGATCGCGGGCGGCCGTGGCCCGACGCCCGTCATCAGCTACGTGTTCCAGGAGCCGCGGCTCCTACCGTGGTCGACGGTCAGCTCCAACCTGCGCTTCGTCCTGGACGACCAGAAGGGCGCGGGGGCGCTCGTAGCCGCATGGCTCGAGCGCGTCGGGTTGGCGGGACGGGGCGACGACTATCCGCGCCAGCTCTCCATCGGACAGCGTCAGCGCGTCGCGGTCGCGCGCGCGCTGGTCGTGCAACCGGACGTTCTGCTCATGGACGAACCTTTCTCCGCCCTCGACGAGCTCACGGCCTCACGCATGCGCATCGAGCTGCTGGCGCTCTGGGAGGAACTCCGCTGCACCGTCGTCTTCGTCACCCACAACCCGCTTGAAGCGGCTCTGCTGGCGGATCGGATACTCGTCATGAGCCACGGACCGGGACGCATCGTGCGGGAGATCCGTCCAGCCGACGTGCTCGCACGCCCCCGAGACCCGGACGACCCGCGGCTCTGGGAGCTGTCCAGGCAGGCGGTAGCGGCCCTGCGGGGCGGATCGGAGGGGCGCTGACCGCCTTTCAGGCAACACGGGCGACCCGCCGTGAGCCCGCGTCTCAGCGCTGAGCCGTCATCCTCCGCATGAGCGCGGCCGCGACGACGGCGGCCAGTAGCGGAGCCAAGACGGTGACCAGGACGTCCGCCACCATGGGCAACTGGTGGAACCGCAACAACACGCGGCGCATCAGGTCGAGCTGGTAGCTCACGGGGTTCACGTAAACGAGGACCTTGAGCCATTCCGGCAACTGCACGACCCAACCGCCGCCGATCGAGAACACGCCGATACGCCGCAGCTCGTCGCGCAGATGGTCGGGGATGTCGAGGAAACCGACGCCGCCTATGACGCCCCTGAGCGGGAAGATCGAGCCGGAGAGGAAGTAGAGCGGCTGGATGACGCCGTTCGAGATGCTGCCGAAGCCCTCGAACGTCTTGAGTCGCGTGGCGATGATGACGCCGACCGCGGTCATGAACGAGCCGAGGCAGAACATGACGCCCCAGGCGCCCAGTACCCCGAGGACGCTTAGGCGCACGCCGATCAGCGGAGCGAACAACAGCGGGATCGACCCCTGGATCATGGAGATGGTCGCGCCACCCAGGAGCTTGCCGATGGTCACCGAGAACATGGGCGCCGGCGATACGACGACCTCGCGCAGCAGCCCGACCTCGCGGTCCCACACGAGCGCGATGGCGCACTGGAGCGCCGCGAAGAGCACGTTGAGCACGATGACGCCCGGGAGGATGTACTGACCGTACGTGTAGCCCTCGATCTCCCGTAGCGACGCCCCGAGGCCATAGCCGAGGATGACGAGCCAGAGCACGGTCCGCGAGAAGCCGCCGAAGATCTGCGAGCGGTCGCGGAGGTAGCGCTTCATCTCGCGGCGCCACATGACGAGCACGACGGAGGGAGCTACGCCCGCCCAAGACCTGATGCCGACGGCGGTGGCCCCGAAGGCCCCCGAGGCTCTGGCGTTGGCGCTCATCGCGTGTGCTCCCCGCCGCGCTTGGCGAAGCTCACCAGCCGGTCGCGCGCCGTCGCCTGCTCGTCACGCAACTGCTTGCCGGTGAGGGCGATGAACACGTCCTCGAGGTCGGCGGGCTTCGCCGACTCTGCCGCTTCCGTCCCGCTCGCCGCTCGGTCCGCGAGCGCGGCGGTGGGCGGCTGGTCAGAGTGCCCTCCCGCGAAGCGCGCCACTAGCTCGGGCGGCGTCCCGACGGCCACGAGCCGGCCTGCGTCCATGATCGCGACGCGGTCGCAGGCCTCGGCCTCCGGGAGGTTGTGGGTGGTCATGAGGACAGTCATGCCGCCCTCGCGCAGCGCGGCGATGTGCTCCCACAGGTTGCGCCGACCTTGCGGGTCGAGGCCGATGGTCGGCTCGTCGAGGAACAAGACCTTGGGCGAGTGCGTGAGCGCGCGGGCGAGCTCCAGGCGGCGCTTCATGCCGCCGGAGAACGACCGCACCCGCCGGTCGCGCGCCTCCGTGAGCGCCGCCCAGTCGAGGGCGCGCTCGATGACGCCCGCGCGCTCCTTGCGTCCGATGCCGTACAGCACCGCGTGGATCTCGAGGTTCTCCCTGGCCGTGAGGCGATCGTCGAGGGCAGGGTCCTGGAAGACCATGCCGAGGAGGCGCCTCACGGCGTGGGCCTCGCGCACGACGTCGAAACCGAAAACGGACGCCGTGCCGGATGTCGGCCTGACCATGGTCGTAAGCATGTGCAACGTCGTCGTCTTGCCGGCTCCGTTGGGGCCGAGGAGGGCGAAGAACTCGCCGGGGCGGATGGAGAACGAGACCGACTCGACCGCCGTCACGTCTCCGTAACGGCGGCCGAGTCGGTCTGCGAGTATGGCCGCTTGGTCGTCCCCGGGTCCGCCCATGACAGTGGTGGCGCTGCCGGTTGGGCTCATCCCGTGGAGAGTACCGCGCTCATCCTCGCAAGGTGGTCAAGGACCTGCGAGCGTTCGCGTGAGAGACCGGGACGCACCCCAGCGCCGCACGCATCGGCTCTCAGCCTCCCAGAACCTCTACGGCTTCCTCGAGCGCCTCGAGGAGTTCCCTGCAGGCGCCGGCGGGGTCGGCGACTTCCGGACGTTCGTCTTCGTCGTCCTCGTCCTCCTCGTCCTCGGCTCCCTCGTCCTGGATGCCGGTGAGGGCGTAGATGGTCTCGGCCGCCTCCTCGTGCACGTCGGGGGCCATGAAGCCGAGGAACCCGGCCAGGTAGCGGGCGTACATCTCGCCAACGGCGTACACGCCCTCGAGGCCGACCTCGTCGTTACCCGCATCGTAGGCACGGCAGGCCTGCGCCTGCGTCGCCACGAGGCTTACGGCCAGGGCCTGCATGTCGCGACCGGCGAACACCTCGGCGTCGGCGATGGGCTCGATCAGGCCCAACATTCGCTGCGCCGGAGCCTCGGCCTCCTCGGGGTTGCCGACGAGGGGCTCGGGGGGCTCGGGAGAGAAGTAGATGTCGTCGAGCTGGGCGAGCATCTCGTTCACGTCGGCGGCTTGCGCGGGCGTGGCGTAGATGGTCAGCTGCGACCACAGCTCCTTCACGCTCTGCAATGACGACCAGCCGCCCGTGAAGAGGAACGGCTCCTCGTCGCCGATGGCTTCCTCGTACCCCTCGGCTATGCCGCCCTCACCCAAGGTCAGGTCGGCGATCAGTGCCGCAAGGAAGGCTGGTGACTTGCGGACCTGGGACGGGATGATCAGGTCGTAAGCGCGCTCCGTGAGCTCGCGGACCTCGCGGACGGAGCCGTGGTGGTTCCTGCCCTCCTCGGCCTTCTCCTCGAGCTCCTCGATCTCGTCGAGCAGTTCATCGGCCAACTCCGGGTCGGCGGCGCGCAGGGTGCCGATGAAGCGGTTGACGTCGCTCTCGCCGATGAGCTCGATCAGCTCCATGAGGTCGTCGTCGAGGGGCGCGTCGAACTGGTCGATGGCGCGCAACCGCACGAGGATGAGCTCCATGCCGTACGCGCGGCTCTGGATGAGCGGTTGGTCGAAGAACGGCTGGTAGCCGTACTGGGCGAACGCCGTGGCGATGAAGGCCACTACGAGCGAGACAGCGGTACCGCGGAAGAGCCTAGAGACCACCGGGGATCACTCCGATCTCGGCCGAGTGGGCACCTCGACCGGCAGGGATGTTCTTGACGACGCAGCCGCAGGCCGTGTCGATGACGCTGACGCTGTCGGACAGGCCGTTGGCCGTGAAGACCGTCTTGCCGTCTGGGGTGATGGCGATGCCCCAGGGCCGCCGCCCCATGTTCTCCTTGATCGTGTTGACGATCTGGTTGGTGGTCGTGTCGATGACGTAGACGGCGCTGGTGCCGCCGCCGGCCACGTAGATGAGGGAGCTGGTCGGGTCGACGGCGATCTCAACGGGCCGCGAGTCCAGGCCAAGGTTGATCGTGTCTATGACCTTGTGCGTGCTCGTGTCGATGACGGAGACGGTGCCGCCGATCTCGGCGGTCACGTAGGCCCTCGAGCCGTCGTTGGAGAACTCGACGACGCGGGGTCGGTTGCCGACCAGCACGTGCGTGACGACCTTCAGCGCCTCGCGGTCCACGACCGTGACCGTGTGGGTGGCCTCGGCCGTGATGTAGACCCACTTGCCGTCGGGGCTGACCGCCACGCCCTCGGCCTCGACGCCGACGCGGAACGTGGCGAGCTGTTCACCCGTGATGGCGTCGTAGCCGGCCCCCTGGGCGATGGCCTCGAGCGCGGCCCAGACCTGGGTGCCGTCGGGGCTGACCGCTACCCGCTCGGGGTTGCCACCGGCGCGGAACTCGCGGACGATCTCGTTGGTGCGAACGTCGATGGCGAGGATCTTGTCCTCCGGCGTCTCCAGGATGGGGTTGAAGTCGCTGACGGAGGCGTAGACGATCGTGCCGTCCGGGCTGACCGCCATGCCGCGCGGCCGGACCTCGCCTGGTCTGCCGGAGATGGACAGGGTGTCGATGACTTCGCCGCTCGCGGTGTCGATGACCGTGATGTCGGCGCTGAACTCGTTGGCCACGTAGAGGCGGTACGAGTCCTGGGCCAGCGCCGTACCGGCAACCAGAGACAACCCGGCGATCAGGGAAAGCGAACCTGCGCGGATAGCGGCGGCGAGACGTTTCGGGTGCTTCATGGTCTCCTTCCGCTCGCGCGATCGAACGCGAGCCTACTGCTAACGCATCGAGCGACCGGACCAACGCGAGGAACCGTCGTTGACGTGCCGCACCACGTTATCGCCAACGTGTAAGGCGAACGTAAGTAGGGCATCGTCACCTGCCGCAGAGGCTAGCCGCCGCGAGCTCGCCGAGTTGGTCGAGCCGTTCGGCGACCTCGGTGCCGGGCATGTAGATGGCCGGCAGCTCGCCAACGAGGGTGGCAAGGGTGAACGCGGCCTCCTCCGTCTGGTCGATCTTCACGAGGTACAGGGGCTGGCGGAGCTGCCGGTCCCACGGCCTGAAGCTCGTGCCGATCCCTTTCCAGACGTCGAACACGGACTGGAGGTCGGTCAGGTAGGTCATGACGTCGTCGGGATCGGCGGAGCTGCCGAAGAAGGCCGCCTCGTAGAGGACCTTCACGCCCTGGTAGACGGCCCAGGCGCTCGTGTCCATCGGCTCGCCGTACGTCATGCGGTAGCGGGCGTTGAGCTCGCGCGCGCCGTAGGCGTCGAGCGTCGCCTCCCACGCCGAGATGCGGTGGCCGGCGCCGAGCGTCGGGGCGGCAGCGCGCCACGCCCGGTAGAAGTCCCTCGTCTGGGTGTCCTGGTAGGGGTAGCCGGTGACCATGGCGGAGACGCCGCGCACGTCCAGCTCGTGCACGGCGGCGAGTTGATCATCCGCGCCCATGAACAGGATGACGAAGTCGGCACGCGAGCGCGAGATGCGCGAGGCGACGTCGTCCCAGTCCGTGGTCGACCCGATCACGGTGCTGCCCGCGATGTTGGCCGCGAAGTGGCGCTCGTCGAGGGTGCGCTTGACGCGGTCAAGTTGGGCCGCAGACTCGGCGGTGTCGTCCAGCAGGAAGTACCAGTCGCGCAAGCCAGAGCGCACGTACCAGCCGGCCATGGCGTCCAGGTACATGGCCGCGCTCGGCTCCACGTGGAAGAGCGTGGGCCTGCACTGCTCGTTGCGGAGCACGTCGGCCGAGGCGCCGACGTTGATGAAGGGCACGCCGGCCTCTGCCGACCAGGCGGCCAAAGCCTCCGCTTCGGCGAGGTCGAAACCGCCGACGATGCCGTACACGCCATGCTCGTCAAGCAGCGTCCGAGCGGCGGCCACGACGGCCTCCGGTCCGTCTGCCACGACGGCCTCCGCTGAGAACTCGTAGTCGAGCATCTCGGCGTTGAACCCGAACTCGTCGTTCGCCATCGCGGCTCCCTGCGCGGCAGCACGCGCGACCGCCGCGCTGATGGCGTCGCCCTCGGCGCCCGGACCGGGCAGGATGATCCCGACGTGGAAGCCGGCCTCCAAGCCGGCTTGGGCTCCGGCCACCCCTAGTGAACCGAGGAGGGCCAAGACGGTGAACGCCAGGAGGCGTCTCATGCTCGCCCACCCCTGGCTTCATCGTTGCCGATCGATATTCTGACGGTTCTACTCAACTTCGTTCCGCCTCCCATCCTGTTCCCCCGCCTGCGACGAAGCGCGACCGTCGGCGGTGCGGTCGACGGAATGCTTCCGATTCGGGGCGATGATATAGGATGACGCCAGTACACCCGGTCCGCCAGTCAGCCTAAGCGAAGCAGGGGAACCTCAAGGAACGGCATGCGCATACTGCTCCTCGAAGACAACCGCGACATCGCAGGACCGCTCGTCGAGGCGCTCCAGTCGGAGCGCTACGACGTCAGCTGGGTCGAGCAGCCCGACGACGTCTTCCGGGAGTTCACGGACAGCGGGTTCGACCTCGCCATCCTGGACGTCATGTTCCCGGGCAACGACGACGCCGGCTTCGAGGTCGCCACCACGTTGCGCAACCAGGGCTTCGCGGCACCCGTGATGTTCATGAGCGCCCGCGACACGGAGGCCGATGCCGTCATGGGGCTTGACCTCGGCGGCGACGACTACCTCTACAAGCCGTTCGGACTGCGCGAGTTCATGGCCAGGGTGCGGGCGCTGCTGCGCCGCGCGGCCGACACCAAGCGCGCCGTGTTCGAGCGGGCCGACCTTCGCATCGACCTGACCACGCGCCGGGTCATGTGGCGGGGCTCGAACGTCGAGGTCACGGAACGGGAGTTCGCCATGCTCGAGTACTTCGCCCACTACCCGGACCGCACTTTCGGCACCGACGAACTCCTCGATCGCTTTTTCCCGGAGGCGGCGTCCGGCCCGAGCGTCGTGCGCGTCTACGTCAGCCAGCTCCGCCACAAGATCTCAGACGGGATCATCCAGACCGTGCCGGGAGGATACCGGCTCGGGCCGGCCTGACGTGCGCCGCGCCGTCTTCGTCGCCGTCCTCGGGGCCGTGGTCTGCGCCATCATCGTGGAGGGCGTCCTAGACGTCTGGATCGACCAGTTCGAGGACGAGCGGCTGTTCCTGGACCTCATCGACATCCCGATCATGCTCGGCATCGCCGTCCTGGGGGCGTGGTTGCTGGCGCGCCGCATCGCCGCTCCTCTGAAGCGGCTCACGGCGGCCACCCGGCACGTCGCCCAACAGTCCTTCGACCGACCCGTTACTGTGCCGGCCGGCAAGGACGAGCTGGCGGAGCTGGCGACGAGCTTCAACACCATGGCGGCGACCATCGAGGGGTACGTAGAGCGGGAGCGCGCTTTCACGCGCTACGCCTCCCACGAGTTACGCACGCCGCTGAGCGCCATGCGGCTGCAGATCGAGCGTGCCCAGCTCGGTTACGTCCCCGCGGCGGAGGTCATGCCGGCGCTCGCGCGCGGGGTGGCGCAGCTCGAGGAGATCCTGGCCGCGCTTCTCGCGCTCGCGCGGGCCGGGGAGCCGCACCCCGACACCCGCTCGGCCACCGCGGTGGTAGCCGACGTCATCGCCTCACTCGACCCGTCCGACCGCGACCGCATCACGCTCCTCCCGGCCACCGAGGACACGCCCGTTAGGCACGCGCGCCTCTTCCAGCAGGCGGTGACCAACCTGCTCGACAACGCCCTGAGGCATGGGAGCGGAGCGGCGACGGTGGAACTGCGCGTGGGCGAGCGCCTGGTCACGGTGCACGTCAACGACGAGGGGCCGGGGCTCGGCGCCACCGAACTCGAGCGCGTCACCGAGCCGTTCTACCGGGCCGGCGACACCGCCGGGATCGGTCTCGGCCTCTCGTTCGTCGCGTTCCTGGCGAAGGCCCTCGAGGGTGACCTCAACCTCTCCAACTCTGAGCGGGGCCTAGTGGCGGAGCTCTCGCTCCCGATCGTCGTCGGCTCTGTGGCGCCCTGACGAAGGCTCGGGCCTACGCGCCTCGGCAGCGTTAGACCGTTGGATCAGCCGGACTCGGCCCAGAAAGACGAGTGCGCCCCTCTGGAGAGCCTTCTCTAGAGGGGCGCACTCGCTTGCCTGGCCGGGTCGTGCTCAGTCCAAAAAGTCCCTGAGCTTGCGCGTCCGGCTCTCGTGGTACTTGAGCTTGCGCAGCGCCTTGTTCTCGATCTGGCGGATGCGCTCGCGCGTGACGCCGAAGTAGCTGCCGACCTCCTCGAGCGTGTGCTCGCGGCCGTCGACGAGGCCCTTGCGCAGCTTGAGCACCATCGCCTCGCGCTCGTTCAGCTTGTTTAGGGCTTCGTCGAGCTCCTCGCTGAGGATGTTCTTCGAGGCCTCGTCCACGGGCGACTCGATATTGTCGTCCGGGATGAAGTCGCCGTAGAAGCTGTCCTCCTCGTCGCCGATGGGGGTCTCGAGGGAGAACGGCTCGCGCGTGAGCTTGAACGCCTCCTCGACCTTCTCGGCGTTCCAGTCGGGGCCCATGGCGTCGGCGATCTCGGCGAAGGTCGGTTCGCGCGAGAGCTCCTGCTGCAGGCGCCGGCTCGCGCGGGTGAGCTTGTTGATCGTCTCGACCATGTGCACTGGGATACGGATGGTCCTGGACTGGTCGGCGATGGCGCGGTTGATGGCCTGCCTGATCCACCATGTGGCGTACGTGGAGAACTTGTAGCGACGGCGGTACTCGAACTTCTCCACGGCCCGGATGAGGCCCTGGTTGCCTTCCTGGATGAGGTCGAGGAAGCTCATGCCGCGCCCGTTGTACTTCTTGGCAATGCTGACCACGAGGCGCAGGTTGGCCTCGATGAGGTGCTTGCGGGCGAGGTCGCCGTCCTCGACGATCCTCTGGTGGCGCCGCCGCTCGCGCTCGTCGCCCGACGCCGTGGTCCACTCCTGCAAGAGCGCGCGCGAGGCCTCGCCCTCCTCGATGCGCCTGGCGAGGTCGATCTCCTCGTCCAACGTGAGGAGCTTGACGCGCCCGATCTCCTGCAGGTACTGCCTGACTGGGTCGTTCGTCTTCGGGCGGGCGTCGGCCATGGCCTCCGCGCGCGCCTCGAGCTCCTCACGATCCAGGTCTTCCTCGGCCTCGTCGTCGAGCTCGTCCTCTTCCAGCTCGTCCTCGTCGAGCATCTCGTCGTCGGCCAGGTCGGCCACGAGGATGCCCTTGGACTCGAGGAGCTCCATCAGGTCTTCGAAGCTCTGCTCTTCTGGATCGAGGCCAACGCTCTCGATGGCGCGGCGGAAGGCGTCACTGACTTCTTCCGAGTCCAACTGGCCGCCGTCGTTACCGCGGGCGACGAGCGAGGCGATGATCGGCGTCTGGAGCCAGGAGTTCGCGCCGCCGACCTGTTCACCGGCGGGCTTGGCCGCGGGCTGCTTCGCGCCGGGCTTGCCTCCTGGCTTGGCGACCGCCTTCTCCTTCGTCGGGGCGGCGGCCGCCTTGGCGGGCTTGGTCTCCTTGGCCGGCTTGGCCTCCCGGGCGGACTTGGTCTCATCGGTCGGCTTGGTCGCCGGCTTAGCCTTCGCCTGCTCCGTAGCCTTGGAGCCGACCGGGTTGGCGGGCTTCTTCGCAGCAGGCTCCGGTTTCGCCACTACCTTCGTCTTAGCGGCGGCCTGCGCCCCACCCGCCGCGGGCTTGCTGGTATTCGTCGCGTCTTTGGCGGCCGCGCCCTTGGCAGCCCCGGTCCCGCCAGAAGCCG
The DNA here is from genome assembly GCA_040255585.1 of Deinococcaceae bacterium. GTDB lineage: Bacteria > Deinococcota > Deinococci > Deinococcales > Trueperaceae > JAAYYF01. Next base: position 35,931 of record JBDZVI010000003.1, read on the forward strand.
CCTGCTT
>JBDZVI010000003.1:36037-92562 GCA_040255585.1 Deinococcaceae bacterium
CGTCTTTGGCGGCCGCGCCCTTGGCAGCCCCGGTCCCGCCAGAAGCCGCCTGCTTAGCGGCAGGCGCCTGCTTGGCAGCCTTCCCCGCTTTGCCGTTCGTCTTGGCAGGCGCCGCCTTCACGGGCTCCTTCGCCTTGACCTGCTTAGTTGGCGCCTCGGTCTTGGCGGACACGGGCTTGGCGGCAGGTTTGGCCGCGGCCTTGGCAGAGCCGCCAGCGACCTTCGCGGCGACCGCGGTCCCGGCCGGCTTGCCCTGCTTGGCTACGCCGGTCTTGGGGGCTGCAGCCGCGGCCGGCTTCTTCTTCCCATCGTTCTTGCTCTTCCCATCGTTCTTGCCATCGGCGCTCTTCGACTTGGCGGTCGCCACCTTAGTCGCCACCTTAGTCGCTGCCTTGGTCGCTACCGCCTCAACCTTGCCGGGCTTGTTCTTGCTGGCCACCGTTACCTCCCGTACCGTGCCCGACGCTGCCATGCGGCGCGCGGCACGATGCCACGACACGACTTCATGGACGACCACCAGAGCCGCCCGGCCGAACTCGACTGAACCCGCGAAGAAGCTCCTACTCTCGTCACCTGCTCGCTGCCGGAGCTCGAGTCCCGACTCGGGTGGCGCCTCGCAGGGCGTCTTGCCACCCACCCGTTCGCGCGACTCGCGGTCCAGAAGGATAGCACGCGAACCCCGCCACGGTCCAAGTTCCCGCTACCGGTGTCGCATAGGCGGTCGCCGATAGATTGGAGAGGGCGATTACGCCGTTCCAGACGGCACTAAGTCTCATGTAACGTCAGAGACGACGCCCAGGCTACTTGCGCGGGACTTATGTCCCGAATATCATCTTCCTCAAACTTGTTTGCGTTTGGGCTTCGCACCCCGCCTTTCGAAGGGGTCGGCCGCGCAGGTCATCAGGGTGCTCGGAGAGCGGCGCCGACCCAGCGAACCCAAGCTTCCCCCGCGAGAGCGAGGCCAGCCGAGAGCCCATGACCGGCCAAACACATGCGAACTTGACGGAGGAGAAGTAGATGATCGACAGGAAGCTTAAACGTCTCGCCCAACTTACGGCGGTGGTCGTGGCTGGCTTGACGTTCTACGTCATCGCCCAGGAAGCGGCTCCAGCCGATCTCACGGTCACCACGACGGCCGACTACGGTACCTACCTCGTCACCCCGGATGGCCACTCCCTCTACCTGTACACGAAGGATTCGGCCGACGCCAGCGCGTGCGTCGACGCGTGCGCCAGCAACTGGATCGCGTTGCCGGCCGGCGACGACGGCATAGTCACAGCCGGTGAGGGCGCGGACCAGAGCCTCGTAGGCACCCTGACGCGTCCCGATGGCGCCGCGCAGGTCACCTACAACGGTCACCCGCTCTACACCTTCAAGCGCGACACGGCCCCCGGCACCACTAGGGGCCAGAAGCTCGGCGGCGAGTTCTTCCTCGTGTCGCCGGCCGGCGACGCCATCCTGGACAAGCTCCCCGAGGAGAAGGTCGAACTCTCCGAAGCCGACTTCGACGAGCTCATGACGACCGGCGGGGCCCTCTTCGCCGCGAACTGCGCCGTCTGCCACGGCGACAAGGGCGAAGGCCGCATCGGCCCTGCCCTGGCCAACAACACGATCGTCGGCAACACCGACTTCATCGTCGAACGCGTGCTCAACGGCTTCATAGAGCACGGCATGCCGCCCTTCAAGGCCGCCCTCGACGATCAGAAGATCGCCAGCGTCATCACGTTCGTACGCAACTCCTTCGGCAACGACTACGGTGCCGTTACTGCGGAGGAGGTGAGCACCCGGCGGTAAGAACGGACCTGACGCACCAGGTCCGCGCCGCGAAGTGTCGAAGCTCCGACCCGACCTTCCACGTCCTCTAGAAAGGTATTGGTGGCAACAAGCATGACGTATAAGCAACCCGCCATACGCACCGCCCGGCGCTCCATCGCGCTCGGCTGCGCGCTCGCCGTCTTCCTCACGGTCGGTGCGGCCTTCGCCAACGCCGAACTCATCCGGATCCAGCGCGATGCCGGCCAGTGGGTGATGGCGAACGGCAACTACCAAGGCTGGAACTACAGCGCGCTCAACCAGATCACTAACTACAACGTCAAGAACCTGCAGGTGAAGTGGACGCTGCAGCTCGGCGTTACGGACTTCCTCGAGGCGCCGCCCATCGTCGTCGGCAACACCATGTACATCCTGACGCCGAAGCCGAACACGGTGTACGCGCTCGACCTGACGCGCGAAGGCTTCATCAAGTGGTCCTACCGCGTCGACCAGCCGAACCTCGCTCAGGCCAAGGCGTGTTGCGGCGCCCAGTCGCGCGGCATCAGCTACGCCGACGGCAAGATCGTCCTCAACTCGCTCGACGGCCAGCTCATGGCGCTCGATGCGAACACGGGCGCCGTGCTCTGGAACACGCAGGTCACGGACCTGAGCATCACCGAGACCACGACCAACGCCCCCCTCATCGTCGGCAACAACATCCTGATCGGCAACGAAGGCGGCGAGCGCGGCGTGCGCGGCTGGGTGGCGGCCTACGACCTCCAGACGGGCGACCAGGTCTGGAAGTACTACAACACGGGCCCCAACGCCGACATGGGCATCGGCGACCGCTGGAACCCCTTCTACGAAGTGGACAAGCGCTGGACCGAGCCGGGCGTCGACACGTGGTACGGCGACTCCTGGAAGCTCGGCGGCGGCACGGCTTGGGGCTACTTCACCTACGACCCCGAGTCGAACCTCTTCTACTACGGCACCGCCAACTGCGGCCCTTGGAACCCGGACTACCGCCGCGACCCGGCCACCGCGCCGGGCCTCGACCAGTACCTCTCCAAGTACTGCGCCTCGCTCATCGCGCGTGACGCGACGACGGGCGACATGGTCTGGGCGTACTCCACCACGCCGCAGGACCAGTGGGACTTCGACGAGCCGGGCCAGAACTTCGTGGCCGACCTCACCATCGACGGCCAACTCGTCAAGGCCCTCATCAAGCCCGCCCGCAACGGCTTCTTCTACGTGTTCGACCGCCTGACGGGCGAGCTCGTCCGCGACGTCTTCGCCTACACGAACGTCAACTGGGCCTCCGGCGTCGACCGCGAGACCGGCATGCCTATCTACAACGAGGACGCGCTGACCTACACCGACATCCCGACGCCGATCTCGGTGTGCCCCTTCATCGCCGGCAACAACTGGTACAACGACGCCTACTCGCCCTCCACCGGCCTCGTCTACTTCCAGGCCGAGAACTCCTGCGCGACCTTCACGGGCACGGAAGCGGAGTACACCCCCGGCGAGAGCTACGTCCTGATGAGCTTCACGAACATCAAGACCGGCCCAGGCGGCTGGTCGGGCGAACTGCAGGCGTGGGACCCCGTCACTGGCCAGAAGGCCTGGGGCCTCAAGACCTCGACCGGCAACGACGCCAAGCCCGTCTTCGCGACGGCCGGCAACCTCGTCTTCGGTGGCACCGACACCGGGGAGTTCCGCGCCGTCGACGCGCGCACCGGCCAGGTCCTCTGGACGTTCCGCACGGGCTCCAACTTCCGCGGCTCGCCGATGAGCTTCACTGGTCCCGACGGCCGGCAGTACATCGCGGTCGTCACGAGCCAGGCCCCGACCGACCCGCAGATCGGCACGGACACGACGGCGGACAACGCCGGTCGCTACCGCCGCGCCGGTACGACGCTGTACGTCTTCGGTCTGCCCTGAGCTTGAGCGAGACCGTCTCGGGCTTCGGGACGGAACGAACTGACTGAAGGTGTAGTGTGCGGGCGGCGGCGAGCTGCCCGCACACTCTTGCCGTCGGGTGCGCCAACAGCCAAGTCCGCGCGTCCCACAGCGCTGAAGATTCGCTTCCCACGAAAGGTGACCAGCCGACCATGCTTCGAGGCGTTGACACCAGACTAGCTACCGCCATGCCAGCACGACGCCCCGCGCACCACAAGCTCGGCGCCCCCTATCTGACCTTGCTCATATCCGTAGCGCTCGCCGCCGCGTCCCTCGCCACGGCGCAGCCCTCCGATACCGCCTGGGAGCTGCGCGTCTGCGCCGCCCCTGACGAGATGCCCTTCTCGAACCGGTCGGAGCAGGGCTTCGAGAACCGCATCGCCAGCCTCGTGGCCGAGGAGCTCGGCGCGCGCCTCACCTACGACTGGACAGCCTTCACGGAGGACCTCCTCAACCTCCACTTCGCCGAAGGCACGTGCGACGTCATCATGGGCGTTCCTGACGGCTTCGAGAAAGGCCTCAACACCATCACGTACTACCAGAGCCCTTACGTCCTCGCCTACCGAGCCGACGCCGACTTCGAGATCGACGACATGGACGATCCGGACCTCGCGAACCTCAAGCTCGGCGTGCAGGGCCTCGGCATCCCGCCCCACGAGGCGTTGCGGCAGCGCCGCCTCGTCGACAGGGTCGCGCGCATCTACGGCGGCGAGGAAGGCCAAGACAGGCTCGGCGTGATGCTGCGGGACGTCGAGTCCGGCGCCATCGACATCGGCTTCGGCTGGGGCCCTGTCATCGCGTACTACGCCGCCCGCAGCCAGGTCGACCTCGTCGTCAAGCCGGTCGAGCCGGCCTTCGACTTCCCGTCCATCTTCCAGTACATCCCCATGACCATGGCGGTGCGGCGCGACGACATCGCCATGCAGGAGCGCCTCAACCGTGCCATCGTCGCCAGGTGGGACGACATCCAGGCCGTGCTGCGCGAGTACGACGTACCCCTGATCGACATGCCGAAACCGTTCCTCGGCCAGTCCTCCCTGCCGCCGACCACGCTGCGAGTCGGCGTCGTCATCCCGATGCCGACCCGGGGTCGGACGTTCATAGCCGGAGTCAACGATCTCGTCGGCAACGCCGCCCGCATGGGCGCTCTCCAGGCGGAGGGCGTCGTCAACCAGTCAGGCGGGGCGACCGACCGCGACGTGCGCGTCCTGCTGGCCAGCAGCCCGAGCGCGGAGGCGGCGAAGCGCGCGGCCGACGCCCTGTTAGCGCTCGGCGAGGTCGACGCCCTGGTGGGCGGCATCGGCGACGGTCAGGCGGAGGCGCTCGCCGACCTCGCCGACGCGCGCGGCGTGCCGTTCGTCAACATCGGCTCGCCGAGCCTCGTGCTGCGCGAGCAGTGCAGGCCGTCGACCTTCCACGTGCAGCCGTCGGCCGGCGCCTACCTCGACGCCATGGTGCGGCTCTACCGAGACGGACCGGCGCCGCAGCGGTGGTACGTCGTCTATGAGGAAGGTCAGGAAGGCGAGGCGCTCATCGCTCGCGCCGAGGCGGCGGCGCAGGCCGTCGGCGACGCGGTCGTCGGCAGCAGGGCCATCACCAAGGCCCGCCCCGTCTACTTCGACCTGTTGGACGAAGCCAAGAGCCTGGGCGCCGACGTGGTCGCGGTGCTGCTCGACGCCGCCGACCAGGTGGCGCTGATCGGCCAGGCGGAGGACGGTGGCTACAGCCTGCGCATGGCCCCCTTCCCGGACCCGCTCACCCAGACCCGCGAGTTCCTCGCGGCCACGAACCGCTACGGCGCTGGCCGAGACGTGCAGCGCATCCAACTCTGGGAACCGACGCTCGGCGCGCCAGCCGCCGCCGCGATGAACGAACGGTTCGCATCGCGTTGGGGCCAGCCCTTCGACGCCCCGGCGTGGGCGGCCTACGAGGCGGTGGCGGTGCTGACCGACGCGGCACGCCGCGCCGACAGTTCGGACGGCGCCGCCCTCGCCGCGGCCCTGCTCGAAGTCGACGCGGGGGACCTGGGGGGCAAGACGGGCGACGTGGCTTTCCGCCAAGCGGACCACGAGCTGCGCCAGCCCATGTACGTCGTGTCGATCAACGCGAACGCCCAGTGGGGCACTACGCTCACGCAGCGTCTTGCCGCCGGGCGCCTGGCAGGAACGTTGCCGGACGGCGCCTTGGGCGCGGCGGAGCTCGACCAGTTGGGGGGCACGTTGGGCGGGGCGGCCTGCGGGTTCTGAGAGCCGCTCCCAGTCAGGGCGAGCGACCGGCGCTCACTTCCAGATGACGAGCTCGTCGAACGCGGTCTGCGACTCGTTGCCAAGCGTGCCCGTCCGTGACGCCGCGCCTTGGCCCGAGGCCGGCTCTCGTCCGAGCGGCCCTGGTTCGATCCAGGTCCACTCGCTGCCCTGGCCCGTGCCCTGATCCTCGTCCGCGGACACCGGCACGTCGTCGATGACCGACATGGGCATCCACGGCTCCCTGACGGCCGACGACCGCAACTCCTTCACGGCCGAGGCGCGTGCCTCGGCGGCCGTTTGGGCCATGGCGGCCTCTACGGTGACGCGCTTCAGGAGTTCCTCCGCCTGCGAGGGGAGCATGGGCTTGGCGAAGTAGTAGCCCTGCGCGTTGTCCGCGCCAAGGCTGCGCAGGAAGTCGCGCTGGTAGGCCGTCTCAACGCCCTCGGCCACTACCTCCTTGTTCAACTTGTGTGCCATGGCGCAGATCGCCTCGATGATGGCCGCGTTGTCGACGGAGCCGCCCGAAGTGCGCAAGTGGTTGCGCTGCAGCGTGCTACGCACCGCCGGGTCCGGTTCCTTCGCCGTCTGCGTGCCGCGCAGCGGCCCTTGCGCGAGCGCCTGCACGAACGACCTGTCGATCTTCAGCGTGCCGATCGGGAGGCGCTGCAAGTAGGCGAGCGACGAGTAGCCCGTGCCGAAGTCGTCCAGCGCTATGCGCACGCCCAGCCGTTGGAGCTGCTTGAGGATCCGCACGGCCAGGTCGTTGTCCTGCTCGAGGACGCTCTCGGTGACTTCCAGCTCGAACAGGTGCGGCTGGATCCCTGAGTCGTCGAGGGCGCCCTTGACGGTATCCACGAAGTTCGACTGATGGAACTGGAGGGTCGACACGTTGACGGCGACGCGCACGGGCATCAGGCCCTGGCGCAGCCATGTGCGCAGTTGCATGGCGGTCTCGCGCAACATCCAGTGGCCGATGGGCGCGATCATGCCGGCCTCCTCGGCCACCGGGATGAACTCGGCCGGCGGCACCAAGCCTAGGTCCGGGGAGTGCCAGCGCAAGAGCGCCTCGAAGCCGACGAGGGTGCCGTCGGCGATGCGAACCTGCGGCTGGTACATGACCTTGAACTCGTTCTCCGTCAGGGCGCGCCTGAGCACGCGCTCGAGTTCGAGCCGCCTCGTCAGGCGCGTCCGGACTTCCACCGTGCTGAAGTTGAACGAGTTCTTGCCGGCGACCTTCACCTGGTACATGGCGGCGTCAGCGGACTGCAGGAGCGCCTCCACGACGTTACCGTCGCGCGGATAGAGGGCCACGCCGATGGACGCCGACACCTGGAGCTCGCGACCCTCGACCGTGAACGGGGTACTCAGCTCCCTGACCAGGCTGCGCGCGATCTGGCCGGCCGCCTGCTCATCACGCACGCCGACGAGAGCGACCATGAACTCGTCGCCTCCCACCCTGCCGACGAGGTCCTCCTCGCGCACGTTGGCGAGCAGGACCTGGCCGACCTCGCCGAGAAGCTTGTCGCCGAAGTCGTGACCGTACGTGTCGTTGACGAACTTGAAGCGGTCGAGATCGACGAAGAGGAGGGCAAGTCCGCCGCCGGCAGCGGCCGCGGCATCGAGCTCGGCCCGCAAGCGCTCCTCGAAGGCCTGGCGCACCAGCGTGCCCGTAAGGGGGTCGACGAGCGCCTTGCGGCGCGCCGCCCGCTCGTGGTGCAGGTTGTGCTCCAGCCGCCGCATCCAACCGACCACGAGGCCGGCGCCGGAGCAGGCGAGGAAAGCGAACATCTGGTCGGCCTGCAGGAGGCTCAAGGGGTTCCAGGTCGCGACGCCGAGGGCGTCCATGCGGAGCTGCACCGCCAGGTAGCCGATCACGCCGCTGGCCAGCCCGCCGACGGGCCCCCAACACCAGCCGCTGACCGCCACAGGGAGCAGCGCCGCGAGTGGCGCGTACGAGCCGGCGAACCCCACGACCTCGCCGTACCCGACCAGGTAGGCGGCCCACAGGAGCAACGGGGATAGTCTGCTTAGCCAACTCGGCATCTTGGAAGTAGGTTAGCGGCAGCTAGTGACGGGCTTCTTACGTACCGCGTGAGATGTCTCACGCCGCCGTCGCGCCGGGCCATCACGAAGCGCTGACAGTCGCCGGATACAACTGCGGCGTCGCCTCGGAGCGGTAGGTCCCGCGGGGACCCGCCCCGAAGGACGCGCCGGCGGCACGCGTCTCCCACGACAAGGTAGTGACTCCGGGGCGGCAAAGCAGGTAGCATTGCGTCAATCTCCAGCGAGGTGCGAGGCAGCTGAAGTTACATCCGGCCGGGGGGACCTGTCGGACACGCACTGGCGCCAAGCAGACCTACCGCGGGTCTGGAGACCAAGGAGGAAGTGGATGAAGATCAGCCTCAAACCACGCTTGCTGGTGCTGCTCACCGCCATCGCGGTCGGTAGCCTGGCGTCGGCGCAGACGCTCACCATCGCGATGAGCGCCCAACCGGACACCTTGGACCCGCAGGTCACCGCCGCCACGGCGGCCTTCCAGGTGACCAAGTCCATCTACGACGGGCTCGTCGAGGTCGACCAGAGCGGCAACATCGTGCCGGCGCTCGCCAAGTCCTATAGCGTCAGCAACGACGGTCTGAGCTACACCTTCGTGCTGAACGACGCCACCTTCCACGACGGCACCGCCCTCGATGCCCAGGACGTCGTGGCCACGCTCGACCGCATCCGCGACGAGGCCACCGGCTCCTCCAAGCGGAGCGAGTTCGCCAGCATCACCAGCGTGACGGCGGTCGACGACCACACCGTCACCATCGCGCTCTCGCAGACGAGCCCCGCGCTCCTCGCCTCGCTCGCCTCCGGCTGGGGTGCGATCCTCCCGAGCGAGAAGCTGGCCGAGGGTCACGACTTCGGCAACCAGCCCATCGGCACGGGCCCCTTCAAGCTCGTCTCCTGGGTGCGCGACAACGCCATCACGCTGGAACGCAACGACAGCTACTACCAAGGCGCCCCCGCCCTCCAGCAGGTCGTCATCCGCTTCGTGACCGACAACGCCGTGCAGTACCAGGGCCTCGCCACCGGCGAGTTCGACATCATCGACAACGTGCCCCAGGCGCAGCAGGCGACCGTCGAGGCCGACCCGGCCCTCACCCTCGTGCGCGAGCCGTCTGGCACGGTCCTCGTAGCCGCCCTCAACGCCCGCAACCCGTACCTGAACGACGCGCGCGTGCGCCGCGCCATCAACATGGCCGTCGACACCGAGATCGTCATGGAAGTCGCCTACGGCGGCGGCCCGCAGGTCGGCACGTTCATGGAGGCCGGCAGCCCCTGGTACCCGGAGTCTGTGCAGCCGTTCCCCTACGATCCCGAGAAGGCCAAGGCGCTCCTCAAGGACGCCGGCGTTCCCGCCGACTGGACGATCAGGCTCGTCCTCCCGCAACCGTACCCTCAGCACATCCAGGCCGGGCAGATCGTGCAGGACTTCCTCAGCCAGATCGGCGTCAAGGCCGAGATCTCCATCGTCGAGTGGGGTGTCTGGCTCTCCGACGTCTACGGCGGCGCGCACGAATTCGACATCACCGTGGTAGGCCATACGGGCAAACTCGACCCGTCCGGCCGCCTCACCGGCCTCGGCACCGACCGTAACTACAGCGGCGTCATCGACGACGACGTCGCCAACTGGATCGCCCAGGCCAACTCCAACCCCGATCCGGCCATGCGCAAGTCCTTGTACTCGCAGGCCCTCATCCGCCTGCACGACGACGCGCCCTTCATCTACTTCGGCACGGCCGAGCGCGTCTACGCGAGGAAGGCGAGCGTCCAGGGCTTCTGGATCACGCCCCTCCTCGACTCCTTCGACTTCAGGGCGACTCACTTCGAGTGACCGCCAGGCCTGTGGGCGGGTAGCATCAACCCGCCCACAGGCGACCCGGTTGAGCTGACAGGACGATCGACGCGGGTGGGGTCCACCGCTAGACCCCACCCGGTGGGTGGAGCCGCCTGGCACCCCGCCCGCGTCGTCGCCACGTCAGCGGCGAGGCGGCTCGCGACTCACTAACGTGGCCAGGTACTTGCTCGTACAGACCCTCTCGTTCATCGTCACGCTATGGGCGGTACTGACGCTCGTGTTCATAGCGATGCGCGCCCTGCCGGGCGACGCCGCCACGATCATGGGCGGCATCGACGCCACCGAATCGGAGACGAGCGTGCTGCGCTCGCAGCTCGGTCTCGATCGCTCACTTCCCGTTCAGTACGCCGACTACCTCGCCGATGTCGTGCAAGGCGACCTCGGGAACTCGCTGCGCGAGCGGCGACCAGTGGTGCGCGTGCTCCTCGACCGCCTACCCGTCACCGTCACGCTCGCCAGCATGGCCTTCGTGATAGCGCTGGGCCTGGGCCTGGGGCTGGGGCTCCTCGCCGGCCTCCGACCGGGCGGCACCCTCGACCGGATGACGCTGCTCTTCACCACGGTCGCGCTTGCGCTGCCCGAGTTCTGGTTCGGCTTCCTGCTCATCCTGCTGTTCGCGGTGCAGCTCGGCTGGTTCCCCGTGATCGGCCTCCCGCCGCAGGGGCTGACCCTGGCGGCGAGCTGGCACCTTCTCCTGCCCGCCGTCACCCTCGCCATCCCCCGTGCCGCGCAGGTCGCCCGGCTCGCGCGGGCGCGCGTGCTCGAGGAGCGGCGCGCCGATTACGTCCGCACCGCACGCAGCAAGGGCCTCAGACCGTCGGCCGTCGGTAGGCACATCGCCAGCAACTCGCTCCCGGGCGTCATCCCGCTGCTCGCCCTCGAGCTAGGCGGGCTCCTGACCGGTACCATCGTCGTCGAGCAGGTCTTCGGACTCCCGGGGCTGGGCGCTACCATCCTCGGCGCCATCGGCGCCCGCGACTACCCGGTCGTCCAAGGCGTAACCATCCTCGCCGTGACCGTCTACGTCCTCGTCAACTGGCTGGCCGACCTCTCGCAGGTCATCGCCGACCCGCGCCTGAGAGCAGCATGAACCGGGCGCTCTTCGGCCTGGTGCTCCTCGGCCTGATCGCCCTCTCGGCCCTCTTCGCGCCGCAGCTCACGGGCTACGACCCCATCAAGCCCGACTACCGCGCCCGCTACGTCGGTCCGGGCGACGGGCACGTGCTCGGCACGGACGGCCTGGGGCGCGACGTGCTCGCGCGCTCCCTGGCCGGGGGCCGCGTGTCGCTCGTGGTGGCGCTCTCGGCCACCCTCCTCACCTTCGCGCTCGGCGCCTCGCTCGGCGTGTTGGCGGCCGGCGTCGGCGGGGCAACCGACCTGGTCCTCTCGCGCGTGTTCGACGCGCTCCTTGCCTTCCCCGGCTTCCTCCTCATCCTCATCGTCGTCGCGACCCTCGGTGGGGGCTCCCTTCAGACGGTCATGGCCATGGGGGTGGCGGGCGCACCCGTGTTCTTCCGGCTGGCGCGCTCGTTCACGCGTCAGGAACTCCGTGCCGAGTACGTGACCGCCGCCCGGGCGCTGGGCGCCGGCCGCGGTCGGCAGCTCCTGCGCCACGCCGTGCCCAACTTCCTCGGGAGCGTCGTCGTCCAGATGGCCAGCACCGCCGCCGCCTTCCTGCTCGTGGAAGCGTCCCTCTCGTTCCTCGGTCTCGGCGTGCCCCTCCCGACCCCGAGTTGGGGCAACGTGCTGCAAGACGCACGCTCCTACCTCACCACCCAGCCGTGGGCCGCTGTCGGCCCTGGCCTCTTCCTGGCCGGCGCCTCCCTGTCGTTCCAGTTCATGTCCGACGGCCTGCGCGACATCCTCGACCGCCGTTCCTGAGGAACCGTAGAATCGGCCCATGTGGATCCGTACCCTCGACGACCGCGTCATCAACTCCCAACAGATCGAGAGCCTCGAAGTCGTCGAGACCTACGCCGACGAGGTCGACCCGCAGGACATCGAGGCCGAGCTCGTGGAGCCGGAGTACTTCGAGATCGTGGCCGTGCTCGCCTCGGGCGACGAGGCGCTGGTGCATGTCTGCGAGGACGAGCAGGAAGCGTTCCTCGCGTACGACCTCCTCACGGCGACGCTGGCGCGAGGCACGTATCGCGACGGCACGAGAGTGAGCGAGGTGGCCTCGTTGGTCGACCTCCTCGAGCGCGAGCGGCAGTCGCACAACTAAGTTCTTAAAGCTTCTCTGACGACCCGCCGCGGCGCCGTAGGCGCCCGACCTGCAGACCTACCTGCCGGATGCCGCCCTCAGGCGAGGCGTAAGGGCCTGCCGGCGCCCAGCTCCTCCACCACGCCGACCCGGCTGGTGCGCGGGAACCTCTTGGAGGCGTGGGCGACGACGGCGTCGACCTGTTCGGGCGCCACGAAGAGGAGGAGGCCGCCGCTCGTCTGGGGGTCGACCAGCGTGAGCCACGTGACCTCGTCGAGCGCCTCTCGACCCTCGACGGAAGCCGCCACGTAGTCGGCGTTGGAACGGTGGGCGCGCGTCAGACTGCCCGCCGCGAGAGCCTCCCTGGCTCCGGCCAGCACGGGGACGCCAGCAGGGTCGAGCCGGATGGCGACGCCGGACGCGCGCGCGACCTGCAGGGAGTGGCCAAGCAACCCGAAACCCGTGACGTCGGTCGCGGCGTGGACGGCGACGTGCAGGTCGTCCGGCAGCTCCAGCCGGTTCACCTGCCGCATGGAGGCGACCGCCTCGGCCATGTCCAACGCCTCGACCTCGCCGGACTTGAGGGCGCCAGACAGCGTGCCAGTCCCGACGGCCTTCGTGAGTACGGCGACGTCGCCCGGCCTGGCGCCGGCGTTCGTCCACAGCCTCTCGGGGTGGGCGACGCCGGCCACGCTGAAGCCGAACTTCAGGGTGTCGTCCTCGATGGAGTGCCCGCCGACGAGGACGGCGCCCGCCTCCGCGATGATCTCGGACGCGCCTTGCATCAGCTCCGTGAGGACCGAGTCGGGCAACGTTCCCAAGGGATAGGCGAGTATCGTCATCGCGCTCAAGGGCCGGCCGCCCATGGCGAAGACGTCGGAGATGGCGTTGGCGGCCGCCACGGCACCGAAGTCGCGCGGGTCGTCCAGGATGGGCGTGAAGAAGTCGAGCGTCTGGATCAGGGCCAGGTCGGGGGTCATGCGCCAGACCGCGGCGTCGTCCAGGTGCTCGGTGCCGACGATGAGGTCGGGGTGCGTTCCGACCGGCAGGGAGCGCACGAGCTGCGAGAGCGTGCCCGCCGCGATCTTGGCGGCGCAGCCGCCCTTCTTGACCGTGCTCGTGAGGCGCACCGGCGTCCAGGGGGCCTGCTGCTCCGCCCGCTCGCTAGCCGCCTCGTCCACACCCTGAACGCTCACCTTGATCGCGGTCGCATGCCCGCTCACCACTCGGTCTTCAGCCATCCGCTCACTTCCTCCTCGTTGCCCGCGAACGCCACGGGCCTGGCCAGCTTAACGAGCGAGCGGCGGTAGAGGGGATCGTAATGGCCCTCCAACAGCGCGCCGATCCAGCCGGCATGAGCCTCGGGGTCCGCCCAGGCGGCCTCGCTCTCGGCCAACGCCGCTATCCGGGCCGCGACCTCCTGCGCGCCGGCCGCGCCCAGGCGCCGCTTGAGCTTCAGGCTCGAGCCCGCGAGGTCAGCGGCCACGGCCTCGCGCCCACGGTCAGCGGTAGGCGCGGCGACGTACTCGTCGTAGATCGCCCTACCGCGCTCGGCCAGGCTCGTCTCCAGCATCACGACGTGCGCGGAGCACATGGCCGCGAACAGTGGGTCCGGCACGGTGCGCACGCCGACGTAGCGCGACTCGTCCTCGACGACGATGCGCTGCGCCGGGTCGAGCACGAGTTCGACGGCGAGCGCGTTCTCGAACGTCTGCTGGCCGGGTTGGGGGCTCTCCACGTGCCCGAAAGCGCTGCCCCGGTGGCGCGCCAGGCCCTCCAGATCGAGGACCTGCAAGGCAGCGGCATCGACACGGGCGGCGGCTTGCAGGCGCCTGAGGAGCCGCGTCTTCCCCGCCCCCGTCATGCCGCTGAGCACGAGCAGCCGCTTGTTGGCCAGAGCAGTAGGCAACGTGGCCATCAGGTGGCCGCGGAGCGCCTTGTAGCCCCCCGCGACCCGCTCGGCGCGCTCGCGGTCCGCGAACTCGACTACGAGCTTGCTGCGCAGTCCACCCCGCCAGCACATCACGGCCGAGGGCCGCTGGCTGCCGTCGATCGCCTCGCGCCAAGCGGAGGTCCGCTCGGCGAGCGAGTCGCCGACCAGCTCGTAACCGAGCTCGATGGCCGCCCGCTGGCCTGCCTCCTTGTAACGGATGCCGACCAGGTGCCGCTCCGTGTCCGTCATGAGCGGCAGCGACACAGCACCAGGCAACGCCCCGCGCCCCACCTCGATGGGCGAGCGCACATCTACGACGGCGTAAGGCGAGACGCGGCCACCGAGCGGGTAGACGTCCTGGGGAGCTATCTCCACCCCGTCAGGATAGCCCTGCGGTCGGCGGGAAGCTCAGGCGGCGAGCGTGAGGCTCGCCAGGTCGCGTGGGTAGTCCGTGAGCAGCTCGATGCCGGAAGTGGTGACCAGCACGGTGTCGGAATGGCGGAAGCCGCCGAGCCCCGGCACGTACAGCCCCGGCTCGACGGAGAGGATCATGCCGGCCTCGAGCACGCCTTCGTAGCCGAGGTCGAGGAACGGGCTCTCGTGGATGCGCTGCCCCAGGCCGTGCCCGACGTGGTGGCGCCAGTGCGGCCACAAGGAGTGCTCGTCGACGTACGCGCGCATGGCGAGGTCGACGGAGGCGGCCGCGACGCCCGGCCTGATGGCCGCGAAGCATAGGTCCTGCAGGGCAAGCATGTGGTCGAAGTAGTGCCGTTGCTCGGCGCTCGGCTCGCCGAGGAACATCGTGCGCTCCAGCTCGCTGAGGTAACCGTACACGTCGGCAGCGGCGCCCGTCACGAGCGTGTCGCCGACGCGGAAGGTGGCGTCGTGCGCGAGCGCGTGCGGGAAGGCGCCGGCCGGTCCGATCTGGCCTCTATAGATGGCCAGGGCACCCCTCACCCATCTGTTGCGTTGGCGGTACGGTCCGCCGAGGCTCGCGCTCATGGCGCGCGTGGCGGCCGCGCACGCGGCGCCGACAACGGCGTCCTCCGTTAGCCCCGGCTTGGTGCCGTCCTGCAGGAGACGGTGGGCATGGGCGCCCCAACGGGCGCTCTCGCGCACCAGAGCGACCTCGTGCTCGGACTTGAGGGCCAGCTGCTCGTCGAGCGCCACGCCGAGGCTCACGACCTTCGCGTCGGTAAGGTCGCTGAGCCTCACCGGGGCGTAGCCCATCACGGGCGGGTAGCCGTCATGGTCGACGGCGATGGCGCGCTTGCCGACCCCAAGCCGCCGGGTCTCGGCGAGGAGCAGTTCGAGGGGGTGCGTCTCGCCCGGGTACTCGGGATAGGCGACGACGCGGTCGACGTCGGCCAACGCCTCCGCATGCTCCAGCTCGAGGCGGGGGACGAAGAGCGCGCGCTCCCCATCCGGCCCGACGATGAGCGCGATCGGACGCTCCGTCGGGCTGAAGACGAAGCCCGTGAAGTACTGGATGTACTGGTCGTCGAAGAGGACGATGACGTCGGCGCCGGCCGCGCCCAGGGCGCGCTCGGATGCCGTCCGGGCGCGTTGGGCGTACTCCGCGGGGCCGATAGGGACGGGACCGACGCGACCGTTCCCGCTCACGCCGGCACGACGCGGTCCAGGAACCGCCTCACCACCGCGCGCCATGCCTCGCGCTCCTCGTTCTGCGGGCCGTGGCCGCTGTTCTCGAAGATCACGAGCTCGGAGTCCGGGATCAGGGCGTGCAGCTCCTCGCTGGCCACGAGGGGGGTGATCCAGTCGTGCCGCCCGACGGTTATCAGGACGGGCACGCGCAGCTCGCCCAGCCGGCCGCGCAGGTCGAACCCCTGCTGGTTGTGCGCGAACGCGTAGTTGTGCGTGGCGTAGTGGAGCTGCATGGCCGCGACCTGCCTGGCGTCGCGCTCCGGATCGTAGGTCGTCGTGTAGAGCGGCATGATCATCGTGATCAGCGCCCTGAAGTCGTCGTCCGACGTCGTCATGCCGCCGAACAGGCGCTCCAACTCGGGCTCGTCCATGGGGTACGGGCTCTCGAGCGCGATGCGCATGGCATCGCCCTTGTGTCCGGAGTGCGCGGCCGTATCGCGCAGGACGACGGCGCTCACATGCTCCGGATAGCGCAGCGCGTACTCCTGGGCCAAGTAGCCGCCGTAAGAGCCGCCGGCGATGACGATCTTGTCGCCGAGCCCGAGCGTCCGACGCACCGCGTCCGTGTCGGCCGCGAACTGCTCGTGGGTGTACGGCGGGGTGTCGGAACTCGCCCCTGAGCCGCGCTGGTCGTAACTGACGACGCGGAAGCGGTCGGTGAACGCCGCGTAGACTTCCCAATCGTTCCGGCGGCTGCCCATGCCGGGGGCGCCGTGCAACGTGATGATGGACGGCTTGCCGGCGGCCGCCGGGTCGGCCAGCGCGCTGTCGTCGACCTCCAGCGTGGCGCCGTTGATCGTCAGCCGACGGGTGGTTGGTGCCTCGTCCGCCCTACCTGTGCCCGGCGCGCTCACCTAGCCCACGTCTCCTTGAGGACGCGCATGATGTTGCCGCCAACGACCTTCCCGATATCGTCGTCGCTGTAGCCGTTCTTGACGAGCCAGCGCACGATGTTCGGGAACGCCTCCGCCGGGCTCTCGAGCCCGTCGACGAACTCGACGCGCGGGTACTCGAGTTGGCCGCGCGACGCGCCGATGGAGAGGGCCTCGGTCAGCGTCGTGTGCAGGCCGACGTGGTCGCCGAAGAGGACATCGGGCCCGAACGCGACGTGGTCGATGCCGACCAGGTCGACGCAGTACTCGAAGTGCTCCATGAACGACTCGATGGTGTGGCGTGGCCGGCTCTTCGTGATGGTCGTGTGCGGCGCGGCCTCGATGCCGATGACGCCGCCCTTGGCGGCGCAGGCCTTGATCACCTCGTCCGGCTTCAGGCGCCGGGAGTCCCACAGGCTGCGGGCGCCGGCGTGCGTGATGAAGACGGGCTTGCTGGAAAGCTCGATCGTGTCCATCGCCGTGACGTCGCCGGAGTGGCTGACGTCGATGGCGAGGCCGAGCTTGTTCATGCGCTCGACGGCCTTGCGTCCGAAGGCGGTCAGGCCGCCGTCGCGCGGCTCCTTGAGGCCGGCCCCGAGGGCGTTGCCCTCGCTGTAGGCGATGCCGATGCAGCGCACGCCCAGGCCGTAGAGGACGTCGAGGCGGTCGAGCTCGTTCTCGATCATGGCCGCGCCCTCGATGCTGATGATGAAGGCGATCTTGCCCTCCGCCTTCGCCCTGACGATCTGGTCGGTCGTCGTGCAGAGCTCGACCATGTCCTGGTGGGCGATGTCGGAGAGTCGCAGGCCGATGTCCGTGATGACGTCGTCCCACTTCCAGCCGCCGCGGGAGTGGACCATGGCGGTGCCGTCCATCATGTTGTCGAAGACGGCGTCGAGCCCGCTGACGGCCAGACCCTCGTAGCCCGTGAAGTCGCGGCCCCACCTACGGAACTCGAAGAACTGGCTCAGGTCCTTCGGCGCCACGAAGCAGTGGTCATGGAGCGAGATCATCAGCTTCTCCTGGAAGAGACGCTTGACGTGCTCCTCCTGCTCGGGCGTGACCTCGACCTGCCTCGACGGCACGCGGTTCAGCACGGGGACGAGCTCGAACGCCTTGTAGTCGACGCCCGGCTCGAGGTACTGGAACGACTTGTAGCCGTCGTAACGCTTCTTCTGCATCTGTGATCTCCTTGGGGAGGCTAGCCGCGCGGATCGAACACGTCGCGCAGCGCGTTGCCTAGCACGTTGAAGGCCAGCACCGTCGCGGCGATGAACAGGCCCGGGTAGATGGCGAGCTCCGGTTTGAGCCAGAGGTACGACTGGGCGTTCTGGAGCATGTTGCCCCAAGAGGCGAGGGGCGGCTGGATGCCGAGGCCGAGGTACGAGAGTCCAGCCTCCGTGAGGATGGCCCAGCCGACGCCTAGGGACGCGAGCACGATGGCCTGGGGCACGACCTGAGGCATCACGTGCCTGAGCATGGTGCGCGGGTGGGTGGCGCCGAGCGCGCGGGCGGCCTCGACGAACTCGAAGCCCCTCACCTTCACGAACTCGGCGTGCACGACCCTGGCCATCTGGGCCCAGAAGCCGATGCCGACCGTGACGATGACGGTGACGGGGTGGTTGCCGAACGCCGTGACCACGACCAGGATCAGGAAGAAGTTGGGGATGGCCATGAACACGTCTACGAGGCGCATGACCACGACCTCGACCCGCCCGCGGAAGTAGCCGGCGAGTCCGCCGGCCAGCGTGCCGATGGCGAGGCCGACGACCATGGCGAGCAGACCGACGCTCAGTGAGACGCGCCCGCCGGCGAGGACGCGCGCGAGCACGTCGCGGCCGAGCTCGTCGGTACCGAGCGGGTGCGCGGCCGTGGGGGCCTTGAGGATGTTGCGGGCGTCCGTGCGGTTGGGGGCCGTCCGGTAGGCGAGCGGCCCGAGCCAGACGGCGGCGGCGAGGAGGACGAGGACGGCGAGCGCGACGATCCCGACTGGTTGGCGCCGCACGCGCCGCCAGAAGCGGGCGCGCTGCGCTTTGCGGGCGTCGTCCTTGCCCGCTTGGATGAGCGAGCCGGCCGCGTCACTCATGGCGGATCCTAGGGTCGACGGCGGCGTACAGGAGGTCGACGAGCAGGTTGACGACCACGACGATGAGGCCCGCCAGGAGCGTGGCCCCCAGGATGACCGGGTAGTCGCGCCCGTTCGCCGCCTCGATGGCGAGGCGCCCGAGTCCCGGCCATCCGAACACGCTCTCGATGACGACCGAGCCGGAGAAGAGGGCCGTGGTCACGAGCCCGAGGACGGCGAGCACGGGTACGAGCGCGTTCTTGAAGGCGTGCTTGAAGAGGACGGTGCCCGGAGCCAGGCCCTTGCCCTTGGCGGTCCGCACGTAGTCGGCCCGGTTGACTTCCAGGAGGGCCGAGCGTGTGACGCGCACGACGTTGGGCATGAGCGTGAAGGCCAGCACGCCGGCCGGCAGCACGAGGTGGCGCAAGCGGTCGACCAGGCTCCCGGCCCCACTCGAGCTGACGATGCCGGAGGCCGGCAGCCACCGCAGTTGCACGGCGAAGAGGATGATGGCGACGATCCCCAGCCAGAAGCCGGGGATCGACATGCCGAGCGTAGAGATGGTGCTGACGACGTGGTCAACCCAACCGTTGCGGTAGACAGCCGCCAGGGTCCCCAGCAACAGGCCGAGGAGCGTGGCGGCGACGAGGGCGGCGAGGCCCAACGTGAGCGTGTTGGGCAGGCGTTGCATGAGGAGCTGGCCGACGGGGAGGCCCTGGTTGTAGCTCACCCCGAGGTCGCCCCGCACCGTTCCGACGATCCACTTGCCGTAGCGCACGAGGGGCGGGTCGTAGAGGCCGAACTGCTTGAGGAGCGCCTCGCGCTGTTCCGCCGTGCTGTCGAAGCTGATGGCCGCCGACGGCCCGCCCGGGGCTAGGTGGATGAGGAAGAACGTCACGACCGAGACGAGCCACAAGACGACCACGCCCATGAGCACCCTGCGGACGATGAACGCGGTCATCTATCTATGGCTCCCTGCGGCCTTAGCGCGTAACGTACCAGTCGTAGGAGTACTGGAAGTTCGCGGCGCTGTTGATGTCGTGCATCCCACCGATGCGCGTGTTCTTCACGGCGATCATGTCGGGGTACCAGAGGAAGAGGTAGGGCAGCTGCTCCGCCATGCGCTCCTGCGCCTCGCGGTAGACGGCGACCTGCTCCTCCTGGCTGGTGGCGGCCCGGCCGCGCTCCCAGATCTCGTCGAGGACGGGATCGCGGTAATCCGGGATGTTGTTGCCCGTGACGGCCCCAGAGGAGGCGAAGTAGCTGGACTGGTCGGGGGTCGGCGGGGTGCTCCACCAAGCGAGCATGGCGTCGTAGTCGCGGTTCACGACGGCCTTCTGGATGAAGGCGTTCCACTCGATCGTCTCCACCTTGGCCTCGACGCCGATGTCTTGCCAGTACTGCTGCACGAGGAGCGTGGAGGGGACGAGGTAGCCGTACTGCCCGGTTGGCATGTCGATGACGAAGCGCTGGCCGTCCTTCTGGAGCACGCCGTCCGGGCCGGGCGTCCAGCCGGCCTCCGCGAGGAGCTCCTTGGCCTTCTCCGGGTCGTAGGGCCACTTGGCGACCTCGTCGTCGTAGAGGGCCTGCTGCAGCGGAGCGATCGGGCCGGTGGCGACCACGCCGTAGCCTTCGAGGACCGCGTCGATGATGGCCGGGCGGTCGATGGCGCTGAGGAGCGCCTGGCGCACGCGCACGTCCTGGAAGCGCTCGTCGTTGAGGTTGAGGGCGACGAAGTACCAGATGTTCTGGCTCTGCCTGATGACCTCGAGGTTGGGGTTGTTCGCCACGCCAGCGAGGAGGGCGGGGTTCGTGATCGAGACCATGTCGAGCCCGCCGGCCAGGAGCTGCGCGATCTGGGCGTTGCCGTCGGGGATGATGTTGAAGGTGATGGACGCGAGCTTCGGCGCCGGCCCCCAGTAGTTCTCGTTCGGCACGAGCTTCACGTAGGCGCCCGGCACGAACTCGCCGACGCGGTACGGGCCCGTGACCACCGGGTTGCCCTTGTTGAACGAGGCCACCGTGAGCGGGTTCTCGGCGTCGCCGAGGACGTGCGCTGGGATGATCCCGGCGTAGTAGGCGAGGAAGTACGGCAAGGAGGAGAACGGTCGGTTCAGTTCGAAGACGACGGTGTGATCGTCGACCTTGACGACCCTATCGACGGGCGCGAAGCCCGAGGCGTTCCGCGCGCCGAGGTCCTTGTTGAGGATGGCGTCGTTGAACGTGAACACGACGTCGTCGGCCGTGAACGGCACGCCGTCGGACCACTTGGCTTCGGGGCGCAGGTGGAAGGTCCACGAGAGGCCGTCCGCCGCCGTCTCCCAGCTCTCCGCCAGGCCCGGCGCGGGGTGGAGATCGGTCGGGTCGTAGCGCACGAGCTGGTCGAAGAGGATGGTGTTGATGAGGTTGGACTCGATGACTGCGGAGGCGTTCCAAGGGTTGAGCGTGGGATCGGCGTTCGTCGCGAAGGTCAGAGACCCGTTGGGGTCGTGGTCCTGCGCGCTCGCCAGTGCGACCGCCAACGACGCCAGCAGCGCTGCCAGCACCTTGAGAAGCTTGAGATGGACACGGATCGGGGGCATTCGGTCCTCCTTGGATTTCCTCACCCCGGGTGCCCGAGGCCGTTCGAGATGGCCTTGGCTACCCGGATTATGAGTGGGGCGTAACGCGCCAGCTCCGCTTCGCCGACGCGGAAAGACGGTCCCCCGACGCTGACGGCGCCGACGACCTGGCCGGAGGCGTCGAAGATGGGCGCGCCAACCCCCCGGGCGGCCTCGTCGAAGTCTCCGTCGCTGATGGAGTAGCCGCGCTCGCGCGTCTGCTCGAGCTCCTTCTGGAGGAGCCGAGGGTCGCGCTGCGTGGCCGGGGTGTAGTTGGGGTAGGAGTCGACCTTCTTGAGAACCTGAGCGCGCAGCTCCTCGCTCAAGAACGCGAGCATGGCCTTGGGGCCGGCGCCCGCGTGTAGGGGGTATGCCTGCCCGAGGACGGAGGCGAGGCGCACGGCGTGCGGACTCTCGCGCCGGTCGAGGCAGACGGCCTGGTCGCCGGCGAGGGCGTTCAGGTTGACGGCCTCGCCTGTCTCGTCCGCGAGCGCGTCAAGGTGAGGCGAGGCGACCTCGACGAGGGTCAGGGGCCGGCCGTGTGCCGAAGCGGCGCTCAGGACGTTCACCACCGGCGTGACCGTGTAGCGGCCGCCACTGTCCGCCACGATGAAGCCGGCGGCCTCGAGGGTGCGCAGGGAGCGGTAGAGCTGGTTCTTCTCGAACGGAGTGACGAGCAGGAGATCGGATAGCCCGAACCGGTGCGGCGGCTTCCCGAACGCCAGCAGGACCTGTAGGGTCCGCAAGGCCGACTGGATCACGTACTGGTTCACTGGCGCACCTCCCGGCTCCGCACGTTGCATTTCATATGGTGAAACGTTTTCGCATTGCCATACGAACGGCTGATTGGCAGACTATAGACGGACGCCGATGAGATTGCAAACGGTCGACGACCAACGGCGTTAGCATGGCCGGCATCGGCGCGAAAGCGCCCCCAGGAGGGAACATGACGAACCGCTTCGACGACCGGGGCGCGCCGCGCCTCGGCTTCCCGACGCTTCCGACCAGCGAGGTGCTCGGCGGTCAGATCCAGGACACCGCCGTGGACGCCATCGTGGTCGGGCTCCTCGCCGGGGTGACGAGCCCAGGCGGTGCCGCGGGCGCCGTAGACGCGGCCATGGGCGGCGCGATCTCGCGCCTGATCGCGGCCGGCGACCTGACCGGCAAGCTCGGCGAGGTGACGGTCCTCTATCCGGCAAGCGGGGTCGTCGCGCCGCGCGTCCTCGTCGTGGGGTTGGGAAGCAAGGATGCCTTCGGCCTCGAGGCGGTGCGGCGCGCTTCCGGGACCGCGGCGGCGCGGGCGCGCGAGTTGGGCGCCACTACGCTGGCCTCGGCGGTCCACGGCGCCGGCGTCGGCGGCCTGGCCACGAGCGAAGCGGCTCAAGCCACGTTGGAGGGCGCGCTGCTCGCCAGTTACCGCTTCGGCGGGTGGCACGCGCGGGGCTCCGGACAGGAGCGCGCGCTGTCGAAGGTCGCCCTCGTCGAGCTGGACGGCAACCGCCTGCCGCAGGTCCGCGAAGGCGCGACGGCCGCGGCCGCGATCGCCCGCGGCGTCGCTCTAGCGCGCGACCTGGTCAACCTGCCGCCCGTGTACGCGACCCCCGTGTACCTGGCTGACGCGGCGGCCGCCATGGCCGAGCGCACCGGCCTGCGCGTGACGATCGGCGACCGCGCGTGGGCCGAGGAGCGCGCCATGGGCGCGTTCCTGGCCGTTACCAAGGGCAGCGCCCTCGAACCGCGGTTCATCGAGCTCGGGCACAACGAGCACCGCACGGACCTGCCCCTCGTCGTCCTCGTCGGCAAGGGCGTCACGTTCGACTCCGGCGGCCTCTCGCTCAAGACGCGCGACGGCATGGTTCCGATGAAGTCGGACATGTCGGGCGCCGCCGCGGTCATCGGCGCCATGCAGGTGGTGGCCGAACTCGGGCTGAACGCGCGTGTCATCGGCTTGGCCCCCTGCGTCGAGAACATGCCGGACGGCGCGGCGTACCGACCATCCGACGTGCTCGTGGCGGGCAACGGGCTCTCCATCGAGGTCATCTCGACCGACGCCGAGGGGCGCCTCGCCCTCGCCGACGCGCTCGTGCATGCCAAGGGCTACGCGCCCGCGGCCGTCATCGACATCGCAACGCTCACCGGGGCCAGCGTCACGGCGCTAGGCGAGGGCGTGGCCGCCTCGCTCTTCTTCAACGACCCGACGTTGCGGGCCCGCCTCGAGACCGCGGCGGAGGCTACCGGCGAGCGCGTCTGGCCGATGCCCCTCTTCCCGGAGTATCGGGCCGCCATCGAATCGAAGGTCGCCGACCTCAAGAACAGCGGTGGCGCCAAGGGCGGCGTCGGCACGGCCGCGGCCTTCCTACAGGCGTTCACGGACTACCCGTGGGCGCACGTCGACATGGCCGGCTTGGGGCTCGTCGAGAACCCCAAGGGGCGCGCGTACCTCACGCCGGGCGCCACCGGCTACGGGGTGAGGCTGTTCGTCGAGTTCCTGCGCGACTGGGCGTGAGTTCGGACGGGATTAGGGTGGTGCCATGAGCGACAAGACGTCAACCGCCGTGCTGGCCGGGGGGTGCTTCTGGTGCATGGAAGCAGTCTTCGTCGGCCTGAACGGCATCGAGAGCGTGCAGTCCGGCTACTCCGGGGGCACCGTCGCCGACCCGAGCTACGAGCAGGTCTGCACGGGGGCAACCGGGCACGCCGAGGCCGTGCGGCTGGAGTTCGACCCGAGCGTCGTCTCCTACGCCGACATCCTGCGCGTCTTCTTCACCATGCACGACCCGACGACGAAGGACAGGCAGGGCAACGACATCGGCCCGCAGTACCGCTCTGCCGTCTTCTACCTTGACGACCAGCAGCGCGAGACCGCGGAGGCCGTGATGCGCGAGATCGGGGAGTCCGGCATCTACGGCGCCGCGCTCGTGACCGAACTCGAGCCCCTGAAGAACTTCTACCCGGCCGAGGAGTACCACGACGACTATTTCGCGCGTAACCCGCGGCAGCCTTACTGCGCCGCAGTGATCGCGCCGAAGGTCGCGAAGTTCCGCAAGCTCTACCTGGACAGGCTGCGGCCCGGGTACGCCTGAGCGTTGGCGTCTGGACGGCCGGAGTGGTACGGCCGGCCAGACGAGGCGCCCGAGAGGTTCCGACATAGCGCTCAGCTAACGGCGGGAGCGTAGACGACGGCCCGGCGCCGCAGAGCGGCGCCGGGCCGTGATCCTACGTTTCATCCGCCGCTAGGCCGCGACGAGAGACCCCCGCTGCACGACGAGCTTACTTCGGCCGCGTGAAGTGGATGAGGCGGTTGTTGAGGTCGACGCCGTCGACCTTCCAACCGGCCGAGATCCAGGCGAGCGCCTGCGAGTGCGACTCCGTGTTGGCCCACCAGGCGCGGTGGTCCTCGGCGGACTTGGGCAGCCTCGCGCCCATTACGGTCGTGATCTCGTCGAAGCTCATCTCGTAGGTCTTGATGTCCTTGCTTACGCCAGCCAGGTGGACGTGGAGCGGGTGGTAGCGGCTGCTATCGGACAGCACCAGCGGCGTGGAGCTGCTGCTTGCGGAACGGCGGCGGCTGCGGCCGGCGTTGGCCTCGTCGACGAGGTTGGCGCCGCCCATCCACGCGCCGACCACGCGGTAGAAGTCGCCTACGCGCTCTTCAGGGATGAGAACGATGACTTCGGTCAATGCCATGGGGGGTCTCCTATCACTTCACTTGGTCGTGCGAGTTGGCGTGTACGGTCATGAGTCTTCCAACTGAAGGCTCGGTTACTAGGATACACCCAAGGCGAAGGGGCGTTGGCAACTAACCCGCGGCAAAACTCCGTAACGGTTTCTTACTCGCTTCTTACCGGTTCTTACCGGCGTAAGAGGACGGACCCCAACAACGGCCTCGGTAACGCCTGGCAGGCTACGCTAGCGCCATGAGGATGTCACAGATGCGGTTTTGGAGGCTAGGATGAACCTTGGACTTACCGGTAAGCGGGCGATAGTACTCGCCGGCACGAGCGGCCTCGGCCGCGGCACCGCCACGGCCCTGGCCTCCGAGGGCGCGCGCGTGGTCGTCTGCGGCAGGTCGCCGGAACGCACACGCGCTGTGGCGGGTGAGATAGCGGCGGCGACCGGTAACGGCACCGTGGCGGGTTTGCCGTGCGACGTGTCCAACGGCGCCGATCTCGAACGCTTCTTCGCCGAAGCCACGGCCGAACTCGGCGGCATCGATATCCTCGTTGCCAACGCGGGCGGACCGCCTGCCGGCGGGTTCGACGCGCTCACCGACGCCACCTGGGCGCAAGCGTTCGAACTGACGCTGATGAGCGTTGTGCGTTCCATACGACTAGCACTGCCCAGCATGCGGGCGGCGGGCCGCGGCTCGATCGTCGTGATCGGCTCGTCGAGCGTGCGAGCGCCCATCAAGAACCTGACCCTGTCCAACGCCTACCGGCCGGCGGTGCAAGCCCTCTGCAAGGACCTGGCCACGAACCTGGCGCCGGAAGGGGTGAGGGTGAACGTCGTCTCCCCCGGTCGCATCGACACGCCACGCATCCGCGAGTTGGACGGCAAGGCGTCGGAGCGGGAAGGCATAAGCCTCGAGCAGGCGCGCGCCCGTTCCGTAGCCAGCATCCCCCTTGGCCGCATCGGCACCGTGGAGGAGTTCGGGCGCGTCGCCGCGTTCCTCGCGTCCGACGCCTCATCTTACGTGACCGGCGTCAGCCTGCTGGTCGACGGCGGTCTGGTCACATCCTTATGAGCTTGTGAGCCACCGCGCGGGCGGTGGCTCACAAGTTGGGACCGGTTGGGCACTCCCAACCCTGAAGCTCAACCTTGGACGGTGATCTTCCGGGCCTTCGCCTCCACGGCCTTCGGCATCGTGAGGATCAGGAGGCCCTGGTCGACGCGCGCGGAGATCTGCTCCGGGTCGACGCCGGCCGGGATGGTGACGATGCGTTGGAACTCGCCGCGCATGATGCCGCGGGACCAGTAGCGGCGACCGTTCCCCTCGCCGCCCTCCTCAACGTCGGGGACGGTACCCCGGATGCTCAGCTGCCGCCCTTCCAGACTGATGTCCAGTTGGTCCGGCTTGAGCCCCGGCACGGCCATCTCGAGGATGACGTCGTCGCCGCTCTCGTAGAGGTCGATCGGGAACGGCGTCGAGAAGTAGCCGGCGTCGGCGCGACCGGCGAACGGCTGCAGCATGTTCTCGAACTGTTGGAAGAGGTCGTCGACGCCGCCCATCGGGGCGAGGTAGCGGGCGACAGGACGGTTACGCAAAGCGTTGCTCTTGACTAGTGCCATGGTGTCCCTTTCCGTGGCGGTCATGGTCTCTCGGGCTTCGGTCGGGTTGGCCTGGCCGGGCCGAGGAGATCGGCCTTGGCCTCGCCCACGCCCGTCAGCGTGGCCGAAGCCTTGCGGGTCGGCGCGGCCTGAGCCTACGCCACCGCCACTGCTTAGGGAAGCATAGAACTTGAGTGTCAGCTTGTCAAGTTAACTGCTCGCTCGTCCTCAGGCCAAGGCCTGCCTCACGCTGCCGATGATGATGAGCAGCACGCCTACGGCCGCCAAACCGGCCAGTGAGCGCGACACGAGCCCGATGTTGCGGGCGCCGAGGAGCCACTCGAAGAGGTAGTCGTGCCCGCCCTCGTCGCCGAGCCAACGCGCGAGCATCGTCAGCGGACACTTGCGGCCGAAGCCGACGTAGACGACGGTCTCGATGGCGACGGCCACGAGCGCCCACACCATGATGGCGTCCCTTACCCCTGTCACGCCGCAGTAGATCAGGTAACAAGCGGCGATGGCGAAGACGATGACGGCGAGACTGTGGAAGGCTTTGACGAAGACCCTGGAAGACACGACCAAGGGGGTCGGTCGCGGCCTGGGTAGGTACCATCTCGGTTGCGACACCTTGACCTCCGTCGGCTCCGAACGGCGCTAGTTCACACGGCCGGAACCAAGTGGCCCAGTGTACTCCGCCATCCCGCGCCCTCGGTAGGCAGGCGTCGTGGCGTTGCGCTCGGCCAGGGCGCGGTCCGCGACCGCAAGCGTTGCTCCGCGCCCCGGACAAGTGCGACAGTGGCGGCATGCCCAGCACTCCGTCGGCATCCTCGACCGGCCGCGGCCCCGCGCACCGGCCCGTGCACCGCTCGGTCGCGGCGGCGACCGTCGTCACCTTGGGCGGCCACGAGGTCGAGCTCGTCAGGAAGCGCGTCAAACGCGTCACCCTGCGTATCTACCCGCCGGACGGCCGCGTAAGGTTGACGGCGCCGGGCAACACCCCGCTGCGCGACCTCGCCAGGCTCGTGGCGGAGCGCAGCGATTGGATCGAGCGGCACCGGAAGCGGTTCTCGGAGTTGGCTGTCGGCGCCGCGGCGCGCTATCTGCCTGGCGAGACGCACTACTTGCGGGGCATCGCCTACACGTTGGCGCGCCCCGCAGCGCCGGGTGGAGCAGGCGCCAGCAGGGTCAGGATCCACACGTTAGGCGACCGCATCGTCCTACACGCGCCGGCGGACGCGGACCTCGCCGCGCTGGAGCGCGCCTTCGCACGGTTCTATCGGAACGAGCTCGCCAGCGACCTCGCAGCGCTCGTCACCAAGTGGGAGCGAGGACTCGGCGTGAAAGCGAGCGCGGTGGGCATCAAACGGATGTCGACGCGCTGGGGCAGCTGCAACACGGTCGCCGGTCGCCTCTGGTTCAACCTCGAGCTAGCCAAGCGCCGCCCAAGCCTGCTCGAATGCGTGGTGGTGCACGAACTGATGCACCTGCTGGTCGCCGACCATGGTCCGCGCTTCAAGGCGCTCATGACGCGGCACCTGCCGGAGTGGCGCGCCCTCAGCCGGGAACTCGAGGCGTGGCCGCTCTGGGCGCGGTTGCCAAGCCAAGATGCAAGGACCGCACCCTGAGGCGTCGGCACCGCGCGGCGCTAGGACGCGAACAGGTCCCACTCAGCCGATGGCAGCCCGACAGCGCGGTGAGCCGCCGCCCGCCCCAGCACGGCCCCGACGACGTTGCCGGTGCCGCTGTAGCCGCCTATGGCCCACACCCCCGCGCGCGCTTCCCTGGCAACGGGCAGGTAGGTATCCGTGTAGCCGACCGTCGCAGCCCAGCGGTGGGTGATGGGCGCACGCACTCCCAGCCCCTCGCGCAAGTACTCCTCGAGCAGGTCCTGCACCCGCGCGGACGGCTCTGCGACGTCCGTCCACTCGGCGTCGCCGCCCCGGTCCCTGAAGCCTCCCAGCGCGAGCCGGCCGTCGGGTAGCTGCTGGAAGTACTCGTAGCCGTACCGGCGGTAGACGGGCATCGGCAGGCTCACCTCGCTCGTCGGAGCCGTGGCCAGCATCTGAAGGCGCACGTCCTTCACCTCCCTTGCCAGTTCCGGCAGGAGCTTGGCCAGCCGTCCGTCGACGGCCACGACGATAGAGTCGCACGTGACACTGCCGGCCACGGTGCGCACCCGCCCGCCTCCAAGCTCCACGACCTGGCTGCGCTCGAACAGCCGCGCTCCCGAGGCCAGCGCCTGACGCGCCAAGCGCCGGCAGCGTTCGAGCGGGTCGAAGACAGCGTCGTCAGGAAAGAGCAGCCCCGTACCCTCGGGCCCCTCGTAACGCTCAACGGGCAGACCGTCGGCGCGCATAACGGCGTACTGCTCCTCGCAGTCGGCCTCCTCTGCGGCGTCGGCCGCGATGCGCAGGGAGCCGACGCGGCGCGCGCTCGCGCCGGCCGCGACCAGTTCCGCCTCCATCCCGGCCATGGTCACTCGGTAGAGCGCAACCGCGCGCTCCGCCCCGAGCCGGACCCGCGCGTCGTGATGGAAGTGGGCCAGCCCGGCCAGCAGGAGACCGCCGTTGCGCCCGGCCGCTCCGCCGGCCACGCCGCCGGCGTCCACCCCGACGACGCCGCGGCCGAGGGCCAGGAGTTCGCGCACGGCGCTAAGGCCGGACCCTCCCAGCCCCACCACGCAGACGTCGGCCTCGATGTCGCCCCGGAGCGCGGGGAGGGGCTCCCAGCCCCTGCTTCCCCAGACGGGGACGTTGTCCACGGCTGCTCCTCTCACGCCAGGCGCCTGCCACGCGGGATCGACCAACTCAGCAGGCAGATGAGCACGGCGATCACGAACACGCCGACGTAGACCACGTGCAGGCTCGAGGCCAGCAGGTCGAGAGTGGCCGGCTCCGCCGCCAGCCGGCTCGCCCCGGGCTCAAGCAAGGCCTGCACGGCCTCGACGACGTCCTGCCCGGTACCGGTCGAGCGGCGCACGAGCGCGAAGTTGAGTACGGCGCCGAGCACGGCGGCGCCGACGGAGTTCCCGAGCAGCCGCATCAGCATGTTTCCGGCGGTGGCGGAGCCGCGGCGCTGCCACCCGACAGACGACTGGATGGTGACGATGGTCGTGGTCATGATGAACCCGAGGCCGACCCCGACCGCCAGCGACGAGGCCGCCACCCACCACGGGCCGCGTTCTGGCGTCACCATCATGTACATCGCGCCGCCGATCAACGCCGCTATCCCGCCGACGCGGGCCGTGTTGGCGGGACCGAACGGGACCACCAGCCGGCCGGCCACGGCCGAGGCGAGCGGCCACCCCACCGACATGGCGGTGAGGGCGAGCCCGGCGACGGTGGGCGAGTAGCCCATCACGCCCTGGACGTAAGTCGGCGAGTACGTGATGAGGCCGATCATGAGCATGCCGCCCATGAAGGTCGTGGCGTCGGCCAGGAGGATGAGAGGGTCGCGCCACAGGTCGAACCCGATGAGCGGAGCGCCGCTGCGGAGCTGGCGCCGCACGAACCCGGCGCCCGCGGCGCCGGCGATAGCGACGAGCGTGACCGCGGCCGCGGTCCCCCACAAGGCGCCTTGCGTCAGGAAGAGCATCAGGCCGCCTATGGCGACGAACATGAGCGCGGCACTGCCGACATCGATGCGGCTCTCGGTCCGCCTCACGGATTCGCGCAAGTAAGCGCCAAGCCCCAGGATGGCGGCCAGCCCGAAGGGCACGTTGAACCAGAAGACCCAGCCCCAATGCGCGTGCTGCACGAGCGCGCCGCCCAGCAGCGGCCCCGCGATGGCTGAGACGCCCCACACGCTGGAGAGGTAGGCCTGGGCCTTACCCCGGTCGCGGACCTCGTAGAGGTCGCCGACGAGGGTGGTGACCATCGGGTAGACGGCGCCCGCCCCGAAACCCTGCAGGACCCTGAACGCGATGAGCAGCGGCATGGTCGTCGCGAAGCCGCATAGACCGGAGCCCAGCATGAACACGGCTATGCCAAGGAGGAGTATGGGCTTGCGCCCATGGGCGTCGGCCAGCCGACCGTACAGGGGCGTAGACGTTGCCTGGGCGAGAAGGAACGCGGCGAACACCCAGGCGTAGTACTCGAAGCCGCCGACGCTCGCGACGATGCTTGGCATGGCCGTCGCCACGATCGTGCCCTCTATGGCGGCGAGCGACATGGCGAGCATCAGGAAGGCCATCACCACGCCGCGCCTCGTGCCCTGGGGCGGTGGGTTCGGCTCCTCGGTTCGCGGCATGTGCATCAGATGATATGCCGCGTGGTTCTCAGGTGATCGTCCTCCTGAAAGGCAGCAGCGCCCCGAGCATGCCGAGGAACGCGACCGCCCACGCCGCCAGCGCCACCCAGGCGAAGGCAGATGACACGTGCTCCAAGACGGGGATCCGGATGTGGTCCGCGAGTCGGCGCGAGGCGACGCTGTACATCCCCAGCGGGAAGACGAGCCCCCAGTACTCCGGGGCGTAGCGCAGGGGGTACTTGGCCACGACGTGACGCCATACCCCGAAGACGACCAGCAGGGGCACCCACCAACTGCCGAACGCCCAGAAGAGGAGGGTGAAGCCGAGGAGCGCCGGGGCGATCATGCTCCAGAGCGGCTCGGGACCCGGCTGCGCCAGCAGCGTCGCGCCTGTCAGCGTCGTTATGGCAAGCGCGCCCATGTTGATCCAGTACGGGGCGGCCAGTTGGCTGGCCTCGAGCTTCAGGAAAGTGAACCGGTAGAAGATCAGGCCGACGATGAGCAGGTATAGGACGGCGCCTACGAGGAACAGGCATAGGCCCGTGAAGAGTAGGCCGGCGCCCGCGTCCGGCAGGGCCGTGTTCCCAAGCGAAGCGGCGTCCGCGGCCCTCCCGCCCACCTGCGCCGCCAGCAGGCCCAAAGCCTGCGTGGCCACGACGGCGAGCAGCCAAGAGCCGCTCAACGCACTCTCGAGGCGGGGCTTCGTGCGCCGCAACGTCACGGCGGCGAAGAAGCCGTAGGTCACGCTAACCCACAGGATGGCCGCGAACGCCAGCAGGCCGCGAGCGACCTGGTCGGCGCCGAGGAAGCCGGAGACCTGGCTTGCCAGGACGCAGGTCGCCGCCACCCACGTGAAGTAGCCGGGGCCGCGGGCGTGGTCGACGAACTCCTGGGTCATCCGCTGCCGCGCGAGCGCGAACCGCGCGGCGAAGGCGCAGGCCAGGGCTAGGTACATGACCACGTTCAACCAAGTGAGCGCCACCGCGAGCGCGCGCAGCCCAACGCCGTCGACGGCGAACGCGACGATGCCGGTCGCCATGACGAGCGCTCCATACTCGGGCAGGAGGGCGGCGAGCGCGGTGATCAGCCGGCCCGACGCATGTGCGTCCTCACTCACGCCGTTCCCGTCTGTCCGCGACCATCGGCGGAGCATAACGCCGACGTGAGCGCAACGTTCCGGCGACACAGCCGAGCGGGCCGCCCCGGCATAGACTCGCCTCGTGAAGGAGCCGATAGACGACCGGACCGACACCTCTGCTGCCGGCGCCGCCTCAAGCGACGCCCGCGCTCCGCGGGACACCCACGCCCCGTGGGACACCGACGCCTTGCGCGACCGGCTCTCCCCCCTCGCCTGGCGCGTCACCCAGGAAGCGGGTACCGAGGCGCCGTTCACGGGCGAGTTCTGGGACCACTTCGCGGCCGGCGACTACCACTGCATCGTATGTGGGGCGCTGCTATTCGAATCAGACGACAAGTTCCACTCGCACTGCGGCTGGCCGAGCTTCTCGGAGGTCGCGGCTCAGGGCCGCGTCACGAGCTTCGAGGACTTCAGCCACGGCATGCACCGCATCGAGGTGCGCTGCGCCACGTGCGGCGCCCACCTTGGGCACGTCTTCCCGGACGGTCCCACGCCGACCGGCCTGCGCTACTGCATCAACTCGGCGGCGTTGACGTTCGAACCGACAGTCCAAACCGAGTCACCGGCGAACGCGGAAACGGGCGCGACCGACAGCGGGCTAGAGCGCGGCTGAGAGTGGCGCGCGCAAGCGCCGGGCCTCGGCCGGGGCCGCCGACAGGTCATCCGTACCAAGAAAACGCCGTTCCTACTGCTACCTTTGTCGAGCGCCGGTCGGAGTAAGGACCGCGCCGGAAAGGAACCACCAGATGAACATCTTGCTATGGATCATCTTCGGCGCGTTGGCGGGCTGGATCGCGGGTGCCATCACGGGCTCCGGGAAAGGGCTCGTCACCAACATCGTCGTGGGCGTCATCGGCGCCTTCCTGGGCGGGTGGCTGTTCAACCAGTTCGGCGGCATGGGCGTCACGGGCTTCAACCTCTACAGCCTCTTGGTGGCGGTCGTCGGCGCCATCGTCCTGCTCGTCATCGTGCGGCTGTTCTCCCGAGGCGGCTAGGGCCGATCCTCCCCGAAGAACCGGACCCGGGCAGCCTCGTCACTCGGCGAGTCAGGTCCGACCAGGACAACGTCAGGGACGCGGCTGGGGTCGCGCGCGAACAGGGGCCAGAGTCGAGCACGTAGCGCGTCCGCTCGCTCGCCCGGTTCCCTGTACACATCCCGCAACCAACCCGTGAGCCTGCGCAGGGCGTCGCCGGTACGCAGCGTAGCCTCGGCGTAAGCCTCGCCGGCGGCGTCGACCGCCGCCGGCTCGAACGAGCCCGCGGCCAGCAGCGCCTCCACTAGTTCTCGTGCCCCACGCATGGCGAGGGCCATACCGCAGCCGAAGCTCGGATCGCTCGCCGCTGCAGCGTCTCCGACGAGGGCGAAACCGTTGCAGTACGGGTTCGCAGCCCATGCGTCGGCGCCGGGGAACTGCGCCAGCGGACCCACCCGCTCGGCTGCGGCCAGCCACTCGTGCGGCACGCCCGCCGCCTCCGCGAGGCGCAGGAAGGCCGGGAGGGCGTCCGCGCCACCGAGGCTCCGCTCCCCCGTCGCGAGGTGGTAACCCGCGTACACGCGCGTCCTACGCTCGTCGATCGGTAGCACCATGGCGAGGAGACCGGCGCTCGGCGCGAAGAAGACGTGGGCAGTGTCGCGTGCCTCGGACGTCGCGGCGGCGGCGGCGCCCGTGAGCATCACCCCGGCGAACTTCAGTCGTTCCTCGGCCGTGCGCGCCTTGAACCCTCCCCAGACCCGGGAGCGCCGCGAGCGGCCGTCGGCGCCTATGACGAGCGCGGCACCTACCTCGAACCCAGCGCCCGAGGTCCTCGCCTCGACCAGTAACCTCCGCGCGGTCCCGGCACGGACGCCGGTGACCGTGGCGCCCCGCACGACGCGGGCGCCAGCCCGTTCTGCGGCCCGCAACAGCGCCGTCTGCAGTTCGGGGTGGAAGAAGGCGACGGCCGTATCTGCGCCGGTAGCCGCGCCCTCGGCGGCCAGGTCGCGCGGGCGGGTCGACGGCAGGCCTGCGACATGCGTCCGCCAGTACGGGAGCGGTCGCACCACGGCTGCGAGCGCGTCCGCCAAGCCGAGGCGCCGCGCCTCAGCCACGCCCCACGGGTACATGACGTCCCCGCGCACGCGGTCGGCGAAGTTACGCTCGCGCTCCAGCACGAGCACTCGGGCGCCGGCGCCGGCCAGACGCGAGGCGCAGGCCGCGCCGGCCACGCCGCCCCCGATCACGACGACGTCGAACGCGCCGCTGGGCGACTGGCCAGCGGCACCTGTCACGTCAGTCGAGCGCGGCGCCCGTGGCGGGGCGCGGCAGTCGCATCACGATGAGCAGCAGTGGCGCGGAAACGGCCGCCCCCGCGAGACCCATAGCCAGGTAGCCGGCGTTGGCCATGATCAGGCCGCCGACGATCGTCGCGCTGGCGGCTGCCCCGCCCACGAGCAGGTCGTTGAAGCCCTGCATGCGGCCCTTCTCGGCCGGCGTCAGCGCGTCGGTGAGGAGCGCGGAGCCGGCTACGTAGCAGAGGTTCCAGCCAAGGCCAAGAAGGAAGAGCGCGAACGCGATCGGCAGGAGGTGGGGCGACAGGGGTGCGAGCAAACACGACGCGATGATGATGACGGCCCCGATGCCGAGCACGCGGCGCCTTCCCCACTTGTCTGTCATCCAGCCAGAAACGGTCGAGAACGCGTACATGCCCAGCGTATGGCTGGAGAACACGAACGAGATGTTGGCAAGGCTGTGGGCGTGCTGATGCATGTGCAGCGATGTCATCTGCATGAGGCCGACCATGACCATGTGGGCGAGGACGACGCTCGCGACCGCCGTACGCACCGCAGTGTCCGCCAGGAGCTGGCGCAGGCTCCGCGCGCTGCCCGTGCGCACGGTCGTGCCCTCGTCGAAGGCGATGGCGTCGCCGATGAGGCGCGGCTCCGGCCGCAGGGCCAAGAAGAGGAGCACGGCGGTGAGAAGGTAGCCGACCCCCGTTGCTAGGTAGGGACCAGCGATCTCGCTCCAGCCCCACCCCTCGACGAGGCGTCCAGTCGGTCCGACGAGGGCCGGCCCAACGACGCTGCCGATGGTGCCTCCGAACACGACGGTGGAAAGAGCACGGGCTCGTCTGGCGCGCGGGTTCACTTCGGCGGCCACGAAGCGACCGAGTTGCACGGCCGAGTTGCCCGAACCGGTGATGAAGAGGGCGACGAGCACCAGGGGGAAGTTGCCGCTGGCTACGGCGAAGAGCGACATGGTGGCGCCCACCATGCCCGTGAGCAGCGCGGCGACGAGGGCGCCGCGGCGACCCAGCCTGTCGGAGCGCCGGCTCCAGAAGTAGGCGCCGACGGCCACGCCGATCTGGACGACGGCAGACGGCAGACCAGCCAGCGAGTCCCTACCGGAGAGCTCGGCGCCGACGATGGCCGCCACGGTGGTGGCCGCGATGGACCCGGCCGTGCCGAGACTCTGGCTGACGAACAGGGCGGTCGTGATGCGCCGCGCATGGCGAGCTCGCACGGCCGGATCGGCCAGCGACCCGCGAACCGCCGGCACCGCGGTCACCGGGGCGGCGGACACCCCATCCTCGGGCAGATCGGTCGACAGGCTCGGGGCGTCGCTGCTCACCGCGCCAGACTACCCGAAAGCCACTAACGGCCGACGCTACCGCCGCGGCGCGACGTAGCCAGCGCCTGCGGCCGGGACGGGCCTGGGAGCCCTCTCCGGCGGCGCCCGCCTAGACCTTGCCGATCCTCACCCGCCAGACCTCCGGGCCTTCCTCCACCGGCTCCCAGCTGAAGGCGCCGGGGTTCTCGGCGGCGAGCTGGTAGTAGAGCGGCTTGGGGTCGTGGTCGTTGATGAGCAAGAAGGCCTCGCCCGGTGCAAGGTCGGCGTACGTCTGGAAGATGAGGCGGTGGCGCTCGGCCGGAGGGAGGTGCCTAACCTCGAGGAGGCGGTCGGAGCCGGCGTCGGCGACCGGCTTGGGCTTGAGAGTGCGCGTGAGGTAGTGAAGCGTGCCGTTCAGGCGCTCGCCTTCCTTAGGCCACTCCTGGCGCAGTAGTGACCAACCCTGGGCGGCCAGCTCGCAGGCGTCGTCCTGCCTGCCGGCGTCGCCGAGGACGCGCAGGGCCTTGTCGAAGAGCTTGTTCAGCGCGGCGACGGCTTCGCTTGGGGTCGGCGCCTGGCGATCGTGGGTTTGTGGGGTGGCTCCCGTCATGCCGGCGACCCTAACTGCGGCCACCGGCGCGGAGCCATGACCCGTGACAAAGGGCCCGGCGCGGCTAGCGCTCAGGCATGAACCAACCCGAAGACGTCCTCGACCTCGGCGACCGCTACATCGGGATCGCCGCACCTCACCGTGGTGAGACCCAGCCCGGACGCCGCCGCGACGTTCTCGGGCAGGTCGTCTATGAAGAGCGCCTGCTCGGGCGCCACGCCCTCGGCAGCGAGGATCCTGAGCCAGAACTCCGGATCCGGCTTCGCCACCCCGAGGAGGTGCGATGCGTAGACGCGGTCGAACACGGCGTAGTCGCCCGCGTCCAGGTGGACGCGGTAGTGCGGGCCGGACGTGTTCGTGCCGGCCACCACCCTCACGCCGGCGGACTTGAGGCGCTCGACCAGGTCGAACATACGCGGCCGCCTGACGGGGTGAAAGTGATCGCCCCACGGCTCCCCCGCCAGCTCCAGTCCGGTCAAGTTCCTGAAACGTGCCCAGAACTCGGACGCCGAGACCCTGCCGGTGTCGAGATCGTCCGATCCCGCCTCGCGCAGTAGCCGCCTGAAGGTGGGCGCGTCGAGCCCCAGCGCGCTGGCGATGGCCGGGGCGACGTCGTGACCATCGACCATAACGCCGCCCATGTCGAAGATCGCCAGTTTCGGCGCCTCGTCAGGCGATCGTCCGGGCTCTCGGAGGCGGGTCACTCCTTGCCAGCCGAGAACACGTTGGCGCCCTTGAGGAAGAACCGCGACAGGCTGAAGAAGATGACGAGCATCGGGAGGCTGGAGAGCGCGGCGACCGCGACCATGGCACCCTCGTTGGTGCTCTTCTCCTCCATGAACGTCACGACGTACAGCGGCATCGTCCGCAGTTCGGGGTTCTGGACGACGAGCAGCGGCCAGATGAGGTTGCCCCACTGCTGCTCGAAGGTGAGGACGCCGAGGACGGCCATGACAGGGAGCATGTTGGGGAGCACTATGCGGAAGAAGATGCCTAGCTCAGAAGCGCCGTCGATGCGCGAGGCGTCAAGGAGCTCGTCAGGGAAGGTCAGGAGCGACTGACGCATCAGGAACACCCCGAACGCGCTCAGGAGGAACGGGATGATCAGTCCGGCGTAGGTGTTCTGAAGCCCCATGCCCGTCACCACGACGTACAGGGGGATCATGACGGTCTCGAACGGCACCATCAGGGTCGAGAGGATCAGGAGGAAGACGAGGTTGCTTCCGCGGAACTTCAGCTTCGTGAGGCCGTAGCCGGCCAGCGCCGAGAACAGCACCGTGGTAAGGGCCACGCAGCTCGACACCAGCACCGAGTTGAGGATCGCGCGCGGAAAGATGAACTTGCCGTCGTTGCCCTTGATGGCCTGCCAGAAGTTGTCCAGGTAGAAGGAGCTGGGCCACCAGGAGAACGGCATGCGCATGATCTCCCGCGACGGCATGAAGGAGGCTATGAACATGAACGCGAGGGGCGCGAGCACCAGTACCAAGGCGACGACGAGCACGACCCACCCGAGTGCATGGACGACGGCCTCTGAGCGCGTGCGGCGCACGACCGGCGCGCCGGACGAGCCCGGCCTGCGCTTCCCGAGGCTTCCGGTCGCCACTCAGCCCTCCCCCCTGCCGGACAGCCTGAACTGCAGCATGGAGAGGACGAGCATGACGACCAGGAGCACGATGCTCATGGCGTTCGCCAGGCCTAGCTGGAGGTCGCGGATGCCCGTCGTGTAGATGCTGAGGGTCACGACGTTGATGGATTCGCGTGGGGCGCCCGCCTGCGTGAACAGGTACTGGGTCGCGAACGTGCGCATGCAGAAGATCATGGCCATGACGGACACGAGGAGCGTCGTCGGCTTGAGTAGCGGCAACGTCACGTACCGGTAGAGCTGCCAGCCGCCCGCGCCGTCGACATGGGCGGCCTCCTTGACGCTCTGCGGGATGCCGCCGAGGCCCGCTATGAAGATGATCGTGAAGAAGCCGAGCTTCTCCCATAGGTAGACGACGGTGGTGGAGAAGCGCACCATCTCGGGGTTGGCGAGCCACTTGTGGTCGACGCCGCTCAGGCCGAGCACGAAGTTGACCCACTGGTTGGCTATGCCGCGCGGATCGAGCAGGAGCAGCCACACGGCCGCGGCGACCACGCTCGGGATGACCGCCGGGGCGTAGAACGCGAGCTGGAAGAAGCGCCGGAAGTTGAGGCGGGAGACGATGATCGTGGCCAGCAGCAGGCTGAGCACCACGAGGGGGATGGCCGTGCCGAGCGTGAAGAGCCCGGTGGCCTTCCAGGAGTTCCAGAACGTGGCCGAGTCGAGCAGGTCCAGGTAGTTCCGAAGGCCAACGAACCGCGGTGGCCGCAGCGACAAGGGGTTCTTGGTGTGCAGGCTGAGCCAGAAAGCGTTGAAGATAGGGTAGAAGCTGAAGACCGCGAAATAGATGAGGGCTGGGAGTACGAACACCCAGCCCCACATCGCCCTCCTGGTGGCCACGGTCAGTTTGACAGTCTTACGGGCCACCTCGAGTTACTCAGTACTCGCCGCGCAGGGCGCGCTCGACGCCTTCGCGCATGGTCTTGAGCACGTCCGCAGGCTCCTTGCCCTGCAGCATGACCGCCTCGATCGAGTCCTTCAGGACCTGGAGCACCTGTGGCGAGTTCTCGTCGTAGTAGATGACGGGAGCCTTGGCCAGGTCGCCCATGAAGACGTCGGAGTACGGGGCGTTCTTGAACATGTCGGAGTTGAGGAGCTCCTGCGTAGGCTGCAGGACCGCTACGCGCTGGAAGAACTCGTCGGCGTGGCTGGCGAAGTAGCCGAGCAGCGTCCAGGCGGCCTGCTGCTTCTCCTTTGAAGCCTGGGCGTTGACCATCCAGTAGTGGCCGTAGTAGGCCTCTGCCACGTCGGCGACGGCGTCTTCCCACTGCGGGAACGGGATGACCATCCAGCCCTCGCCGGGCAGGAAGCCGGGGTTGTCGTTGAGGATGCGGGCGGCCTGGTACTGGCCGGACTCCATCATGCCGATGTCGTTGTTGTCGAAGTTGAAGATCGACCGCGCCGCCTTGTAGGTGGGCGAGCCAAGGTTCTTGCCCGTGGTGCCCCAGTCCTTGAAGTACTGGAGGACGCGGAGCCACGCCTCGTCGCCGACGATGGCGCTCTTGCCGTCGTCGCCGATGAGCTTGCCGCCGAGCTGCGCCGCCATGGACGGCAGGAAGTTGAGGTAGTAGGGGTAGCGGAAGTCGAAGCCGCGGCGCGTGATGATCTCGCCGTCGCGGATCGTGAGCTTCTCGGCCACTTCCATGAGCTGTTCCCAAGTCTTCGGGTAGTCGGTTAGGGGGTCGAGGCCGGCGTCACGGAACACGTTCATGTTCAGGTAGATCGACCAGTTCGTGACCTCGAGGGGCAGGCCGTAGAGCTCGCCCTCGAAAGTGACGGGGTCGAGGGTGCCGGGCAGGTAGGCGTCGTAGATGGACTGCTCGTCGATGTAGCCAGCTGCGGCAGGGTTCACCGGCGCGACACGCCCGTTCACGATGTACGGGTACTCGTTCGGGATGTCCATGTTGAAGATGTCGGGGCCGCGGTTGGCGGAGAAGGCGGTCAGGATGAGCTGCGCCATCTGGTCCGTCGGGTTGGTGACGCGCACGACCTTGTACTGCGGGTAGTCGGCCTCGAAGCGAGCGATAAGTTCCTCTTCGAGGGCCGTGCGGTTCGGGTCCTCGTGAGTCCAGTAGACGATCTCGGTCTGAGCGATGGCGCTGCCTCCGACGAGGACTGCGGCCATCAGCATCAGGGCCAACCTGCGAGCGAAGCGGTTGAGCATCATTCCTCCAACTCCCCAACTGAAGATCCGGGCGCGATATCCAACCAGCAGCACGACCTGCGTGACAGGCGTCCGAGAGCCCGTGCAAGTGCGCGCTCCCACCCAATCGCGATATCAACGTGCAGCATATTAGCGAAGGCGGTGGCCGTCAACGAACATGAGGATCATGTGAACTTACCGCCCATGCGGCCGCGACCCGATCCGGCGTCGCGGTCAGCGGCTCCCGAACGTGTTGCAGGCGTTGGGGTCGCCGGACTGGAAGCCCGTCGTGAACCACTGGGTGCGCTGCGCTGAGCTGCCGTGCGTGAACGTCTCCTGGTTCGGGATGCGCCCGGCGCGCTTGGCCAGGGTGTCGTCGCCGACGGCAGCCGCGGCGGTCAACCCTTCCTGCAGGTCGCCGCGCTCCACGATGCCGCGCCTGTCGGCGCTCGCGCCCCACACGCCCGCGTAGCAGTCGGCCTGCAACTCCACGGGCACGGAGAGGCCTTGCGACTGGGCGCGCGACAGCGTGCCGAGCACGTTCTGGACGTGGTGACCCAGCTCGTGCGCCACCACGTACGCCTGGGCGAAGTCGCCCGGCGCCGCGTAGCGCCTGGTCAGTTCCTCGAAGAACGAGAGGTCTAGGTAGACCTTCTGGTCGCCGGGGCAGTAGAACGGCCCGGCGGACGAGGGGGCGTCGCCACACGCCGTGCTGACGGCGTCGCGGTACAGGACGAGGCCGGCCTCCTGGTAAGGGAGGTCGCTGGCCTCGAAGGTGGCGCGCCAGAACGACTGCACGTCGTCGAGCACGAAGGAGACGAAGCGCACCATCGGCTCCTCCGCCTCTATCTCGGCCTGGTTGGGAGCGGTCGCCTGCGGCTGCACGGCCGCGCCTGGCGACAGGCCCAGCGCCGAGAAGAGGTCGGTGCCCGTGATGGCGCTGAGGGCGAGGATGATCAGCACCCCGCCGATGCCGAGAGGCACGGCTGCGCGACCGGGGCCGGCTGCCCGCCGGTCCTCGAGGTTCTTGCTACGACCAGTGTCTTCCCACTTCATGCTCTCTCCTCGGCAAGCGCCCAGCCGCCTGCGCTCGGGCCCCGGCGAAGTCGCCGAAGGCGACCGTTCCGGGCGCCACTCCCGACCGGCCCCCGCGCGGTTCGCGCGCGAGCATGCTACCCCGATAGTAGAATCCCCGGACCATGAGCACGGCGTCCCCTTCACACCACGACCAACGCTTCATCCGGCTGAACGGAACCCTCAACACCCGCGACCTCGGCGGCCTCCCTGTCTCCGGGAACGGACGCACGCGCTTCGGGGTGTTCTTCCGCTCCGACGTCCCGATGGACCTCCAAGCGACCGACTTCGAGCGCCTGGCGCAACTCGGCCTCAGCACCGTGATCGACCTGCGCCAGACTCACGAGCTCGAGCGGGACAAGAACAGCCTGGCCGCCAGGAGCGGCATCGATTATCAGAACGTCGAGATCTGGGGTCACATCGAGGCGGCCGGCGACCAGCCCACGGACCCATGGGACATCACGGCCTTCTACTTGAGGGCCCTCGACCACGCGGGCTCCGGCTTCGTCCGCGTCATGACCCTCCTGGCGAACGCGCGCGGCGCCTCCCTGTTCCACTGCACGGCCGGCAAGGACCGCACCGGGCTCGTCGCGGCGCTGCTACTGGAGGCCGTCGGGGTCGAACGTGACACGATCATCGAGGACTTCGCCCTCACCCACGACCGCATCGACCCGCTGCGCAAGCGCCTGCTGGAGGACGCCGACAAGCGCGGCGTCAAGCGCAGCGACTTCGAGCGCCTCCTCGGGGCCACCCCAGATCTCATGCTGCCGGCTCTCGACTACCTCGCCACGCGGTACGGGGGCGCCACCGCCTACCTCAAGGCCAACGGCCTCTCCGACGAACTGCTGGTCACGTTGAAGCGCAAGCTGGTCGGCTGAGGCGCCAGGGCGCGGGTCGTCGCCGAGAGCCGCGCGGCGTGGCCGGGCTCGGTGCCATGCGCGCCCTCCAGGCTTTCCGTACCGCCGGCCGGGCCGCGCGTCCCGGGAACCGGTGATCGTAAGGCGGTTACGGAACAAACGTTCCATAACGTGCTAGCCTTAGGTCGATGGCGCGACCCAAGGCGTTCGACCACGACGACACGGTGCTCAAGGCGGCTGGGCTGTTCCGGCGGCAAGGGTACGAGGGCACGTCGGTGCGTCACCTGCTCGACGAGCTCGGGCTGAGCGCCAGTTCGTTCTACGCCGAGTTCGGAGGTAAGGACGCACTCTACATGGAGGCCTTGGCCGCGCACGCCGCGCTCGAGCGCGAGCAGTTGCGGCAGGGCCTCTCGGGCCCCGGCACGTTCAAGGCGAAGTTCGCCGGGCTGCTCGCCCAGCTGATCGATGAACTGACGAGCGTCGGCGGAACGAGTTCGCTGACTCTCAGGGCGGCCGTCGAGGAGGCGGGCACGAAGCCCGAGGTCCTGGCGTTCCTCTCGCGTTACCTGACGGAGCTCATCGAGATGGTCGGCGACCAGATCGCGACCGCGGCGGAGCGGGGCGAGTTGCGACTGCGTCACCAGCCGCAGCCCGTGGCCCGCTTCCTCCTCTTCGGCGCCCTCAGCTTGGGCTTCGTCGCCAAGGTCTCCACCGACAGGGCGACGCTCGACAGCTACGCCGCGATGGTCCTCGACGCCATGCCCGGACACGCCACGGGGCTTCCGGGCACCCCTCACCAGACTCAACCCCCCGACGCCTAGGAGGCGACCGAAGGCATGATCTCCAGCACCGACAACACACGCCCCATATGGAACGACCGTTCCAGCCAGGGCCCGGCATGAGCGCCGGAGCGCGTAGCCGCCCCGACCCCGATCGGCGGACGGGCCACATTGCGAGCACCGGCCAGAGGCACCACGGCGGCCGGCGGCGCGACCTGACGGTGGTGGCGGCCTTCGTCGTCCTATCCATCGGCTTCGGCCTAGGGGCGCTGCGCCTGCGCCTCGACGCCTCCGTCTCGGCCATGCTGCCGGACAAGAGCGCGGTCGCCGAGTTGCAACGGGAGGTTGGTGACGTGTTCGGGGCGGACGTCGTCATGGTCGCGCTCCTCGAGGGCGACATCTACACGGAGGAGGCCATCGGCCAGCTCGGCCAGGTGACGGCCAGCCTGGCCAGGGTCAAGGGCGTCACGAGCGTCACGAGCGCCGCCAACGCCCAGCGCATGCTCGACGACGACGGCTTCCTCCTCATCGAGGACCTGCTCCCACCGACCCCGACGGCGGCCAGCCTGGCCGAGGCGCGCGACTATCTCGAGACGTCGCCCCTCTACCGCGGCGGGCTGCTCGTTGCTGAGGACGGGCGGTCGGCCAACGTCGTCATGGAGGTCTCCGACGACGTCGACTCGGCGGCCATGAGCAACGACATCCGCGCAGTGCTGAACGACCAGTGGCAGCGGGCCGGCTTCGGCGCCGCCCACCTGGTCGGCGGACCGTTGATAGACGGCGAGATGCGCGCCACCCTCGCCCGCGAGATGCCCCTGCTCGGCGGGGTGGCCGCGCTGCTCATCCTCGTGATGCTCTACCTCAACTTCCGCACCGTGCGCGGCGCCCTGCTGCCGCTCATGACCGTGTTGGTCGGCCTACTCTGGTCTCTCGGGGCGATGGGCTGGCTCGGCGCCGAGTTGACCACCCTCAGCGTCATAGCACCCGTGGCCATCCTCGCCGTCGGCAGCTCCTTCTCGCTGCACCTCCTCGGGCGCTTCTTCCAGGAGCTCTCGCACGGCGCCGACAAGGAAGCCGCCATCGCGACCGCGCGCAAGGAGACGGGGCTCGGCGTGCTCATCTCGGGCCTGGCCATCTCGGCGGCCCTATGCACGTTCGCCCTCTCCGGCATGCCGACAGTACGCGGCCTCGGATTGCTGACCGCCGGTGGCGTGCTGGCGACGCTCGTGGCGTCCCTCGTGCTCCTGCCGGCGGTGCTCGGCCTGTTGCGCCCGCCGCGCCGCATCGTCGACCCCGAGCAGCCCGGCGTCATCGCCGGCTTCCTGGAAGCCGTGGCGCGCTTCGCCGACGCCCGGCGCTACCCCATCCTCGTTGCCGCCGCCGTCCTCCTCGCGCTCGCCGTCTTCGGCGCCACCAGGATCGTCCCTAACACCGCCGTCATCGACTACTTCAACGCCAACTCCCCTCTGCGGCAGGACTACGCCGTGGTTGAGGCCGCGTTCGGCGGTTCGAGCCAGGTCGAGGTGCTCGTGGAGGGCGACATGAGCGACCCGGCCGCGCTGGCGGCCATGCTGGCG
This sequence comes from Deinococcaceae bacterium, assembly GCA_040255585.1. Classification (GTDB taxonomy): domain Bacteria; phylum Deinococcota; class Deinococci; order Deinococcales; family Trueperaceae; genus JAAYYF01. Next base: position 80,163 of record JBDZVI010000003.1, read on the forward strand.
TTCCAGGAGCGCATGGCGGAGATCGACGGCGTGGGCCACACCACGTCCATCGCCACCGTGCTCCGCGGGATCCACTACACCCTTACCGGATCGGAGGCCTTGCCGGCGACGCGTCAGGAAGTCGCTCAAGAGCTCCTCCTCTACCAGCTCTCCGGCGACCCGAAGCAGGTGAGCAACTACCTGACGCTCGACTCGCAGCTCGCGCGCATCGACATCGCGACCCGCTCGGAGTCGACCGCGGTCATGCGCCGGATCGTCGGCGAGATCGAGGCGGCCGGCGAGGCCACCATCGGCCAGTACGCGCGGCTCGGCTACGCGGGTTCGACCATGATCCAGCTCGCCATCGAGGACTCGCTGCTGCACGACTTCGTCATCAGCCTCTCCCTCGCCATCGTGCTCGTCATAGTCATCGACTCGTTCGTGCGCTCGCTGCGCGCCGCCGTCGTCACGATCCTCGCCCTGCTGCTCACGATCGCCCTCCAGTACGGCCTGCTCGGCATCTTCGGCATCCCGCTCGACCTCTCGACCATGCTGCTCGGCGCCCTGGCCATCGGCGTCGGCGACTACGCCATCCACCTGACGGTCAGGTACATGGAGGAGCGGCGCATGGGGCACCCACCGGAGACCGCCATGAGCCACGCCCTGCACTCGTCCGGCCGTTCGATCCTCTTCACGGCCCTGACGCTCGGCGCCGGCTTCGCGGCCATGATCTTCAGCCAGTTCGTGCCGGTGCGCACGCTCGGCACGCTCATGGCCTTCACCGTCGTCTCCGTCGGCACGGCCTCGCTCACCCTGCTGCCGGCCGCCTGCCTCGTCTTCCTTCGCAACCCGCGCGGCTCCGCGACGATCGCGACAACGGCTGACGCCTGAGCCATGAACGCACCCGCCATGCCCACCACCGGAGGTAACACCATGACCGCCCATCAGAACGACCGCCGCGCCCCAACGCACCGCCCCCCGCGATCCGCGCTGATAGTCCTCGTGGTCGTAGCCCTCGCCGGCGTCGCCTTCGCCCAGAGCTACACGACGGCCAAGGAGGTCGTCGACGCCATGGAGGCCAAGCCGGCGCCAAGCACGACCATCGCGACCATGAGCATGACCATAACGGCGGCCTCCGGCCACTCCCTGACGCGCACCATGCAGATCTGGTCGGCGGACGAGGGACGGTCGCAGCTCATCAAGTTCCTAGAGCCGGCAGACGTGCGCGGCTCCGGCTTCCTCTCCGTCGAGAAGGCCTCCGGCGAGACGGAGACCATGATCTACCTGCCCGCCCTCGGCCGCGTGCGCCGCGTGGCCGGCGGTCAGAAGCAGGACGCCTTCTTCGGCTCCGACTTCTCGTACGAGGAGATCTCGAGCCTGAGCGGCGACTTCGGCGACGACCTCGAGACGACCCTCCTCGAGACCCTCCCGGGCCCCGTGTACGTCATCGAGGGGGTCGCCAAGCCCGGCTCCGACGCCAGCTACGACCGGGTCGTCTTCCAAGTCCCTGAGGCCACGCTCCTACCGCAACGCGTGGAGTTCTACCGCTCGGGCGAGCTCGTCAAGGTCCTGACGATCAGTGGCGCGGCCGCGGTCGGCGGGTACGACCTGCCGAGCGTCATCCGCATGGAGACGGTCGCGACCGGGTCGTATACGACCATCGACCAGTCGGAGTTCGAAGTCGACGAGGCCATCCCGGCCGACGTCTTCACGGAACGCTTCCTGCAGCGCTGAGACCCGGCGCGCAGTCCGTTGACGAAGCGCACAGTGCGGTACCCAAGCCCAGTCCGGTACCGAAGCCCCCTGCGGAAGCGCCTGACGGGCAAGAGGTGATCATCGTGAGAGACAGATCGTTGCACCAAAGCAACCGAACCGCCCTGGCGGGGATGGCGTCCGGTGGCCGGTCGGCGCTGGCGCCGCGAACCGGGCGGACCAGGCGGTCCTTGTTCCGCGTGGGCGCCGCGCTCCTGGCGTGCGCCCTCCTCGGTGGCACGGCGCTCGCCCAGGTGAGCTACCGTCTCGGCGGGCTGCTGACCGCGGACTTCGGGGTGACCGTCGACGGCACCATCCCGGTGGCGGCCGCCGGACTGACCCTGAAGGTCGACGGCGAAGTCGGCTCGGGGCTCTTCCCCGACGCCGTCTTCGTGGCCGAGCTACACACCAGCTACGACGCGGCCGCCGAGGAGCGGTTCGCGGTCGGCCTGGGCCGTGCGTACGCGACCGTCTACCTTGGGCCGGTCGACCTGAGCGTCGGCAACCAGGTCGTCGCGTGGGGTTCGACCGACGCCGTGAACCCCGTCGACGTCGTGAACTCCCGCGACCTCTCGAACCCGGTCGCGGACCCCGCGGACCAGCGGCTGCCGACGCCGCTGCTGCGCGCCACCGTGCATGCTCAGGAGGGCCTGACCGTCGACATGGTAGTGGTACCGGTCTTCGTGCCGTCGACCCTGCCGGGCGAGCGCTGGCAGCCCGCCGCCGAGCTGCCGACGCTCCCACCGGGGACGGCGCTAGTAGGGGTCTTGCCTCCCACCGACGCGACGCCGGCCTTCGAGCTGAAGAACGTGCAGTTCGGCGCGCGCGCGACCCTCGACCTCGACCTGGGTGGCGGGGCCGACGTGAGCGCCGTCGTCTACCGCGGCTTCAGGCACCTGCCGACCGCCTCGGCTGATCTCGTGCCTACCGAGACGCCCGGCGCCTTCCTCCTGCAACCGCGCCTCGCCTACGACCGCGTTACGGTGCTTGGCGGCGACTTCTCGGCCGTGTTCGGCCAGTACGTCGTGCGCGGCGAAGCCGCCTACACGCTCTCCGACGATCCCGACGGCACCGACCCGGCCGTTGGCAACGACACGTTCGCTGCCGTGCTCGGGGCTGAGACGAAGCTGGCCGGCGGCCCGTTCGTGACCCTTCAGGGCGCCTACCAGCGCACGGCTCCGGACGCGGGCGCCGATCCGCTGCACTCGTTCTCGACCGTCCTGGCGACGACGTTCGAGCCGGACAACCGCACCGGGCTCGACGTGGCGTGGCTGCACGAGTGGACGGACGGCAGCGGGGCCGTCAGGCCTTCCCTCACCTACACGTTCGCCGACGGGCTGACCGGCACCGCCTCGGCGACGGTCCTGTACGGCCGGAGTGGGAGCACCTATGGAGCATGGAAGGACAACACCCAGTTCCGCATCGGCATCGCCTACGCCTTCTAGCGCGCTCGCAACCGGCGCGCCCGCCAGGGAGCCTTCACGCGAACCTTCTCGCAGACCTCCTCGCGCGGACTCGCGAACGCTCCCTGGCGCAGCCTCCAGGCTGATCGTCAGGGTGGTGGCATGCGCCCTGCTGGCCGCGGCCACGGCGGGGCCGGCTGACTCCTGGCCCTCGGTCTTCGCGCCGGTGGCATTGGCGCAGACGCCGCTGGCGCTCGCCGACCGCGGCGATTACGCGGCCGCCTGGGAGAAGGCGAGCGCCGTACAGACGGCCGCCATGCAGACGGTGGCGGCCCGCGCCGCGTCCGACCAGGTCGTCTATTCGCTCGCCCGGACGGGCGCGCCGCTCGCGGACCAGCTCACCTGGCTGAACAGGGCGGTGGCGGCGGCAGAGACGGCGGTCAAGCTCGACCCGAACTCGGCCGCCGCCGTGGTCCAGCTCGCGCGTGCCAAGGGCGAGATCGCGCGCCGCTCGGGCATCTTGCAGAACCTGGGCGTGGCGCCTGAACTAAGGCAGCTCTTCGACCGCGCCCTCGTCCTGGAGCCCGACAACGCCGACGCGCTCGTCGGACTGGCCATGTGGCACCTCGAGCTCGTGCGCAACGGCGTCGGCTGGCTGTACGGCGGCCGGAAGGACGCCGTCGAGCCGCTCCTTGCCAAAGGTATCGCCGCGGCGCCCGGGCAGGTCAACCTGCGGGTCGAGTACGCGCGCGCCCTGATCGAGCTGGGCAAACCCGCGGAGGCGCGGGCCCAGCTCGAACTGGCCGCCACGCTTCCTAGCCGCACCGCGTCAGACGACCTCGAGAAGGCCGACGCCGCCGCGTTGCTCGCGGGGTTGGACCGGTGACCGCCGGGCATCAGCCGCGAGCCGCCGCGCTGGCGGGGCAGCCAAGACGGTACGGCACGCAAGAAAGCCCGGTGCCGATGCCGGCCCGGCCTGAGGCCGACGCCGCCCGAGGCGTGGCGCTCGAGCGCCGCATGCGTGTTACTACCGAAGGTGTACACTTCGCCTACCCGTCAACCCGCGCGGGCAAGCAATCGAGTGATCGCAACGGAGGCAGCATGAGTCTCAAGCGGATCGCAACCTTGGTGGTTGCGCTCGTCATATCGGTGGTTACGGCGTTCGGCGCCGCCCAGTCTGCCCGCCAGACCACCCTCGTGATCGGCGGCGACTGGGGCGACCTCATCACGCTCGACCCGGGCGTGAGCTACGAGTTCACCAGCACCACCATCCTCGACAACATCTACGAGCGCCTCGTCAAGTTCAACGGCGATGACCTCTCGGTCGTCGTCCCCGGCCTGGCGGAGTCGTGGGAGATCGCGGCGCGCGACGGCGGCGGCACCAGCATCACGTTCCACCTGCGCGACGCCGACTTCTCGACCGGTCGCCCCGTCAAGGCTTCCGACGTCGTCTACTCCTTCCAGCGCCCCATCCTCATCCAGAGCCCGTCGGCGTTCCTGTTCACCGACGTCGTCGGCATGGACCTCGACTCCGTGGTGGCCATCGACGACAAGACCGTCCGCCTCGACATGCCGGAGGGCGTGAACCCGAGCATCGTCCTCAACCTGCTCACGTTCACCACCGGCGGCGTCATGGACCAGGCCGAGGTCGAGCAGCATTACGAGGACGGCGACTACGGCCAAGGCTGGCTGAACGACAACTCCGCCGGCTCCGGCCCGTACATGCTCGAGCGTTGGGACCGCAGCTCCCAGGTCGTGCTCGTCACCAACCCCACGTACCGCGACCCGGGCCCGGTCACGCGCGTGATCATGCGCCACATGCCCGAGTCCAACGCTCAGCGCACCGCGCTCGAGTCCGGCGAGATCGACATCGCCTGGGACTACACGCCGGAAGCCTTCCAGGCCGCTGAGGCCGCCGGGGTCCTCAAGACCTACCGGACCGACACGTTCCAGATGTCCTACCTGGGCATGAACTCCGGCCCCGGCGCGCCGTTCGAGGACAACCGCGTCCGCGACGCCGTGCGTTACGCCGTCGACCAGCAGGGCATCATCAACAGCCTCCTGCTCGGCCTGGGCCGCCCGATGCAGACCATCGTCCCGGCCGGCCTGATGGGCGCCGACACGACCGTCTACTACGAGCGCAACGTCGCGAAGGCCAAGGAGCTGCTCGCCGAGGCCGGCGTGCCGAACCTGAGCGTCGAGTTCCTCATCTCGACCGGCGCCTGCGGCGGTGGCGTACCCTGCGCCGACCTCGCCGCGAAGATCCAGTCCGACCTCGCCGAGGCCGGCATCACCGCCAACATCAAGCAGACGACGGGCGGCGAACTCTACACGATCTACCGTGCCCAGAACGCCCAGCTCGTCATGGCCGCGTGGAGCCCCGACTACCCCGATCCCGACGGCAACGCCACGCCCCTCGGCAGCTTCCCCGCCGGCTCCATCGCTTGGCGCAACGTGTGGGACAACGCCGAGGCGGCGCAGCTCGCCAGCGAGGCCGCCACGACGGTCGACTTGACCGCCCGCCAGGCGCTCTACGCGAAGCTGAACCACCTCGTCGCGACCGAAGGCCCGTACGCCATGCTCTACCAGCCTTCCAAGCCCATCGTCACGTCTCCCAAGGTGCTCGGTTTCGTGCGCAGCGCCGGCGGCGACGTCGAGTTCGAACGTATCAGCAAGCTCCCCTGAGCAAAGGGGCTAGAGCTTGATCCGAGAAGCACGAGGAGAGGGCCTGGGTCACCGGGCCCTCTCTGAGCATGGCCGCGAGGCGAGAGCGTGCTGAGCTTTCTCCTGCGCCGGGTCGGCTCGCTCATCTTCGTCGTCTGGGGCGTCGGGTTCGCGACTTTCTTCATCTCCCAGGTCGTGCCGACCGACCCCGCCGCCGCGGCGCTCGGCAACAACGCGAGACCGGCACAGATCGCGGCCTACCGGGAGAAGCGCGGCCTCGACAAACCGGCCTGGCAGCAGTACCTGCTGTACATGCAGTCCCTCGCCAAGGGCGACCTCGGCAAGTCGCTGCGCACGCAGCGGCCTATCTTGAACGACCTCAAGGACTTCTTCCCGGCCACGTTCGAGCTCACGCTGGGCGCCATGCTCTTCGCCCTGCTCTTCGGGGTCCCGGCCGGCATCCTCGCCGCCGTGAAGCAGGACCGGCCGGTCGACCTCGGCGTCAGGACGCTCGCCCTCATCGGCGGCGCCACGCCCGTCTACTGGTTGGCCATCCTGGCCCTCCTCCTCTTCCACTCGAAGCTCGGGTGGTTGCCCGGGCCTGGTCGTCTGGACGCCTTCCTGTTGGCGCCTCAGCGTGTGACGGGCATCCTCACGTTGGACGCCCTGCTGGCCAGGGACTGGGAAGTGCTGTACGACGCCCTGAGGCACCTGCTCCTGCCGGCGGCCGTGCTCGGCGCTTTCTCGACGGCCCTCGTGGCCCGGATGGTGCGTAGCGCCATGCTCGAGGTCCTCTCGCAGGACTTCGTCCGGACGGCCAAGGCCAAGGGCCTGCCCGAGGGCAAGGTCGTGCTCAAGCATGCGCTGCGCAACGCGGCGCTGCCGGTGCTGACGGTGCTCGGGAGCCTCCTGGGCGGGTTGCTCACGGGCGCGGTGCTCACCGAGACGATCTTCTCGTGGCCCGGCCTCGGCTCGTACGCCACCGCCAGCGCCACGGCGCTCGACTTCCCCGCCGTCATGGGCGTGACGCTCGTAGCCGGCCTCGCCTATAGCCTCATCAACCTGCTGGTAGACGTCCTGTACGCCGTCTTCGACCCGAGGATCGCCTACTCGTGAGCGCGACCACCCCAATGACCACGAGCCCCAGGATCAAGAACAAGGCGCTGAGGCGCTTCCTACGCAACCCGGGCACGGTGCTGGGCAGCATCCTGACCATCCTGCTCGTGGCCGTCGCCCTCCTCGCCCCCGTGATAGCGGGCGACCCGCTCCTGCAGAACCTCGCCGAGCGCCTCAAGCCGCCCAGCGCTCAGCACCTCCTTGGCACGGATCAGCTCGGGCGCGACGTCTGGGCGCGCGTCGTGCACGGCTCCCGCATCTCGCTGCGCATCGGTCTTACCGTGACCGGCATAGCGCTCGTCCTCGGCGGCCTGCTCGGACTGCTCGCGGGCATGCTCGGCGGCCTCGTCGACGAGATCGCCATGCGCATCACCGACATCTTCTTCGCCTTCCCGGCCCTCATCCTCGCGATGGCCATCGCGGGCGCGCTCGGGCCGAGCCTCGTCAACCTCATGATCGCCGTGGCCGCCGTGTCGTGGCCGTACTACGCCCGCCTGATAAGGGCGCAGGTGCTCAGCCTCAAGTCGCTCGACTTCGTCGACGCCTCGCGCGCGCTCGGCGCCAGCCGCTGGCGCCAGGCCTTGCGGCACGTGCTGCCCAACGCCATCACGCCGCTCCTCGTCCAGGCCAGCTTCGACGTCGGCGGGGCCATCCTCACGGCCGCCGGCCTCGGCTTCATCGGCTTCGGAGCGCAACCGCCCACGCCGGAGTGGGGCGCGGTCGTGTCGGAGACGCGCTCCTTCATCATCGAGGCGCCGTGGGCGTCTTCGGCACCGGCCGTCGCCATCCTCCTGACGGTCCTCGCCTTCAACCTCCTCGGCGACGGCCTGAGGGACGTGCTCGATCCGCGCGGCCGACGGCGCGGCTGAGCCCCTCCCCGGCCCTCAGCCCTCGCGGTCGAACAGGCCCGGACTCCCCACCGGGGCGCTCACCTCTACCCACGCTCCCCCGCCCGCCTCGTAGCGCATGCCCGTCCACCGGTGGCGCCATGTGCCGCTGCCGGCCGGCAGGTAGGCGCGCACGGTAGTGGCGCCCTCTCTCAACACGGGGGCGACGAGCAGGTCGGGGCCGAGGAAGAACTGCTCGGTCAGATCGGCGCACGCCGCATCCTTCGGGTATTGGAGCCAAGGGTGGCGCGCCACCGGCATGCCCGTTGCACTGGCCTCGTCCATCAGGCGCGCGCGTAGGTCACGCCAGCTCGCGTGCAAGCGCGCCGCGCTCGCGAAGTCTGAGCGCGTAAGCGCGTCGGAGTAGACCTGGACGTTGTGCTGGGGCCTGTTCCCCTCGTGCGTGCGCAGCATGACCGTGAAGGCCATCAACTCGCCCCAGCGCGCCAGCAACTCCGGGCTGCGCACCGTACGCGGGAGCGGCGGCAACGTCGACGTGTAACCGCCCACGTCGCCGTGGTTCAGCGCGAACCCGGAGAAGCCGCTCGACAGGAGGCCGGTGAGGGCGCTGGCGAGGCCGTCGAAGCGGTCCCACGTCACGCACTGATCGCCAAGCCAGAAGAGCCCGGCGTTGCCTGGGCTGCGCGTGAACCCGGAGCGGAAGAAGGTCACGTAGTCGCTCGTCCGGCGGCCCGTCGCCGCCGCCAGGTGCGAGCGCAGTTCGGCGTTGAAGGCCGCCCACTCCTCCGGGTAACGGTTGTGCCACTCCAGGGCGGTGCCGTTGGACATGACGGCGTCGAGCGGCAGGCCCTCGCCGAAGTCCGCCATCCAGCCGGAGGCGCCGCTCTCCAAGAGGTTCGCGGCGAGGGTCTCCAGGTACCAGGAGCGCGCGTCGGGGTCCGAGAGGTCGACGAGGCCGGCGACGAAGTCGCCCTGGTCGGTGAGGTACGTGGCGCCGTCCGGGCCCCTCACGAAGTAGCCCGCCGCATCGGCGACGTCGAAGAGCGCAGTGCGCCCGCCGGGCCGCTCATGCATGGGGGCGAGGAACGGGTTCACGTAGACGAGGACGCGCACGCCTTTGGCCTCCAGGCGCTCGCGCATGCCGTGCCAGTCGGGGTAGCGCTCCGGATCGCGCTGCCAGTCCCACCAGAGGCGCGTCCCGAACGGCACCTTGCGGTTGCCGACCCAGTCCTGGAGCCATACGCCCGCCAGCGGCGTCCCGGCCGCCGCCAGCTCCGTCACGACGCGCTCGACCTTCTCGCCGCCGCCCTGCATGCCGACCACGGCGCCGGCATGCGCCCAGTCCGGCAACGGCGGCATGCGGCCCGTCTCGCGCGTGTGCAGCTCGAGAAGTTCGGTGGGAGCGGTCGTGGCGTAGAAGAGGGCGTTCAGGCCGGGCGCGTACACCCTCACGCCGGCCACCCCGGGCCGGCGCAGGTCGAAGAGCGCAGGGGCCGTGCCACGCAGCATGACACCGTGGAGCGCGGTCGTCACGAAGCCGGGCACCGGCGCGTAGGTGCTCCACCAGTCGCCACCCGCGCCCCCGAAGGCCTCCGTGTAGCGCGTGAGCGGCTGGGCGCCGCGCCCAACCCCCTGCTCGGCGGTGAGGATGGGCACGGCCCTGCCGCGCATGTCGAGGTGCGTGAACTGCGCGCCGAAGCCGAAGACGCGCGCGGCCGGGTCCTGCGCCCAGAAGAGGTCGGTGAAGAGGATGTCGGCGGCGGCGTCCGGTCGCGGCAACTCCACGTCGACCCCGACCCGCTCCCCGTCGACGTCCACGAGGCGCACGGAGTACGTCACGCTGTCGGACGCGCCCGGGGCGGTCAGGCGCCCTCTCAACTCGAGCGCCGGTCGCTCGGAAGCGCTTTCCGAGCTGACGGCCGTCAGGAGTTGGTGGCGGTAGCGCTTCTCGATCGTCTCAGCGGGTCGGAGATGGCCCGCCCGCCCGGTGGCGGCGTACCGACCCAGCGCGGCGGCAAGGAAGGCGCGGCCGGGGGGCGAGGAGAACACGACGCGCTGCCGGTCGGCCGCGGCGACCACCGCCAGCGCCACGCCGCCATCCGGGAGCCTCGAGACGCTTAGCCTGAACGCCCCGAAGGGGTGGTCGCCGAAGACGTTCGGCGCGGCGTCGAGCCGGCCGGGCCGGTTGACGCGCCTGCTGGTCGCGAACGGGAAGGAACGCGTGAGGGACGACATCGTTGCCTAGCGGCCCCGTCAGCGCGTGCTCAGCGCCGCCCGCCGCGCATGAGGCTCTGCACGACGGCGATGGCCATGCCGAAAGCGACCGCGGAGAAGAAGTAGGCGAGCGGTCCCGCTCCGTTCAGCGCGCGCGTGAACAGGTAGGTTCCGGTGACGGCGAAGCAAACGAGCAGCAGCACGCTGAACGCGCGGTTCATCCGGGTGGCCCCGCCTCGTCTGGTCGTCCGCCGGCTCGCATCTTGAGCGAAGCTATCACGTCGAGGGCGCGTGGCTCTACGCCGGCTCACGCATGCAGCGCGATCACCGTGCGACACCATGCCCGGGGTATCGGAGCACCGGTCCTTATGGAAGCCAACCGACGACATCGGCAGTGCCCCCGGCGTGCCAGACTCGCTTCACATGACGAAGCGCATCGGATTCCTCTCGTTCGGTCATTGGGGGCACTCGCCGTACTCGCAGACACGCACGGCCAGCGACACGTTGCTACAGTCGATAGATCTGGCCGTCGCCGCGGAGGAACTCGGGGCAGACGGGGCCTACTTCCGCGTGCACCACTTCGCGCGCCAGCTCGGTTCGCCTTTCCCCCTCCTGGCCGCCGTCGGGGCGCGCACGAAGCGCATCGAGATCGGCACGGCCGTTATCGACATGCGTTACGAGAACCCCTACTACATGGTCGAGGACGCCGGGGCGGCCGACCTCATCGCGGGTGGCCGCCTGCAGCTCGGCATCAGCCGCGGCTCGCCAGAGCAGGTCGTGGACGGTTGGCGACACTTCGGTTACGCGCCCGCGGAGGGTGAGACGGATGCCGACATGGCGCGACGGCACGCCACCGTGTTCTTCGAGCTGCTGAAGGGCGAGGGCTTCGCGCGTCCGAGTCCGCGACCCATGTTCCCGAACCCGCCCGGCCTGCTGCGCCTCGAACCGCACTCGGAGGGTCTGCGCGAGCGCATCTGGTGGGGCTCCGCCACCAACGGCACTGCCGTCTGGGCTGCGGAACTCGGCATGAACCTCCAGAGCTCCACCTTGAAGTTCGACGAGAACGGCAAGCCGTTCCACGTGCAGCAGGCCGAGCAGATCCGCGCCTTCCGCGAGGCGTGGCAGGCGGCCGGGCATGAGCGCGAGCCGCGCGTGTCCGTGAGCCGCAGCATCTTCGCCCTCGTGGACGACCGTGACCGCGCCTACTTCGGCCGCGACGGCGACGACCGCGACCAGATCGGCTACATCGACGAGCAGACACGCGCCGTCTTCGGCCGCAGCTACGCCGCCGAGCCGGAAGTACTCGTCAAGCAGTTGGCGGAGGACGAGGCGATCGCGGAGGCAGACACGCTGCTCCTGACCGTGCCCAACCAGCTGGGAGTGGAGTACAACGCGCACGTCATCGAGGCGATCCTCAAGCACGTGGCGCCGGAGTTGGGGTGGCGGTGACGCTGACCTCCTCCCGCTTCACGACGCCGCTAGGCTCCATGCTCGGCGTGGCCACCGAGGAAGCCGTCGTGCTGCTCGAGTTCGAGGAGCGCCGCGACCTGGCGCGGGAACTCGAGGATCTCGCGCGAGACGCCGCCATCGTCGACGGGACGAACGCGCCGCTTGAGCGCCTGAAGCGTGAGTTGGACGGTTACTTCGCAGGCGAGCTCGCCGAGTTCAAGACACCGCTGGAGCTGCGCGGGACGCCGTTCCAGATGCGCGCCTGGCAGGAGCTCCTCAAGATCCCCGCCGGGGCGACCATCACGTACCTGCAACTGGCGCAGGCCGTGGGCAACCCGAACTCGTTCAGGGCAGTGGCGCAGGCCAACGGCGCCAACCGCCTTGCCGTGGTCGTGCCGTGTCACCGCGTCGTCAACACGAACGGCGGTCTCGGCGGGTACGCCGGGGGGCTCGAGAGGAAGCGGTGGCTGCTGGAGCACGAGCGCACGGTGTTCGGCGGACGGGTCGAGGGCAGGCTGTTCTAGGGCGTGTTCGCACTATGTTGTGTGGTGCTTCTGATGGGTAGGCAGGGGTGGTGAGGGCGGGGTAATGGGGGCCGGTTGGTGGCGTCTTCTTGAGCGTCGCATTCGTCACTGACTAACTACGAAGTGTGAGCACGCCCCAACAACGGAGTGCGGGTTTCTCCCCCAATGAGGTACCTGAGTGCGGTCTAGGCGCTCGGGTCGAGCGTTGCGCTTCTCGCTCTCGAGGTCGGGGAGTCGGGGGTTGGGGGTCGAGGGTCGAGGGTCGGGGGTCTTCTTGGGAAATGAGTACTCGTGCAACTAGGCGATTGCGCAACTGCCTCGTTGCATATCGTGTCGTTTTTCAAACTGGACCTCCCATGGTCGCCGTGCTGGCTTGTGCGGTAGCGTCTTGGAAGATAGCCGTGTTGTATCCGCTGCGTTGCACGGTTAGAACCCCGGCAAGGTGCGCAAA